>DATDHE010000273.1:0-11008 GCA_036521695.1 Candidatus Acidiferrum sp. | reverse complement strand
ACTATCGTGTAAACCGTCGATTCGAACCGAAAAGTCTTTCCGAGAATAGACGGATTATTTCCGAAGCGCCGTTTCCACCAGGAATGGCTCGCCACGGCGACGGGGCCCGCGCCGGGCGATTGATCATCGGCCTCATTGAGCAAGCGGCCGAGGACCGGCTTTACGCCCAATACCGAAAAAAAAGTTCCTGAAACCAGATCGGCTTTCAGCAGTTCCGGACTGCCGCCGTCGACCCCGCCATGCGTGGTGAACTCGACGCTGTGGATGGCGGTGACGCCGGCATAAACCGCATTTTGCTCGCTGATCTCGCGGTAAAAGGGAGAGGAGAATAACTCCCAGCTTCGATCCGGCAGCGTATCCTGACTTCCGCCCCACCTGCCGGCCCCGAACAAAACCAGCCGCGAAGGATTCTGCACTGGCAGAGACTTCAGCAGGATGGCGTCGAGCAAACTGAACATAGCCGTGTTCGCCCCGATCCCGAGGGCCAGCGATAGGACAGCCACGAGTGTCAACCCGGGACTGCGCTTCATGGCTCGGAAACCGAACCGCACGTCGCGGATGAGTGTCTCGATGAAATTCACGCCGCGGGCGTCGCGGCATTCCTCTTTGAGCTGCTCGTAGCCGCCGAATTCGAGGCGGGCGCGGCGAATGGCTTGTTCGCGCGGCACGCCGGAGGCAATAAATTGTTCAACTTGATTCACGAAATGCGAGCGGAGTTCTTCGTCGAGTTCGGCTTCGACGGTTTTGCGCTGGAACAGTGCACGAAAACGAAACAATAGATCACTGAACATGGCGTACTTCCGGCTTCTTGATTTTCTCAGACACTGGTTCGGTGCTCATCGGCCTATTGATAGCGCAAGGCGTCGATGGGATCGACGCGAGTTGCGCGGCGCGCCGGTATGTAGCACGCGGCAAGAGCAACGAGCGCAAGCAGCAACGCCACAGCGGTAAACGTAAGCGGATCGGTGGCGGTGATGCCGTAGAGCAGTGTGGCCATGAGGCGTGTGACGATGAGCGCGGCGACGATCCCGAGGCCGACGCCGAGAAGAGTGAGGCGAGTTCCTTGGCCCAGGACAAGGCGAAGTACGTCGCGGTGATTCGCGCCAAGCGCCATGCGAATGCCGAACTCCTGAGTGCGTTGCGTGACGCTGTAAGCAATTGCGCCGTAAATGCCCACCGAGGCGAGTACCAAGGCAATGCAGGCAAATATCCCGAGAAGAAGCATGGTGAACCGCGAGCGGGAAATCGAGTCAGCGAGGAGCTGGTCCATGGTAGAGATCGCTGCCATGGGTAGTTCGGGATCCATTTGCTGAAGCTCGTTGCGCACCGCGGAGACGAGCGTCAGAGGATCATTTTCCGTGCGAACAAGAATCGTCATTTCTGAAATGACGAGTTCGGGATGCGGCCAGTAGACCGTTGGTTCGGCTGGCGTATCGAGCCCCATTTGGCGGACGTCGCCAACCACGCCGATGATTTCAGACGGCGTATTCTGGCTTTCCTGGAGGCTCTTCATAAAGATGACAGCTTTTTGGCCCAGCGGATTTACGCCTTTGAGGTACTGGTCCGCAAACGCCTGATTGACAATGACCACGTGGCGCTCCTCGGTCAGCTCCTGTTCGTTGAACGTGCGGCCAGAGTGCAAAGGAATTTGCATCGTCGGGAAATAGTCCTTCCCGATGACTCTAACCGCGGCCTCGGGAAGATCCATCAGCGAACGCTCTGGCTGACTGAGAACATGAACTCCGGTTGCCGAACCAAGCCCGGAGAATGGAGGAAAACTGTTCATGCTGACGGAACGCACGCCGGAAAGTGCAGAGATCCTAGCAAGGAGCTGCCGGAAGAAGGCCAAGCACGCCGGGTCCTTGCCGTATTTCGAGGAGGGAAGCGACACCTTGAAGGTGAGCAGATGACTTGCATCAAAACCCGGGTCAACGCCAACGAGCCGAATGAAGCTGCGAATCAGCAGCCCGGAACCAGCAAGCAAAACCAGTGCAAGACACATTTGCGCGACCACAAAGGCACTGCGCGCAAATCGCCTCCGTTTCCCGGCGGACGACCCACGGCCGCCTTCCTTGAGCGTTTCGGAAATACCCGAATGTGCGGAGATATACGAAGGCAGAAAGCCGAACAACAACCCAGCAAGTAGAGTAGCGCCGGAGGCGAAGGCCAAAACGCGCCGGTCAATGGGGATAGAGCGCAAATCGAGAAGATTTTCCGGGCTCGCGGCAAGCAGAAGGTTTGTACCCCCCACCGCTAGCGCCACGCCGATTGCCCCTCCGATCAGCGCGAGCAAAACGCTCTCCGTTAGTAGCTGGCGCGCGATCCGCCACGGGCTCGCGCCGATGGCCGACCGCACAGCAAACTCTCTTTCGCGCGCCGCCGCGCGCGCCAGCAAGAGGCTCGACACGTTCGCGCAAGCAATCACCAGGACAAAAGCGACGGCGCCGAGCAAAATCAAGAGCGCGGGACGCAAATCGCCGGAGATCTGGTCGCGCACAGACACTACGTTGGCGCCCCAGTAGCCGTTGAAATCGGGATACTCCTCGGCGATACGGGCGGCGATTGTATTCATCTCCGATTGCGCTTGTGGCGCAGTTACGCCAGGTTTCAGCCGCGCGACGACGGTCAAGAAGCGGCCCACGCCCTTGCGATCGCTGAACGACGCCGGGAAGATAAACGGAGTCCACATCTGCGGCTTCGCTCCCGTGAACGACCCGTCTTTGATGAACCACGTAAAGTTTTGAGGCGCAACGCCCACGACGATCTGCGGGTGGCCGTTCAAGACGACTGGCTTGCCAATGATTCCGGGATCGCTGGCGAAGCGCTCCTTCCAAAAGCCGTAGCTGAGAACGAGGACGTCGTCATGTCCCGGCTTGCCATTTTCCGCGGTGAATCCCGGCCCCAGGATCGGACGGACACCCAGAACAGAAAAGAAATTCGCGGAAACATCCTGGATAACAACTTCCTGAGGAAGTCCGTTTCCGGTGAGGTTAGCGCGTTGATCGAACAGCGCAGACATTTCGGCAAAGACGCTATTCCGGCTTTGCCAGTCCAGAAAATCCGGCGGAGACACCGTGTTGTGCGGATTCGGGTGCTGCGAATCATTCTCCCACACCATCACAAGGCCGGCAGGATTCTGGTAGGGCAACGGGCGCAGAAGAACGGAATCGATCACCGAAAAAATGGCGGTATTAGCGCCGATGCCGAGAGCGAGTGTAAGTATGGCAACAGTTGCAAAGCCCGGACTGCCGCGGAGCATTCGCAGCGCGTAACTCACATCCTGATGCACCGTTTCGATCAGGTTCACGCCACGCGCATCCCGACAATCTTCCTTGAGCTGCTCGTAGCCGCCAAATTCGATGCGCGCTCGGCGGATGGCTTCTTCTCGCGACAATCCAGTAGCCACAAGCTTCTCGACGTGGTTCTCGAAATGCGAACGCAGTTCCTCGTCCATCTCTGCCTCCATGGTGCGGCGTCGAAATAAGGCCCGTAGACGAAACAACAGGTCACTCAGCATCGCGATCCAACTCCCCATTCAACCGCAAACATTGTCAGGCCAAGGTCGTTCTACTCGTACCGCAAAGCCACCATCGGATCGACACGCATGGCGCGCCGCGCAGGCAGGTAACCGGCGACGATTGCGACGGCCGAAAGCACGCCAATCGCGGCGATAAACGTGAAAGCGTCGTGAGGCGCAAGCCCAAACAACATTTTTTTCAGCACGCCGACGGTTACCAAGGCGAGGCAGGCTCCTGCCGCGAGGCCACCAGCAAGAACCATGATCACGTCGCGCATCACCAACCGAAGTATGGAATCTCGCGGCGCACCAAGCGCCATGCGAATCCCAAATTCGCGCTGGCGCTGCGCCACCAGATAACTCAAAGCGCCGTAAAGGCCGATCATCGCCAGTAGCAAAGCCAAAGCGCCAAAAAAAGTGGAGAGAGGGGCGAGGAGTCGTTCTTGCACCAGTGAATCGTTCACTTGCTCGGCGAGCGTGCCGAAATCGAGTGGAACCGCTTTGCTCACGCCGGCCACGGTGTCCTGCACGGCGGGCACAAGCGCCGACGGACGCATCGCTGTTCGCAGCTCGAACACTTGTTCTTCCACGGGCTCCGTCACTTGCGCAATGGGAAAGTACGCTGTGGCGTGAGCCTCCTCGCGCAGCGATTCGTATTTGGCATCTTTCGCCAGTCCAACAATTTGGATGGGCGGTTCCGGCTTACCTGGATCCACGTGGACACGGAAATATTTTCCCAGCGCATCTCCGTTCGGGAAAAATCTTCGCGCCAGGGTTTCATTCACGATGGCGATGCGAGGGGCGGTCTTGGTGTCACCCTCGTTGAAGTTGCGGCCAGCGAGGAGCCGCGTGCGCACGGTTCCCAGATAACCAGGCGAGATGAAATTGAAGAACGCTAGGGCGGCATCGCCCGTCGGCGCATTTGGCGTATCCACCTCCAGGTCACTGTTCCAAACGTAATTGCTGACGGGAGTCATGACGGACCGGCTCGCGGAGACCACGCCAGGAAGCGCCCGTAACCGGCTCTCGATCTCATCGAACATCGCAGGCTGTTGCTCCGCCGGCACTTTCGCGTTGTGCAGATTCGCGCGAACGATAAGGACATTGTTCCGGTCGAAACCCACGTCCATGGTGACAAGTTTCACCAGGCTGCGCAAAAATAGGCCGCTGGCTACCAGCAGGACAAGCGACAAAGCCACTTGCGAAGCGACAATCCATTTTCCCGAACGAAATTTGGCACGACTGTCGGTATCGATTGCCTGGCTGCCCTTCATCGCCGAAGTCAGCGACACGCGCGTAGAGCGAAACGCAGGCAGCACGCCAAACAGAATCCCCGTGAAGATCGCCGCGCCTGCGGTAAAGCTCAATATCCGCCAGTCGAAGGACAGATCGAGGAAAACTTTGTTGTCTCCCGTCGAGATGTAGCGCACCAACAGCGCACTTCCCCAACGGGCAAAGAGAATGCCCAGGAGCGCGCCAGCAGTGGAAAGCAACACGCATTCCGTCAGCAATTGCCGAATCAGCCGCGCCCGCGAAGCGCCCAGTGCTTTGCGCACGGCAATTTCCTTGAGACGCGCGGACGCGCGGGCCAGCATCAAGCTCGCAATATTGGCGCAGGCGATCAGCAGCACGAGCCCCACGACGCCCATCAGAATGTGAAGCGGTTGTGTGAATTGGCGGCGCAGATAAGAAGTGCCAGTCGCGGCGGGAACGGTTTGGAACGACCGTTTGAGAAAGTCTTGCTGATCTTTGACCTCCCAGTCCTGCGGCAACGCTGCTGCAAAGACCCGAGGCGAAACCACGCCGAGCCGCGCCATCAATTGCTCGGGACTCATGCCAGGTTTGCTGCGACCCGCCACGTTCAGCCACCACCAGGAACGCCGGTCCATCCGCGATTTCGGCCCGTCGAAAATTTCAGCGGCACAAACTGGAATGGCGACGTCAAACTTGTTGCCCACCTCCAAGCCAAAGAATCCAGGCGCGCTTACGCCGATTACGTTGAAGATGCGGTTGTCGAGAGAGAGCGTGCTGCCCACGGCGTTCTGCGCCCCGCCAAAATGATCCTGCCAAAAGCCATAGCTCAATACGGCAATGCCTGGGCAGCCGCGCTTGTCGTCGGCTGCCGTGATCAAGCGGCCGGCGGCGGGGCGGATACCCAGTGTCGAGAAGTACTCACCGCTCGCAAACATGCCGTTTACGTCGTGCACGGCACCGCCTTGCGCAAGATCGAATTGCGTCAAGCTCCACGCGAAAATACCCGAGAAAAAATCCTCCCGGTTTCGCAGCTCTTCCCAAAGGGGATTTGTAAATGTGGAATCAGGCTCGTCATTTGGCGCCCGCGGGTCTCGGATCCGCACCTGCACCAACTCTTTGGGCTTTTGCACGGGAAGCATTCGCAGCATGACAGTGTCCATCAAGCTGAAGATCGCCGTGTTCGCACCGATGCCGAGAGCCAGCGAGAGCACCGCAACGCAGGAGATCACCGGTGTGCGCCCGAGAATCCGCAGCCCGTAACGAATATCTTGAAAGAGTGTCTCGATGAGATTCACGCCGTGCGCTTCACGGATTTCTTCCTTGAGCTGTTCGTGCCCGCCAAAATCGATGCGCGTCTTCCGCAGGGCTTCTTCCCTCGTTACACCGGACTTCATGTGTTTCTCGACTTGCTGATCGAAGTGAAAGCGCAGCTCCGCGTCGGTTTCCGATTCGACGGTATCGCGGCGGAACAGGGAACGAAGGCGGAAGAACAGATCGCTGAACACTGAGCCTCCTTACGCCGTCTCCAGAATCTGCGCGACGGCAGCCGCCAATTTTTTCCAGGAATCTTTTTCAAGCTCAAGCTGTTTGCGGCCGGTTTTGGTGAGTTCGTAATATTTCGCGCGGCGGTTGTTCTCTGACGTGCCCCACTTCGCTTTGATCCACCCGCGTCGCTCGAGCCGGTGCAGCGCTGGATAGAGCGAACCCTGCTGGATCAGCAGCACGTCGCTCGAGATCTGGTGGATGCGCTCGGAAATCGCCCAGCCGTGTTGCGGCTCCAAAGCCAGCGTGCGAAGAATCAGCAGGTCCAGCGTGCCTTGTGGAAGTTCAATTCTCTTTTGCGCCATCAACGGATTCCCCTGTCACTTCGACAAGAGACATTACGCCCCTTCCTGTCGAAGTACAAGGGGAAACGTGGGTTCGCGTGGAAAGCGGGTTGGCGAGGCCGCCGGGTAGCACAGGCACTCTTGCCTGTGCGATCTGTGAATATTCATCGTCCTGCAATGCGGCGTGCCCGGCGGTTCCGCTGTAGCGCCGGCTTCCAGCCGGCTGGTCTAGCCGATTCTCTGATCTTTATCAGCCCCGCGTCCGTTGGAACTCGTGCATGAAGCACGTGAGCGCTTCGACGGCGCCCAACGTCACGGCGTTGTAGAGCGATACGCGCATCCCGCCCACGGAGCGGTGCCCCGGCGTGCCAACAAGGCCCGCTTCGGCGGCTTCCACGGCGAATTGCTTTTCGATGTCTTCATTCCCGCCAGCAACGCGAAAAACCACGTTCATCTTAGACCTCGAAGAGTTTTCCACGGGGCAGCGATAAAACCCATTGCTGGCTTCAAGCGTGTCGTAGAGAAGCTTTGCCTTGGTGTTGTTGCGTTTTTCTATTCCAGAAATGCCGCCTTCGGCATCGATCCATTCCATCACCAGTCCGACGATGTAGATCGCGAACGTCGGCGGCGTGTGATACAGCGACTTCTCCTTGATGTGCGTGCGGTATTGCAGAAGCGTCGGCAGATTTTTGTCCGCGCGCTCCGCAAGGTCCCTGCGTACCATCACGACGGTGACGCCGCTGGGCCCAAGGTTTTTCTGCGCGCCGGCGAAGATAAGCCCGAATTTCTTCACGTCGACGGGCCGTGAAGCGATATCCGAAGACATGTCCGCAACGAGCGGCACGCCGCCGGTGACAGGCATCTCCGTCCACTGCGTGCCCTCAATCGTATTGTTCGTGCACATATGCACGTACGAAGCATCCGGCGAATACTTGATTTCATCTTTCCGTGGCAACCGCGCGAATTTGTCCGCCTCAGTCGATGCCGCGACGTTATGCAGAATCCCTTTTTTCAATTCGCCGAGCGCCTTCGCCGTCCAAGTTCCGGTGTGAATCAGGTCCACTGGTTTTCCAGGCAGGCACAGGTTCATCGGCGCCATCGTGAACTGCATGCTTCCGCCGCCCTGCAAGAAAAGTACCGCGTAGTCATCGGGAATGGCCAGGTGCTTGCGCAATCCCGCTTCCGCCGCCGCATTTATGCTCTCAAATTCCGGCGAGCGATGGCTCATTTCCATCACGGACATCCCGCTCCCGCGCCAGTCAAGCAATTCTTCCCCGATGCGCTGAAGCACAGGAAGCGGCAAAGCCCCTGGCCCCGCATTGAAATTGTGCACGCGCTTAACGGCGCGTTCGGAAGCTGTGGACGTACTCACGATGATCAATCCTCTCTTACGGGTAGTCGGACTGCTCCGGCCTATATGGCCAGCATTAAAGCATAGCAGATGTGGAAGTGTGGCCAAGCGCTGAGACGCGGCGAAATGCTAGTCTTGGTTTGCCTTTTTAGGCGTGGTTAGGTCGCATTCGGCCCACCAGGAGTGGGTCTGGCGCTCAACTGCATTGTAGTGGAGGCACTCGCAAGAGTCTCCGTTTTGCCGGCCAGTCCATTCCGGCGCTGGCCCATCGATGGGACACACGTTCCTGCCGGAGCGTTCTCCCTTGCAAGCAGCTGCGGCCATCACCGTCGGTGCCAGTGCAAACAAAATGGCGCCACGTCTCACATCACGAAACCTCGGCGATAGCAAACTCCACCCGCCGCCGCATCGGGTCAATGCGCTCCGCTCGAACGTGCACGCGGTCGCCCAGATGCCAGGCGCGCTCTTTGGGCATAGCGCCGCGTCCACGCCGCGCTTCCGTCGCGCCGCGCCGTCCTTCTCCTCCGGACAGCGCGACAATCGCATGATCGCGCTCGCGAAAGACACAGCGCGCACCCGCTGCATCTTCGAGCGCGTTGATCGGCAGCAATCCCTCCACGAAAACTAGGAACAACTCGACAAAACATCCAAACTTCTGCACAGAAATAATCAGCGCCTCGTATTCCTCGCCAAGATGCGTTTCCATGAATTGCGCCGTCTTCCAATCCATCAACTCGCGCTCGGCCCCATTCGCGCGGCGCTCCGCTTCCGAGGTTTCCGACGCGATCTCCTCCAGCTGCGTTTGCGAATAAAGCGTCGCTTCCACGCCGCGCGCCGCATGGCTTGCCGCCGGCGCAGCGGCGTGCGGATGCTCCAGAGCCCACTTCAAAATGCGGTGAACGATCAGATCGGGATACCGCCGAATCGGCGAAGTAAAATGCGTGTACTCGTCAAACCCCAGCGCAAAATGCCCGAGCGGCTCGGCGGCGTAGCGCGCTTGCTTCAGCGAGCGCAGCATCAAGTAAGAAACAATGCGCTCCTCCGGCTTGCCCGCTAGCTTCTGAAGCAGTCGCTGATAATGCTGCGGTGTAATCTTCAACTCGGTGGCACCGGGCAGCGCCACCTTCATTCCACGCTCGCGACCGTGGCCATAAGAATCCGGCCGCCCCGCCTTCGCCGGCGCAGGAACGCGGCCATGCCGCACGGCCACTTCCCGCTGGTGCAAATCCGCGACGCCCAGCGAATAACCAAACGCTCTCGCCAGCTCTTCGAACTCCAAAACTTTGCGCGCATCCGGTTTTTCGTGCACGCGATGCAACGACGCGATTCCGCGCTTCAGCAAATACCCGTCCACAGCGCGGTTCGCCGCCAGCATAAACTCTTCAATCAGCCGGTGCGCGATATTCCGCTCGCTGCGCACAATATTGGTCATGCGTTGTTGCTCATCAAACTCAATCACCGGCTCGGGCAAATCGAAATCGATCGAGCCATGTTCATTGCGCCGCTTGTTCAGCAGCAGCGCCAGCTCTTTCATATCGCGAAAATGTCCAGCCAGGCCTGCGTAGCGAACGGTAGCGTCCGTGTCGCCTTCGATCACTTTATTCACGTCGGTGTACGTCATCCGCTCCGCCGAACGGATCACGCCCGACGTCATTCGCGAGCTCTGCATGTTTCCCGCGGCGTCGAACTCCATCAGCGCGCTCAGCACCAGCCGCTCCTCGCGCGGCTTCAGTGAGCACATTCCATTCGACAGCGCCTCCGGAAGCATCGGCACGGCGCGGTCCGGAAAGTACACCGACGTCCCGCGCAGCCGCGCTTCTTGATCCAGCGCTGTCCCCGTGCGAACGTAGTGCGCCACGTCGGCGATATGTACTTGAAGGCTCCAGCCGCCATCCGGCCTGCGCTCCACGTAAACCGCATCGTCAAAGTCACGCGCCGTCTCTCCGTCAATCGTCACAATGGGCAGGTGACGAAAATCCTCCCGCCCTTCACGCTCGGCTTCGTTCACCGGCGCAGCGCGATGCTCCGCCTCCTCCAAAACAGCGCGAGAGAATTCGTGCGGCAGATGATGCTTGCGAATGATGATCTCAATGTCCACGCCGAGATCGCCCGGGCGCCCAAGAATTTCCATCACGCGCCCAGTCGCAGCAGCTCCGGCGCGCGGATAACGCAGCAGCTCCACGTTCACCACCGCGCCATTAAGCTCAGGTAGTTGCGGCAAGCGTTTCCCGCGCGCGCCACCGTCTTTTGCATCGCCGCCCAGGCCTAATTTTTCCCGCAGCGCCGCGGTCAGCTCGTCTCCAGGCGGAATCTCGATCTCATGTTGGATCCGGTGGTCATAAGGCAAAACGACATTCCCGCGCGGCCCATATCGAAACAATCCCACGACCGAAGGATGCGCCCGCCCCAGCACGCGCACGATCCGACCTTCCGCCCGCTGACCGCCGCGCGAGCCCCCGCCGCGAAACTCGCTCACGCGTTGCAGCTTCGCCACCACGCGGTCGCCATGCATTGCATCTCCGATAGCGTCGCGCGGAATAAACACGTCGCCATCCAGTTGCGGCATAGCTACATCCGGCACCACAAATCCGTAGCCGTCGTGGTGCAGCACGAGCCGTCCTCGCACCTCGTCTCGCGCCAGCGAATGCGATTCCGCCGGCCGCCGAACGCTTCCCGCTGAGCCTTGCCCCAGGGGGCTCTGTTTTATGGAACCGCTTCCCGCAGAACCAGGAACCACAGACCCTTGCGCCGTCGAACGAGTGGTCTTGCCCCCCGATTCCGCCTCGCTTTTCCTCCCCGCAAGCCGGTAGTGTCCCCCCCGCAATTCCTCAATCGCCCCCCGCTTCTTCAATTTAACCAGCATATTGAACAAGGGTTTGCGGGCCGCCTTCCCGATGTGCAGCGCCGCCGCAATATCGTTTGCCGACAGCGGCTCTCTCGTAACTTGCAGAAAACGGAGTATGTTATCTGGGCTGAGCTGAGTTGGGCGGGTCATAGGTCGGTTGCACCAGCTCCCCGGTGCGAACTTCCACAGGGATTTTGTCACTTTTTTGCATTTTT
>DATDHE010000272.1:0-13434 GCA_036521695.1 Candidatus Acidiferrum sp. | reverse complement strand
GCCGTTGCTGTCCAAGTTAAGTCCTAGCCTCCAGTTTTTCGATTTTCCGACTAAAATCGGGACTTGAGCTAGCTGAGTCTAGATTTCGGAGCGATCAGTTTTATACTTACACTCATCGGAGTGGATTTTTGCGGGGGCCTCAATCTCCAAGCGGGTGCTTTACTTCGAGGATGGTTTCCATGTTCAAAGGCATAAATTCTAGGTCCGTTTTAGCGGCGATGATCGTCCTGTTCGCCTGTGGCTTTGCATCGCTCCTCTTCAACGCATTCGCAACGACAAGAAATGGGCCGATCGCGAGAACCCGCACGCCAAAGGTGCTCGTTGCGACAGCGCGTGTGGAGCATCTCGACAAATTGGCGCGGGAGCCGATGGTAGTTGAGCTAGCTGACGGAACGCTCTTCGTCGCGGGTTACGACTCCGATCCCGCAATGAGACCGAATTTGTGGCGCAGCCCGGATCACGGTGCGAGTTGGCAGCGTGTGGACGTCGGTACAAAAGAAGAAGGAGCCTTGGGCAACTCGGATGTCGACCTTGCATTTGGTCCGAAAGATGAACTCTTTTTCGCTACGTTGGGTTTTGATAGGAAACTCATGACGGGCACGCACGTTGCCGTGGGCGTTAGCAAGGACGAAGGGGCAACTTGGCATTGGAAAATTCTATCGAAGCATCCCTCCGATGATCGGCCTTGGGTTGCCGTCGGCCCAGACGGAATGGCACACGTTATTTGGAATGACGGGGAAGGAGTGTGCTATGCCACCAGCAACGATGATGGAGTCAACTGGACTTTGGGATCGCGAATCCATGACCAAGGTGGTTCAAGTCATCTAGCAGTTGGGCCCCATGGCGAGCTGGCGGTGCGCATTACGCCAAGTTCTGCAGGGGGAGACAAGTTCACCGACGGTGTTGATTTGATTGCCGTCAGCTTAAACGGTGGCAAGACGTGGCAGAAGTATGCGGCTCCCGGGCAGCGGGATTGGAGTGCAGACGAAGACAAAGGAACCCCCCGCTGGGTTGAGCCGCTGGCGTGGGATTCAGATGGCCGCCTTTACTACCTCTGGGGAGGCCCAAAAGGGATATGGCTAGGTCGATCGACCGATCAAGGCCGAACTTGGTCCACTTGGCACTTAGTTGATCAGAACGAGCTGTCTTATTTTCCCTATCTTGTTGCTCGCGGACGGGGAGAACTCGCAGCAACATGGTTTTCCGGAACGAATGAAACTCTGCGAACGCACGTAGCGGAAATCAAAGTGAACGACGCTGGCGAACCGCCTGAAGTGATCGAGGCGGAACCATTTCAGAACGAGATGTGGTCGTGGGTCTCTCCAGATCGTCCGGCGGCGTCTACGCATCGGGATACAGGGGGCGAATACGTACCCATCACGTTTCTACGCGAAGGAGGATTGGGTGTGGTCACCACCATTCAGAATCAGCGAGACAAGCGGTTTGGATTCTTGTGGTGGAAATTTGATGAGCGGCTTCCGAAGCCGTAGCGCCTGGTAAACCGGGTTTCTCTAAGTTGGCTATAGTACGCGACGACCCAATTCTCGCTGCCATAGCAGCGACGACACTGCGATTGGCAAGGCTCGTTGGCTACGCCTGCTAGCGATGCTAAACGCGTTCAGCCTTTTTCTTGCCGCTGTCTCTCGATTTGGCACTGCCGAGGTAGTCCTGAAGTTGTTTGCTATACCTGTGGTTCGCCAAAACTCCAGCCGAGCGTGAAAACAATAACATAGCTGCTGCCATCTCACCACCGTTTTGTTATAAATCCTGAGCATGGTGCGCTTCGTCAGGCTGTGCTTCGGCATGCTGGTCCGCCTCTTTCGCAGGCGGCAAAGTCTCCTTCTCGAGAATCTCGCTTTGCGTCAGCAACTCGTCATGCTGAAGCGTCGACATAACTAAGGCCCGTTGTAAGAGGAGAGGATGGAAACCAGCTACGGTTCGGTTAATGAGGCACTCCCAGAGGAAACGGGGAGTAACGGATAGACCGGGCCTACGGGTATGGTGCCATTCCTCGACCCTACCAGGCGATCAGCGATGGTCGTCCCTACCGCGACAGCAATTCGGTTACTTCCTGTTAGCTCGTCATCCAACCCTCAGTCTCCGATTGAGATAAACACTACGCGTTAAGAGTCAAGGCAGGACCGATGCGAGGTTCATGGCACAAGAAATTTTATTCACCGCGTAAAATAAACGCGGGGTCCAATGCCATAGCGCTGTGAGTCGGTACGTAACTCGCGGCAAAAGCGATCACGGCCGACACCAGGCCAACCGCCGCAAAACGTCATCGGATCAGCTGGGGTTACGCCAAACAGAAGCGTTGACAAGAACCGGCCAAGAATCATTGCTCCCGCCATCCCAATAACCTCTGCAACCAGGACCACCAGCAACGATTCCTTCATCACAAGCTTAAATATGCTCATTCGTTCAGCACCCAGGGCGGCACGAACAGCAATCTCGCGGGTGCGCTGGCCAACGGAAAGGGAAAGAGCGCCATATATTCCGATCAAAGCCAGCAGGAGAGCCGCGGCGGCCAGTGTGCCTAGAAAGACAGAAAAGAAACGGGTAGGTCCCAAGTCATCTGACACAAAGGAGGTCATATTCCGGGAAGGGCTCCACTCAAAGGGTTCAGGTTTACCGGGGATGTGCAGTGGCGCTTCGTTTCCCCACATTACTTTAACGTGCTTCGCATTCCGCTAATTTCGGGCCGACTTCTGAGCGAACACGAGTCTGGTCGAATGGTGGTCATCAGCCAAGCCATGGCGCGAAAGTTCTGAGCAATCGAGGATCCCGTTGGCCAAACTATCCTGCTCGGTCACCGATTAGGTCCGGGATTTGACCAAGGCCCAGCAGAAATCGTGGGTGTAGTGGGCGATGTGCGCGAGCGGCTGGAGTTCGGCGCCACACCCATCATTTACGAGTCACCCTACGAGATTCCCGACAGGGCAATGGCTCTTATGAATAGGGCACTCGACGCGATCCTGATTCGCACGGTCCCCGAGGTGGCTCCTATGACCGTCAGCGAGGTGGTGAAGCAAACGTTGATAACGATCGCCAACGTGCCCGTGACAAATGTTCGGACTATGGAGCAGGCGAGTCTCGACTCGACAGCACGGCAGAACTTCGACCTGCTGTTGCTCAGTCTGTTGCCACGATCGCGCTCCTGCTTGCCGCGGTAGGTATCTACGGCGTGATGTCCTACAGCGTTGAACAAAGGACGCATGAGTTGGGCGTGCGCGCAGCGCTTGGGGCAACCCCAGGTAATACGTTGGGGCTCGTGCTGGGTCAAGCGTTCCACATGACGGTAGTGGGAGTTGCCATAGGGGTCGCGGCGTCATTCGGGCTTACGCGGCTCCTCGCTGGGCAGTTGTTCGGCGTGAAATCCTCAGACGCGCTGACCTTTACCGCTGTGCCCCTAGTCCTCGCCGCTGTTGCACTCGCGGCGGCGTGGATTCCCGCCCTGCGAGCTAGTCGCCTAGATCCTATGATGGCGCTAAGGAACGAATGAGGGCTCTTACTCTGATCCCGGAAACCAAGAGCCGTTGCCGAAGGGCCCTTCCCAAGAGCATCCAATTTGCGACAATGGAACTGGTGTGTAACCGATACCGACTGACGCACTCGAAGCAATATCTTGCCGAACGGTTCGGAGCCGCGGACGATGAGATTGAAGAACGTCCGCGGTACAACATCGCGCCAACGCAGCCAGTGCTAACCGTCCGGAAAGAAAACGGCAAAAAGTCTCAGCATTTCACAACTATGCGTTGGGGACTCATCCCGTCGTGGTCCAAAGACATGAGCATCGGAACTCGGACGCTAAACGCCCGGTCAGAAACCGTCACCACGACGCCGGCATTTCGAGATTCGATTCTGAGGAAGCGCTGCCTCATCCCTGCGGATGGATTTTATGAGTGGCGAAAAATGGGATCGGTGAAGCAGCCGTATTGCTTTGAGGTTGGGGAGGGCGAGGTCTTTGCGTTCGCCGGATTGTGGGATGAGTGGAGGAGTCCTGACGGAGAAATCATTGAAAGTTGCACGGTCTTGACGACAGGGCCGAATTCCCTCGTCGCCGAACTGCACGACCGAATGCCAGTCATTGTGCCGCAGGGAAAATATGATCTATGGCTCGATCCGGATGTAAACGACTTTGAGGCAATTCGAGACATTCTCAAACCGTACGATGCAAAGTTGATGCGCCGGTATCCGGTCAGCATGAAACTCAACAATTCAAGGATTGACGATGCGGAGTCCGCATCGCCTGTCACGTTAGACACTCCCACTCAGGCGAAACTGTTCTAGCCATCCAGAGGCGGCAGCAATTCATCGAGGTGGCACCGACTCTCCAACGTCACTCCGCGCGCATAACGCTCATGAGGTCTATGGAAGCTGCTCGCCGCGCGGGCAGCAATGAAGCCAGCCATGCCAGGAGCAGTACGAAAACTGCGGCCGTTGTCAGGACCAGCGGATCGAAGAGGCTGACGCCAAACAGGAAAGCGCCCAGCAGCCGGGAAGCCGCAGCCACGCCCAACAACCCTATCGCACAGCCGACAATGGCCACTTTCGCTGCAGACGCAAAAACGAGGCGCAGAATGGAGGCTCGTTGCGACCCTAAAGCCATGCGGATGGCCATCTCTTGTGTGCGCAGAGCAGTCGAGAAGGCGATGACGCCGTACATGCCGAGTGCCGCCAGTAGAGCCGCGGCTATTGCAAAGGCAGAGATGACAACGGTGTTAAAGCGGCGTGGCGCTTCGCTATTGGAAACCGCCCGCTCCATGCTTTGGACTTGAGCGAGGGGCAACTGAGGGTCAATCGAGCGGATTGTCGCACGCAGAACATTTGTCATCTGCTCGGGCTCCATCGCGGTGCGCACGACGATAGAGCCTCCATTTCCGCTCACGTCTGTGGGAGAGCTGAAGGGTCCTATGGACTTCTCATACTGTTCAACCGGCGTGTAATACTGCTGTTTGCCTGGTTCGTCGGGCGACCCCTCCTTTACGTCCGCAACTTCACCCACAACGGTTAGCCACGGTATCCTCGCGTCTTGCAACCCCAGGCGCAGACGCTTGCGGACCGGGTCTGAACCGGGCCAGCAGTGCTCGGCGAGCTTGTGGTTAACGATCGCGACCAGTTGCGTGTCCGCTGTGTCCGCTGGTGTGAAATAACGCCCGGACAGAGCGGAACACCGACCGCCTGCAGATAGTCGCCCTCTACCGTCACCTGTGTGGCGAGATTCATGCTGGCGCTCTTGGGTGCACACAGCCTTCTGCGTCGATTACAGTACTGCTGTTGCCGCCCGAAGCTGGCAGGAAATCCGTCAGCCCCGCAAACTTCACGCCCGGGAGCTGCCGAAGATGGCGAATCAGTTCGTGGTTAAACTCATCCACTGCTGGTTGGGTTGCGTATTGTTTTGGCGGCAGCGAGTAGGAAGCCGTGAGGACATGGTCGGGCCGGAAGCCGAGATCGACGGAAAGCATCTTCTCAAAGCTGCGCAGCAGCAATCCGGAAGCGGCCAACAGCACCAGGGCGATGGCGATTTCGCCAGTCACCAACGCGGAGCGAAGCCACACATGCCCTGCGCCGACCGTGCCGATGCGCCCCCCTTCCTTAAGGGTCTCGTTGACGCTCGTGCGCAAGGCGGCGAAGGCCGGAGTCAGTCCGCAAATGATGCCGGTCAGAACCGAGAGGGCGATTGCGAACAGCACCACCTGCCCGTCGAGTTTGATTTCCTGAATGCGAGGCAGCGTTTCAGGCAGCAGGCTCACCCCCACTCGCAGTGCGATGGCCGCCAGAACCACGCCGAACACGCCTCCAGTAATACTCAACAAGAGGCTTTCGAGTATCGCCTCGCGCACCAGCGTACTCGCGGGTGCTCCCAGGGCCATCTGTAGCGCTATCTGGCGGCGACGATTTATGCCGCGTACCAGCAGCAGTCCAGCAAGGTTGGCACAGGCAATCAGCAATACAACCATTGTGGCCAGAAACAGGGTCCGTACGAGTCGGCGGACTTGCTCAACGGTCTGTTCATGGAGAGAGCGCACCACTGCCTGGATATGCATGTTGGACATGAACGCGGGGTAGCCGCGCATCGTCTCCTGGGCAACGCGCTCCGCATCGCTCTGCGCCTGCGCTGCCGTGACTCCTGCCTTTAGCCGTCCCACCATGGCGTAGTTCCAGGATGCCACTCCGGTCGTGAGTTCCTGCTCGGTTAAGCTCATTGGAACCCACAGCTCATCGTTGTTAAGGTGTCCCGGCGTAGGGGGAATTCAAAATCTCGCGGCATTACGCCGATCACAATGTAGGGCTTGCGATCGAGTAGAATCTTAGTTCCCAATACGTGCGCATCCCCAGGCAGCCGGCTCCGCCAGAGCATGTAACTGACGACCGCTACGTGCTCGGATCGGTCATCTTCTTGTTGTGTAAAGAATCGGCCCACAAGAGGCGCAACCCCAAGGGCTGGAAACACACCGGCTGACATCCGAGCCGCATTTACCTGCGCCGGCTCTCCAATGCCGGACAGTTCGTAACCAAAGGTTTGGTACCCACCAAGAGCCTCGAAGCTGTGCGTGTCCTGCGTGTAGGCGCGAATATCGGGAGCCGTGACGCCGGACTGGGCGCCGTTGCTTCCTTGCAGCGTGTCAGACAACACCACCAGCCTTTCGGGATGCGGGAATGGCAACGGACGCAGCAGCACGCCTTCCACGATAGAGAAAATGGCGGTCGTGGCTCCGATTCCCAGAGCGAGCATCACCACGGCCGCGGTCGTGAAGCCGCGCGACTTCAGTAAATGACGAAGAGGAATTCGTAGTTCATGCAGAAACATGTGTGTCAGGTCCTTAAGCGAATGGGTGGGTCGCGCTGGGCAGTTGTGCCTCTTACCTAAATACGGGCCAGGCTAAGTAATTGTTCCGCGATGCCTTCCGCTGCCTTCTGCCTGGTCCCTTGACAACGCCCCTCATGGCGGGGAGAATTGGCATAGGCGAAGAAAAAGCGAATATAGAAACCATGATTGCCCACTTTCAGAAGCAAGGAAGATATGAAGCCTTCATTGGACGCGGTCTCGAAGGATTCCAGAGGCGTTCCGCCGTCGAACCCCAGCCAAGCGGAGTCGCGGAGCTGGATGCCGTGCTCGGTGGGGGCTTTCCGCGCGGGTCTTTGGTGGAATTGTGCGGCCCTGCTTCCTCAGGGCGAACGAGCCTTGCGTTCTCGTTGCTCGGCCAAGCAACAGAACGCCAGGAGGCCTGTGCGTTCGTTGATGTTTCCGATGCTCTAGACCCACTGTCCCTCGCCGCGGCGGGAGTGGAACTTCCGCGATTGCTCTGGATTCGCTGCGGAGAATCGGGCGATGGCGATCCGGATCTGAAGGCATCCGCCTACGTTGCTCCGGCAGAGAAGGAAGGAACAAAAAGTCGGGGTCTCGGTTCCGCAAGCAAGAAGCCCGTGCAAATATATGGCTGGCGGCATCCGCGTGAGTTGATGCGCGGCGTAGAGAAAGCCATTCCCTCAATAGTCGGCAAACAAACAGTGGTTACCGAGTCAGCGCAAATCCACGCGGTCGCTCGCTGCGCGGGAGAACAGGTAGAGAGAGACAGAGAACCTCCGCGGCGGGGCATTCGGCCACAGCGATCTTTGCCTTTGCTTCGCGAATTCAGTCCACGGCCTCCGGTGCAAAGCGGTGGCAGAAGCCTGAAACCGTGGAAACGACTCGAACAAGCGCTGAAGACAACCGACCTGCTGCTGCATGGAGGCGGTTGGGGCGTGGTGGTCTTCGATCTCGGCGGAATCTCGTGGGTGGACGCGCGTCGCATCGAGTTGAGCACATGGTTTCGTTTTCGGCGTGCGATTGAGAACACGCCGACGATTCTCCTTCTGCTAGGAGAAGAGTCCTGCGCGAAAAGCTGCGCTTCGCTGGTTCTCCGGTGCCAGCGAAGAGTAGACAACTGGAGCCGTGCAGCGGCGAGTGTGGAAACCGGGGTTTCGACGTTCGAAGGATTTGAAGTTCAGGGAGACGTGACGCGTTCACGAGTGTTGTCGCAACCCGCCGATTTCGCTCGCTGGCAGACGCACACACGATAAGCCGCTAGAAAGTCTGGTTTGTTTCGCTTTCCTCGACCAAGTTCAGGGGACGCACTTTGGCTTTCGCATGTCTATTCGTTCCGGATTTTCCCGTGCAGGCTGTCGTTCGTCTTGAGCCGGAGCTTCAGGGCAAACCGGTTGCGATTCTTGCGGGCGACCCTCCGCTGACGAAGGTATTCGGCGTCAATCGGGAGGCTAGAAACCTGGGTGTGGAAACGGGAATGACGAAAGTGCAGGCGGAAGCATTCAAGGGAATTGTCTGGCGATGGCGTTCCCCTTCGCAGGAAGCGACGGCCTATGCCGCACTTCTCGATTGCGCGTGGACGATTTCGCCGCGCGTCGAGGAGGGAGCAAAGCGGGAGGAGCAGGATTTTTCCGATACCACGGTGCTCGACATTGCCGGCTGCGAAAAGCTTTTCGGTTCTCCCGAAAAGATTGCGCACGACTTGAGGCGTGTAGCTTCCGAAGTAGGATTTGAGACAAGCGTTGCGGTTGCCGGAAGCCCTCTGGCTGCGGTTTGCGCAGCGCAAGGTTTCGCGGGAGTTACGGTGATTCCTGCCGGAGAGGAAGGTTTTCGGATCGGAAGCCTTTCGCTCGAAGCTCTCCGAATTCCATTCGAGTTCCTCGAGACCTTGAAGCGCTGGGGTATTCGCACCTGTGCAGAATTCGCGGCCCTTCCCGAAATTGCCATTGTCGAGCGGCTGGGACAGGACGCACTCGGCTGGTGGCGTTTAGCACGGGGCACAGACGTTCACCCACTGATCGCCAAAGCGTTTCCCTCGAACTTCGAAGAGCACATGGACCTGGACTCTCCCGTGGATTTGCTGGAGCCATTGCTTTTCATTTTGAATCGGCTTCTCGAACAGTTGTGTGCGCGGCTGAGAATGCACATTCTCGCCATCGGAGAAATCAACGTCACGCTCACGCTTGAACGGGACGACTCACGCAACAAGGAACCGGTCTTTCATGTCCGGAAGCTACGGCCTCCAGTGTCGGCACGAGATAGCAAGTTCCTCCTGAAACTCTTGCAGCTCGATCTTGAGAAGCACCCTCCGTCTTTGCCCGTCACCGCCGTCCGCATGTTGACGATTCCCGTGCCGGCACGGTCCCAGCAGTTCGGACTGTTCCTGCCACTAAGTCCCGATCCGGAGCGTCTTGAAATCACGCTCGCACGCATTCAAAACACGGTGGGGGAAAGCCGGGTAGGTGCGCCCGTACTGCTTGACACACACAGCCCCAATGGGTTTCAGCAGAACCGGTTTGTTTTGCCGGAAGTGAAAGAAAAGCGCCCGGTCACGGAAAAACAAGCGACTGCAGCGATGCGAATTTACAGGCCTCCACTTGCAGCGAGCGTGGAGTTCCGCGAAGGAAAGCCGGTTCTTCTCAGTTGTGAAGGGGTTCGCAGGCAGATCCTGGCTTTCGCCGGACCGTGGCGAACGAAAGGAGATTGGTGGTCGGAGACCGCATGGGCACGCGATGAATGGGACATCGAAGTGCGGACGTTGCGTCCGAAAGTTCAATCGGAAAGTAGCCGGGAAAGTGAAGAAGAAACCGCGCTGTATCGCGTCTACAAGGACCTGCGAGCCAAGCGGTGGTTCGTGGAAGGAATCTACGATTGAAGTACGTCGAGCTGCATTCGTCGTCCGCATTCAGTTTTCTTGAGGGGGCTTCGCGCCCGGAGGGCCTGGTGTCTCGCGCAAAGGAACTGGAGATGCCTGTCATCGCTCTCGTTGATCGTGACGGTGTTTACGGTTCTCCACGATTGCACGTGGCCGCAAAGTCTGTGGGCATTCGCGCGCACGTCGGAGCAGAAGTTTCAGTCGAGGGTTTTGGAAACCGGGCTGGCTTGCCTTCGTGGATGCCGAATTCTTTCTCGCCAAGGCCAGTGCGGCTGACTCTGCTCGTGGAAAGCCGGACTGGGTATCAGAATCTGTGCCGTCTTATGACGCGTTACAAATTGCGCGAGAAAGAAAAAGGAACAGGAGCAGCAAGGCTGGACGAGGTCGCGGAACACGCCGAAGGTCTGGTGTGTTTGACGGGCGGCGAGGAAGGCGTGCTTGCGGCCTCGCTTTCAAACAAAGGTTTCGAGGATGTACGAAAGGACATTGAACTGCTGACGACCATATTCGGCAGAAAGAATGTTTATGTCGAATTGCAGCGACACTGTGACGTTGTTGAAGAGCGCCGCAATCAGGCGGCGGTGCGGCTTGGCGAAACGCTGGGCCTGCCGCTTCTCGCCACGAATGGCGTTCGCTACGCGACGGCGGCCGAACGCGAAATTCTGGATGTGTTCACCTGCATCCGCAATCACACGAAACTCGAAGCGGCGGGCAGGCTCCTGGAACGAAACGACGAACGGCATCTGCGTTCCGCGGAAGAGATGCAGCATCTTTTTTCGGATTTGCCGGAAGCGATTCACAACACAGGAGAACTCTCGGCACGACTCGAATACACACTGGCCGAACTCGGCTACGAATTCCCCCGTTATCCCGTCCCTGAAGGAGAAACGATGGATTCGTTCCTCCGAAAGCGTACGGAAGAAGGATTTCAGAATCGCTATGGCCCAAAACGGAACGAGGAACTGTTCGAGCGCGCGCAAAAACAGGTGCAGCGGGAACTGGCGCTGATTGAGAAGCTAAAACTAACGGGCTACTTCCTGATTGTTTGGGACATCATCCGATTCTGCCGGGAACAGAAAATTCTCGTACAGGGCAGAGGTTCCGCCGCGAACAGTGCGGTTTGCTATTCGCTCGGCATTACAGCCGTTGATCCGGTTGGGATGGAACTGCTCTTTGAGAGGTTTCTTTCCGAAGAACGCGGTGAATGGCCGGACATTGATATGGATTTACCGAGTGGCGACCAGCGAGAGAAAGCCATTCAGTACGTGTATCAGCGATACGGACAACTCGGCGCGGCGATGACGGCGAACGTCATTACCTACCGCGACCGTTCCGCGGCGCGAGAAGTCGGCAAGGCGCTGGGGTTCGATCAAGAGACGCTCGACCAGCTAGCGAGTGTAGTCGACAGCGGCGAATGGAGAGGTCCTTCCGACAACTTCGAAAACCATTTCCAGCAGGTGGGCTTCGATCTGAATCATCCCCGCGTACGGAAATACTGGGAGCTTTGCGAACGTATTCAGGACTTGCCGCGGCATTTGGGCCAGCATTCTGGAGGAATGGTCGTCTGTCATGGGCAGCTCGATTCGGTGGTTCCGCTTGAACCGGCAACGATGCCGGGTCGTGTCGTCGTGCAGTGGGACAAGGACGATTGTGCCGATATGGGCATCATCAAGATCGACCTATTGGGGCTCGGGATGATGGCGGTCCTCGAAGAGTGTCTCGAACTAATTCCCAAGCACTACAACACGCCGATCGATCTGGCGCAGCTTCCTCCCGACGATCCCCCGGTCTACAAGACGTTGTGCAAAGCTGACACGGTGGGAATGTTCCAGGTGGAAAGCCGCGCGCAGATGTCTTCGCTGCCGCGTAACGGTCCGAAGAAGTTCTACGACCTGGTGGTGCAGGTAGCCATCATTCGTCCCGGTCCGATTGTGGGAAACATGATGCATCCCTACATGCGGCGGCGGCAGGGAAGAGAATTGGTTCGCTACGCGCATCCTTCGCTCGAACCGATCTTGAAACGAACACTGGGCGTGCCTCTCTTTCAGGAGCAACTGTTGCGCATGGCCATGGTCGCGGCGAATTTCACAGGTGGCGAAGCGGAAGATCTGCGCCGCGCTATGGGATTCAAGCGTTCGGAAGAACGTATGAAGAAAATAGAAGCGAAGCTGCGGAGCGGCATGCAGCAAAACGGATTTCGTCCGGAAACACAGGACGAAATCATCGCGCAGATCACTTCGTTCGCGCGCTACGGATTTCCCGAATCACATGCGGCCAGTTTCGCTCTGATCGCGTATGCCAGCGCGTACTTAAAACAATACTATCTCGCGGCGTTCACCGCTGCTCTGCTCAACAACCAGCCGATGGGCTTTTACAGTCCGGCTGTTCTGATCCACGACGCGCGATGGCACGGATTGCGCGTCAGACCCATCAACATTCTCGAATCGGAGTGGAACTGCACCATCGAACACGCAATTAATGAACACAAGGACATTCCGTGCTTGCGCATCGGGTTCCGCTACGTCCGTGGAATGAGGCAAGCAGCGGCGGATAAGATTGTGTCGGAGCGGAAAGAGCGTCCTTTCGCAGGAATCGAAGATTTAACCCGCCGCGTTCCGGAATTGCAGAAAGCGGAGCTCGTGACGCTCAGCGAAATCGGCGCGCTCAATCTTCTCGGTGCGGGAATGCATCGCCGGTCGGCTCTTTGGCAGGTGGAACGAGCCGCGCGTCCGGCTGGTCCGTTGCTCGATATGATTCCGGAACAACTCGAATTGTCGCCGCTTTCTCCGATGACAGATGAGGAGCGTCTGATTGCGGACTTTCATGGCGCGGGCATTAGCACGGGGCCGCATCCAATGAGCTATTGCCGCGAGGCATTATCCAAGCAGCAAGTGAAACGGGCTTGTGATTTAGCGAGGCTACCGGATGGACGTTATACGCAGGTCGCTGGATGTGTGATCGCGCGCCAACGGCCGGGCACAGCTAAGGGCTTCGTGTTTTTGAGTCTTGAAGATGAAACGGGAATTTCGAATGTGATCGTGCACCCCGATCTTTACGAGAAGTACCGCAGAGTGATCAACCGCGAAAAGTTTCTGCGTGTCGAGGGTGTTCTACAGAATCAGGACAACGTGATTTCCATCAAAGCGGCGCGGGTGGCTCCGATATCGATCAGGAGAGCAGAGACACAGTCGCACGATTTTCATTAGTTCTGCACCGCAAGCAAGAGAATCGCAGTTGGGAGAGAATAGTCAGGAAATGTTGACCGATGCCCCGCCACGGAAGAAGAAGCTTCGCTCGTTTCTCGACAGCGACGAATGCCATATCCTCCCTGTGCCTCGCCAAAACTAAGAGCCCGTTTGGAATCAATAACATAAAGAAACGGATGTAACAATGTTGCATGCCATGTGGCTTGGCGAAATAACAATTCGCCACAGACAGGATCGCGGGCGTCTCAGGCACTTGGAAGTTGGTTGCAAAGTTTCACGGTCGAACGCTAACTACTGCAATTTGGCGAATTCGGCTTTGGCCTGCCTCAGGATGGGGACGTCGGGGTCGGCGTCCTTCCAGAGCGTGAGGAAGTCCCGATAGGCAGCCTTCGCTTCGGCACTATCGCCTTGTATTGCGTAGGAGCGGGCGAGACCGACGTGGGCCACCGCCCCTATTTCTGCGTTCAAAACGACGCCGCGATGGCTGATGATTTTCTGAAATTCTGTGGCGGCCTCTTGCCCACGCCGTAAAACCATGTACG
>DATDHE010000271.1:0-15512 GCA_036521695.1 Candidatus Acidiferrum sp. | reverse complement strand
ACCGGTGGCATTCGCGGTCGTAGGCATGGCCGCCTTTTTCGCAGGAGTCGTGCGCGCGCCGCTCACCGGTATCGTGCTCGTCACCGAGATGACGGGAAACGTCACCATGCTGCTTCCTATGCTCAGTGCGTGCTTCGCGGCGATGCTCTTTACCACCCTTCTCCGTAACCCGCCGATTTATGATTCACTAAGGGCGCGTACCATGCGGAACGCCTCAGCTTCAGCTGAGCCAGCGTTGCGATAGACGCCGTAGCAACCGACGTGGAAGGGAAATTGTACGTAGCTCCTCGAAAGCAGACTGCGCCTGTTGTGAATCTTGAAGGCTGCGCACGCGCGATGCGCGGGGACTGGCATTCTGACCCTGCAGTCATAACAGTCGGGAGCTCTTGCTGGATACATTTCTGGGGACGCGAAGCTTCTGTAAAAACTGCCAGTACCCACGGAACTTGCCCCGAATATCATAGTCCGAGTGAGTCGTATATCGCGTGGGCCACGACGAAATGCAGTTTCCCCCTATGCCCTTGCATGGATGCTGCTCTTTCACTGTGCGGGTCTCCCCGCGCAAGACAAGTGCAATGTCGAGGTCAAACTGCTTCTCCCTGCGGCGGAAACGCAGGACGCCATCGTGGCGCTTAAGGCCAGAAAAGAAACGGCCAGTCGTATCTACTTCTTTGATACCGACGCGCTCGAGCTCTTGTCTCAAGGGGTAATCGTGAGGCTGCGCCGGGGCGCAGAAAGCGAACTGACTGTCAAATTGCGGTCGCCCGCCGGGAAAAAGCTCAGTCTCCCATCCGCGGGAGGCGACGACTTCAAATGTGAAGTTGACCAGACAGGAGAAGAGACGGCCGTCTCGTATTCAATTCAAAAGAGATACGCCTCGGACGAGGTTCCACAAACCGGAAATCGCGTTTCTTTTTTGCTTAGCGCCGCACAAAGAAAGCTGCTTATGGACGCCCAGATATCGGTTGATTGGACCCGGGTTAAGAGGATTATCGAGATTACCGCGAGCAGTTGGCGAGCCCAAGCTCGGCCACAATCAGGCAAACTCGGGTTGGAGCGTTGGGAGTGGGACGGCGGAAAGCTACTGGAACTCTCGATGAAGGTTTCATCCGAAGCAGGCTCGTCCACTTACGCAGAATTGAGACAATTGATGGAGACGAAACACCTCTCGATGAGTGCCACACAACGACTCAAGACGACGATCGTTCTCCAATCCGTCGCCCACATCGCGCCACAGTAGGCGGTTTTGCACAATAACAGGTCTTGTGAAACTAGCGAGATTCAAGAGTCGCCCGCTGTGTGAGCAAGGACGGGAGTGAGCGATTCGACCCATTACGCAATTCCTCGCACTGTCAAAAATAACACTTTCCCGAATAGAGATAATTGGGCAGGTTGCAAGATGCTGCCTCGCGAAGATACTCGGAGGGCTTAGCAGGGGTGCAGCGCGTACCGACGAGGAGTCCCCTAGCTTTACTACCTTGAGCTTCTAAGCAAGATCAATGCAAGAACGCCAAAGTAGTTGTGTACCGGCAGTGCTCGTCCTCATAAGGAGGCTTCCCGATTGCTCAGCCTTATCCGAAGTCTCATCCAGCCCTACCGCGGGACTCTCCTGGTTATATTGATCGCGATGCTGGTCCAAACCGCGATGAGTGTGGCAGGGCCGTGGCCGCTGAAAATCATTCTCGATAACGTGGTGGGATCCCACAAACTGTCGCCCGAAATGACCCGCCTACTTGGCCCGCTTTTGCGCGGCGAAAGCAAAATGAAAATCGCAGAAGCTGCGGCAATTGCCGCCGTCGTGATCGCGCTGATCGGCGCGGCCATGTCCTATATCGCGAACTACTACACCACCAGCGTAGGCCAGTGGGTGGCCAACGATCTCCGCCTCAAGACCTATCATCACCTGCAACAGCTCTCACTCAAGTATTACGACACGCACGAGACGGGCACGCTTTTGAGCACTGTTACCGCCGACGTGCAACGATCCAGGGCTTTGCGTCGTCTTCCACGCTGGGCATCATCGTGGACATGTTCACGATAATCGCGATGCTGGTCGTCATGCTCTGGCTGAACTGGGACTTCACTCTGATCGCCGTGGCCATCACACCCTTCATGCTGCTGCTGGTGTCGCGCTTCAAGAAAACCGTCAAGAAGGCCACGCACCAAGTCCGCAAAGAGCAGAGCAAAATCGTGGAAGTCGTGGAACAAGGCCTGCAATCCATGCGCGTAACCAAGGCTTTCGGCCGTCAAGAACTCGCCGAGGCTCAACTCGCTGCGGTCAGTCAGGCCACCGTGCATGCTTCGCTCAAGGCTCGCCGCATCAAGGCCCTGCTATCTCCGATCGTTGCCGTCACCGTTTCTCTCTGCACCGCGTTCGTGCTCTATCGTGGCTCCTATCTTATTCTCGCGGGCGCGATGACCGCCGGAGGCTTAACCGTTTTCCTTTCTTACTTGAGCAAATTCTTCAAACCGGTTCAGGACCTCGCGACGATGACGAACACGGTTGCTCAGGCCGCCGTCGGCGTCGATCGTATTCGCGCCATTCTCGAAGCCGACACGGTCATTCCGCAGCGCCCTGAAGCCCGTGATCCACAAGCGCTTAAGGGAGAAATCGAATTCCAGAATGTAGCTTTCGCCTACAACGACGAGGCTAAAGTACTAACGGATGTCAGTTTCAGCATCAAAGCCGGTCAGATGGTCGGAGTCGTGGGCCCCACAGGATGTGGCAAATCCACTATCGTCAGTTTAATTCCGCGCTTTTACGATCCGACGGTCGGCAGTGTAAAAATTGACGGCGTGGACCTCCGCGATTACAAGTTTCTTGCCCTGCGCGATCAGATAGGTTACGTCCTGCAGGAGACCATTCTCTTCGCAGGCTCTGTGCGCGATAACATCGCCTATGGCCGTGAAAATGTTACCGAAGCGCAAATCGTGGAGGCCGCCAAACTCGCGAATGCCGATGAGTTTATCCAGCGCATGCCGCACGGATACGACACCATGGTTGGCGAACGCGGCGACACCCTCTCTGGAGGCCAGCGCCAGCGAATCGGCATCGCACGCGCCATCGTCAGGAATAATCCAATCCTTATTCTGGACGAGCCGACTGCGGCGCTGGACACCGAGTCCGAGCAGCTTGTTATGGAGGGCCTGGAGCACTTGATGAAGGGCCGCACC
The DNA here is from genome assembly GCA_036521695.1 of Candidatus Acidiferrum sp. Lineage (GTDB taxonomy): Bacteria > Acidobacteriota > Terriglobia > Acidiferrales > UBA7541 > Acidiferrum. The sequence goes on along the minus strand of DATDHE010000271.1, from coordinate 12,338 downwards.
GTGATCACTATCGCCCACCGACTCAGCACCATTCGCGACGCCGACAAAATCGTCGTTCTAAAAGGTGGCGTGGTAGCTGAACAGGGCACCCACGACGAGTTGCTGTCCCGCAACGGCGTGTATGCGGAGTTGTATAAGATCCAATTCAGCTTGCCGCCGCAGGCCTCTCGCGCTGTTGCCGCAGCAAATTAGGAAACTATCGAAGATGGTTGAGAGGACAAATTCATTGATCAAGCGAATTCTGAACGTCTCCAACGGCGTGTTGCTGCTGACCACGCTGGTTGCGGCTTGGGCGTCAACAATTGAAGCAAAAGAGCCGGCACATTTCGTTCCGGCGAGCGTGAACACAGCCGGTGACATTCCCTACCCCGCAAGCAGCCTCGACGCGGGTGTGGTGACGCTCTCAGTAGACTTGAACAAGACAGGTCGGGTGATTGCAGTGACGATTTTGCGGGACATCTCGTCGGTATCCGGGCCGGCCGCTGCGGCGGTGCGCTCCTGGACGTACACTCCGGCGACGCGCGACGGAAAGCCCGTGGAATCGACGCTGACGATCAACATCGTGTACGATCCCGGCTTTCTTGGAGCGGACAACATTCCTCTGCCGCCGCCATCGCAAGTTCAGCCCATCTCCACGAGGGACCAAGCATTTTATCCACCACAACTGAACACAGCGACGTTTGCTCCGTATCCTGCCAAGGCGAAAGCCCAGGGAGCGGTGGTCCTGAACGTTACGCTGGACACGAATGGCAACGCCGCCCGGGTCGCGACTCTTCGAGACGTTCCGTCGCTGACGCCATCTGCAACCGGCGCATTGAAGAATTGGAATTTCAGCGCGGCAACCTATGAGGGGAATCCAATCCAATCGCACATGGTTGTGGCTTTCGTGTTCCGCTCCCCATCGGCAGCACTTCCCTGAAATTACTTCGATAGCGGTATACTCCTCCGAATCGCATCGCTAAGACCAGGTCAGGCGCATTCATGAGCCATTATGGATTAGTCGTGTTGGGACTGTTAATTGGCCTATTCGGCGGCATATTGATTTGCCTTGAGCTTGGTTACCTCATCGGGCGTAATGACTCAAAGAAAATTCGCGAATTAGCGTACGTTGGCCTGGGCAACATCGAGGCTGCACTCTTCGCGCTTCTTGGTCTTCTCCTCGGCTTCAGTTTTGCAGGAGCAACATCCAGGCTTGAATCCCGGCACCAGCTCATTGTTCGCGAGGCTAACGCCATCAGTACTGCGTATCTTCGCTTGGACCTGCTTCCTGCAAGCGAGCAGCCGGCAATACGCCATTTGTTCCGAGATTATCTCAACGCTCGCCTGCGGGCTTATGAAAAATTCGCCCACGAGGAAGCTTCCGAGATCGAATTTGCACGCGCGTCAGCACTGCAGGGGCAGATTTGGTCCCAAGCGTTAACCGCCAGCCGGGCAGACCCAACTCAGGACTCCGCCAGGCTTCTGCTGCCAGCACTTACCGAAATGATCGATGTCGCTACCTCTCGTGCCATTGCTCAAAAGATCCATCTTCCGGCCCTCCTATTCTACCTGTTGATTGGCATCGCGCTCCTCTCAGGTCTGCTCGCCGGTTACTCCTTGTCCAAGCGCCAGACGCGGAGTTGGCTTCATGTCTTCATCTATGCCGCGATCATCTCGATCACTGTCTATGTGATCTTCGATTTTGATAATCCTCGCTTTGGCCTGATCAAAGTGGACGCGGCCGATACCGCTCTCCTTCAGCTCCGCGATTCAATTCGGTAAGGAGGGTTGGGATTACCGCACGCAGGTTCGCCCCGTGTTCGCTGCTCTAGTCTCCGCTATTTCAGGCCATCCAGTGTAAATTTCCATGATCCATCGCTCTGCCGCTTCAGCAAACGCATGCCTTTGTCGTTGACATTGACGGGAGCGTCCTTCGCAGACAGGTTGTACGTGACTTGCACATTCCCGACTTCGATCGGCCAGTCCCCCGCGATTTCAGCCTCTTTGATGTCGGACACGTAGTTCAATACCTTGAAATCCGGGTTCCCGGACCGGAATTCCTCGTACATCTCTTTCATGCCTTTATGCCCACCACGGGCGTGCCGGCGGCGCCGAGGTTTACTCTATCGTCTGACCAGAGACTCTTCAGCGAGTCGGGGTCTTGCGTTAGTGTGGCCGCAACGTCCGCATTGTGGAGTTTATCGATGGCGGCTAAACTACGTCCGCGGCGTGGGGTCCGCTTTGTGTAGCACGCCGATACCGGCTCTCCGAGCGTAGTAGCCGATGCCGAGTCCTAGGAGAAACGCCACAATCACAAGCAACGAAGTGCGTACCATACGGCCTTCTAGCGCCCTTACTTGGCACGAGAAAAAGACACTTGTCAACGACGCGTGGCATGGAGCGCGGGATGTAGGCCGTTCTGGTTTAGCTGCCAGGAGACTGAAAAGAAATGAGATGCCGGTGTCCCGAGGAAACCGGGTTGGCCAATCTTTTTGTTGAGGATGGGGATTGGCGAGCGTCCCGGCCCGGCCGGAGGAGACGTCGGGCACTGAGCAGAGAAAACATAGGGAGCAGAGGAATTCGGAAGGGGCGCGTGACGGGATAGGGACCGTCGGTGTGAAAAATGAATCTCTTTGAGGGTTGGCGAAACTAATCGGAGAGGGCCGGGTTGGTAGTTTGTTACAAGCAGGCTTCCAAACAGTTATACGGAAGACAAGGGAACTTCGCGAAGGGTTTTGCGGAATAAAGGAATAAAAGACAAGCATTTACGGTTGGATTGTTGCAGCATTGTTTTTCTCGAAAGTTAAGGGTGAAGTGGGCGGTGGGTGAGGAATTGTTGGGAGTGCTACCACTTATACAGGATGGGCAGCAAGTTGGTGAAAGGGCTGCAAACGGTTGTGCTAACCTCTCCTTCGGTTCTCGGGAGTAAGCGTACTCGTGCAGGGCCCCCAGCCAGGGCAACCATTCCGCCCAGGAACCAATCCTTTGCGGTACGGTAGCTCCCCCTGGACCGAGGGCGGTTTCTTGAAGTCCACATCAAATCTTTTGCATGGGCGGATCATGAAGACTAACTTTCAGATTTTTCGCAGTGTGACTTTGTTTATTGCCGTTGCATTTGTGTTTTCAGGCGTGCGCGCTGCGGCGCAGACCACGCCGGAAAGCGCCGCGGCGGTCCCACAAGCTGCCGCCGTTCCCGCGCGCATCACCCAGGCGATTGATGAAACGCAATTGGTGCCGCTCAAGGGCAACGTCCATCCGTTGGCGCGGCCTGAATTTGATCAGGGAGCGGTGAGCGACTCGATGTCTGCGAACCGAATGCTTCTGCTGCTGCAGAGGAGCGCGGAGCAAGAAGCAGCGCTCAGACAATTGTTGGAAGACCAACAAAATAAGGGCTCAGTAAGTTTCCACAAATGGCTCACGCCGCAGCAGTACGGTGCGCAGTTCGGGCCAGCCGACGCCGATATTCAGACGTTAACAGTTTGGTTGGCATCGCAGGGATTCCAGGGGATCAAGGTCGGCTTGGGGCGCACGACCATCGAATTCTCAGGCAACGTAGGGCAGGTGCGGAACGCGTTCCATACAGAGATCCACAATTTCGTGGTAAATGGCGAAGAGCGCCATGCGAATGTAAGCGATCCTCAAATCCCCGCTGCGTTGGCATCCGTTGTGACAGGGGTGGCGGGGCTGCACGACTTTCCGCCCAAAGCACATGTTCGTCCACTGGGAACATTTCGGCGCAATAAGACAACTGGAGAGGTCAAGCCCCTTTTTACATTCAACCCGCAAGGTTCAGGCAATCTTTTTGGAGTCGGGCCGACTGACTTTGCAACCATCTATAATGTGACTCCGCTCTGGACGGCGGGGACGGACGGCACAGGCCAAACTATCGCGCTCGTGGGAGATTCCAACATTAATCTCCAAGATGTAACAGATTTTCGAACTATGTTCGGTCTGCCCACGAGCAATTCATTTAATACTCCTCAGGTGATCGTCAACGGGCCGGATCCGGGCTTGAGCGGGGATGAGACTGAAGCGGACCTCGACGTTCAGTGGTCGGGAGCGGTCGCCAAAAACGCGCAAATCGTCCTTGTGGTGACGCAACAGCCGATAACTATCGGCGCCGCGGGAGTGGACCTTTCAGCATTATATATCATCGACAACAATCTAGCCCCAGTGATGAGCGAAAGTTTTGGAAATTGCGAAGCGGCTGCCAACAACCAGTTGGAAAATTCCTTGTGGGAGCAGGCATCCGCACAGGGTATCACCGTAATGGTCTCCGCAGGAGATAACGGCTCTGCGGGTTGCGATCCCACGTCGACTAATCCGCTGGTCGCTACGCAGGGCCTGGCGGTTAGCGGTGTCGCCTCGACACCATTTAACGTGGCGGTTGGCGGAACCGACTTTAACAGCAGTCTGGCAGGGTATGCCTCCACCTACTGGAACACAACCAACACTGCGACAACCGAGTCCTCGGCGAAATCCTACATTCCAGAGATCACATGGAATAATACCTGCGCGTTCCAGGGCTCGACTACGGCATGCACAGCGTCGGTCATCGATAGCGACGCCAATAAGTTTGGGGCGGGAGTCGACGTAGTTGCTGGGAGCGGCGGATCAAGTGCTGTCTACACGGGTACCTTGAAGCCAAGTTGGCAGACCGGGCTTGGAGACGCGAACCGTGACATCCCCGACGTATCGCTGTTCGCTGCTAATGGACTTAACGGGAGCTTTTACATTATCTGCCAGCAGGACGCAAACGCGGCTCAGGGCGGCAGCTCCAGTTCTTGCGATTTGAACTCCCCTTTTCTGGATTTTATAGGGCTTGGCGGCACGTCTGCCTCTTCTCCGACCTTCGCAGCTATCATCGCACTCGTAAATCAGAAAACGGGGCAGAGACAGGGCAACGCGAATTACGTACTTTATCCGATGGCAAAGAAGGCCGGGGCGACGTGCACCTCGAATGCAGCGACTGCGGCAAGTCCGGGGAGTTGTGTCTTTTACGATCTCGTAGCTGGCTCCGGGAACATCTCGGTAGCCTGTCAGGGAGGCTCTCCGCAGTGTAGTAACACTAGCACGGTAAATACCTCGTTCGGCATCATGACCACCACAACTGGCGGATCGACTCCTGCTTACAATACGGCGGCTGGGTACGACCTTGCCACGGGCCTCGGGTCAGTGAACGCTGCAAACCTCGTGAATACCTGGATCAACCCAAGCTTCACGCCTTCCATGACAACGTTTTTGCTCAATGGCGGCACGGCTGTGAGCACCGCGCACGGAACCCCTATCACCGTAAGCGGAAAGGTCACGGGCGCCGGTGGCACGCCCACCGGTATTGTAGAGCTGATTCAGGGGACGACCGCTCCTGGACCAATCATTGATGTTTTTGCGCTTTCCGGTGGTTCCTATTCGGGCACTACAACCATGTTGCCGGGGACGAATGGAACTTCCTACCAGGTGGTCGCTCGTTACGGCGGGGATGGGACGTTCGCTGGGAGTACCTCCTTCCCTGCGCAGACGGTGAATAGTGTTTCCAAGGAACCCAGCGTCGTCACGGTAAGCTTCGTCAATCTTCTGACTCAAACCATATCCACCGCCGCACAATCGATAAGTTATGGATCAGCGTACATTTTGCGCGTGGATGTGACGAACGCAAGCGGTCAGCAGTGCTCGGTTACGACGACTGTCCCCTGCCCAACGGGAACTATTACACTCTTGGACGGCGGTAAGCCCTTGCCCGATTTCCTTGTCCCAGGCACATCGACGCCGACCAATACCGCGACTCTGACCAACGTGGGCTTCCTCGAAGATCAACCGATCCAGTTGAATGGCGGGAGCCACAGTATTACCGCCACGTATAGCGGGGACAATAGTTACAACGCACAGCCCACCTCCAACGCCTTATCAATCGCGGTTGCCGCGGTGCCGACGCAACTTGTCTCATTGACCGCTAGTCCATCGTCTGGCGTAACGACGGCGACCGCGGTAACCCTGACTCTAATAGTGGACGCTCCCACAAGTAACGGCGCCGGGCCTACGGGAACAGTTGCCTTTACGGCTAATGGCACAGCCATCACGGGGACTCCGACGATCATTTCTGTGGGTTTCAACCCGAATACGGGCGCGTTCCCAACGCTTACGGCAACGCTGACGACTACATTCAGCACGGCTGGCAGCAAAAGCATCGTGGCAACTTATAGCGGAGACACTAACTATACGACTTCCTCAGGGTCGACCACCGTGACCGTGACGCAGGCCCAGATTGGAAACTTCACGGTGGCGGAGAGTGCGGTGACGCTGAGCTCGTCGACAGGTGCGAGCGTGAATTCGACGGTTACCGTGACGCCGAGCGGGGGATTCACCGGCACGGTGGCGGTGACGCCGTCAACCCTGCCGCCGGGCGTGACATGCACACCGTCTCCACTCAACATCAACGTGACCGCCGCTTCGGCTGTTACCGGACTGTTGAGCTGTTCCGTGTTGGCTACATCAACGACCTTGACGGCTTCCAACGCTCCGCAGGACCGGATGCTGAAAGCGCAGATGACTCCTCCTACGAAAGGAGACAAAGGATGGTGGGCGCTGAGTGCGGGAACGGGCTTTGCGGCGCTATTCGTGTTGTTCCTCCCCGGAGGACGTAGACGGTATCGTGCGGCGTTTGGACTGGGCCTGGTATGCATTCTTAGCTTTACCCTGGGCTGCGGCGGCGGAGGCGCAGTAACTCCCCCACCGCCGCCACCGACGACCACGATTACGAAATTAACCGTGACCAGTGCCAAGGTTCTCTCCGGGACGGCGTTTTCGTTCAGCGTTTCGGTGACTGGTGGCACTCCTAGCGGGCAGGTCCAACTGTTCGATGGAAGCACGATGATCGGCACGGCAGCCACGGTGGCAGGCGGAACTGCGGCACCAACCGCCCCGGCATTGGCCGTAGGCACCCACGCGATCACCGCACACTACCTGGGGGACGCTACTACGGCGGCGTCAGCGAGCGGTACGCTCAACCTGACTGTCACGGGCACCACGAGCATCGCGATCACGACGAGCCCGGCAGCTACACCGCCTGCGTCCGCGATCAACGTTACGATCATCTAGTAGCGGCCCCTCCCGTTCACAAAAGTCATCGAGCGACCCCGATCTTAGTCGGGGCCGCTTTTTTGTGGTTGAACTGTAGCGGGGAACGCGAAAAACAAAGCGATGAGTTTTGCTCCCCGCCCAGAACATCGTCCAGGAAGGACACAGAGCGCACAGAGTCAGGAGAGATCCCTCGACTCGGTGCGCTCGCCAAGCACAACGATCTTGGTCGGATCGTCAGTTAACGTCAGGTGGAAAGAAGATGCCCCAAAAATTGGGCGAAGGCGAGGTGAACTCCACGGGAACTTGCGACCCTTCGTGGCTCATTTGCGGCGGACGTACGACCCGGGCTTCGACTTTGCTCTGCGCTTTGGGATTTTCGATGGTAACCACGGTTCCTTCCAGTAGGGGCTCCGGAATAATCAGCATGGCGCCGCTGGCGCTGACGGTATGGGTATGGCCTTCGAGAGTATTCGATTTGCCGGTGACCTGGACCACAACCCGGATCCTGAGGAGGACACGCTGGGCGCGGCGGCGCTCTTCCGCCGTGGGTGGACGCGTCGAGACCACTCTAGGGGCCGCGGTAACCGGTTTGACGTTCGGTTGAGGTTTCATCAAAGCTCAAGCCCCCAAAAATCCATCTCCGGCGCGACAAGTTCGACGCCGTACTCCCAGCCGTCCGGTCGAGGCACCCCACGCCAGACCACTACGGCTGCGTTACTGGTGTCCGTGGCAAGATTTGTTAGCGCCAGGCGGTGTTCGAGCTTGAGTTCCTGCTCCAAGACCACCATGCAGCCGTACGGATTGACGACGCGGGTGTGGGCTTCCACCGAGATGCGCTTTCCGGCGTCTCCATCCCACTCGAGGCGGACGGGCACGCGGGAATTCATGCGGCGGCCTCGGCGCTTGTCACCGTAGCGCTCGCCTAACACCTTGTTCTCACGCGTCTTAACTGGCGGCATTTTTGCCTCTAAAAGGCATGCTAAAGTTGAGGAGAAAAAGGGTCAATGGTACGGTCGAGTGGGGGCGCACGAAAGGATAGCTGTACCGAAGTACAGGCTGGAACGACGGGACAGGCAAGCCTTGAGAAACCTGATTGTAAACGCGGATGACCTGGGGTGGACGGAGGGCGTCAACCGGGGGATAGCCGAGGCGCACCGCAACGGAATCGTCACGAGCGCTTCCCTGCTGGCCAATGGTGCGGCATTTGCGTCTGGCGTCGAATTGGCGCGGACGACGCCGGCGTTGGGCGTTGGGGTGCATTTAAATTTGAGCGATGGCGAGCCAGTGGCGGAGCGGGAATTGGTAACGACGCTTTTGAACGACCGGGGCGAGTTGCAGGGTAAACTGGAGAGTTTGCTTCTGAAGCTGGCGCGTCGAAGTGTATTGCTCGAAGAAGTAGAGCGCGAATGGGACGCGCAGATTCAGAAAGTGCGTGATATTGGAATCGAGCCGACCCATCTTGACGGGCACCGCCACGTACAGATGCTCCCGGGGTTGTTTGAGATTGTGTTGCGGCTGGCGAGGAGGCACGGGATTGCGGCAGTGCGGATTTCGCATGAGGAATCGAGTCTGCGCACGGCGCTTTCTTCGGGCGTGAAACAGAAGGGCACCGTGGTGATGAAGCAAGGTGTGCAGGCACGGGGCCTGAAACTGCTGGCGCGGGATGCGCGGGAACAAGCGGAACGCGCTGGGATTGCCGCAGCGGACTATTTTTGTGGAATTGCGCAGACGGGGGAGCTGACGCAGGAAGGCGTTGTGCGGCTGCTCGAGATTTTGCCGGAAGGGACGACCGAATTAATGTGCCATCCGGGATACGCGGATGAGGATTTGGCCAAATCGGCGACCCGGCTGCAAGCTTCGCGTCAAGCCGAACTGGAGATATTGACGAACACGCAAATACGAAATCTTGTCGCCTCGCAGGGGATTCGGCTGGTAGACTATGGTTTCGCAGCCCAAGAAGCTTGAGGAAAGCCTAGAACTGAACGCATGAAGAACGATCCACCTATTCGCTACTCGATCGTCGTTCCGTTTTACAACGAACAGGAAAATATTCCACCACTCTATGTGAAGCTGACGGAAGTGATGGATGTGATTGGCGAGCGGTATGAACTTGTGTTTGTGGATGACGGAAGCAAGGACAAGACCTTCAAAGTGTTGTCCGATATTTATGAGCATGATCCACGAGTGAATGTGGTGCAACTGCGGAGAAATTTCGGGCAGGCGCCGGCTCTCAAGGCGGGATTTGATTTTGCGCGCGGCGAAATCATTATTTCGATGGACGGAGATTTGCAACACGACCCGGATGAGATTCCGAGGTTTCTGGAAAAAATTGAAGAAGGCTACGACCTGGTGAGCGGATGGCGCGTGTCGCGCACGGATCATTGGTTGACGAGGCAGCTGCCTAGCCGGATCGCCAACAGAATGATGGCCAAGCTGTCTGGAGTGGATTTGCACGATTTTGGAACTACCTTCAAGGCTTACCGGCGGGAGGTTTTGTCGGAGATTCATTTGTATGGCGAGCTGCATCGGTTCATTCCGGCGCTGGCGAGCTGGGCGGGAGCCTCGGTTGCGGAAGTGCCGATCTCGAATATTGCGCGCAAGAACGGGGAGTCCAATTACGGGATATCGCGGACCGTGCGCGTACTCCTGGACTTGCTAAGCGTAAAATTCCTTTTGGATTATTCGACGAAGCCTCTGCAATTTTTCGGCTTAATGGGTTTGGCCTGCTTGACCGGCGGAGCGGGCATAGGATTGTGGGTGTTCCTCCGCAAAGCGATTTTGGATGAGGGACTGCTGGCGAATCACGGGCCATTGATGCTGCTGGGAATGGCTTTAGTGATGGGCGGCATTCAGTTTATTGCGACGGGATTGATCGGCGAGATGCTGGCGCGAACCTATTACGAATCGCAGAATAAGTCCGTCTATAGTGTGCGCGAATTTCGCAGCCGTCGCGAAGCGCTGGCGGGCCGCGATGAGCCTCCGCGAACGGCGGGAGCCGGAGGCTGGTAGTTCGGCGGAAATGGCGCGCCTCTTTGCGATGCTTCGCGGTGTCTTGCGACATGCCTTCCGGAACTGATTGGCACTGCTTCCCTTCTGAATTTTTGAAGCATTTCGATTTTCAATTGTATTTCCAGGCGACATGCGACTAAAAGCTTTGAATTATCTTGCTTGCCCGAATTGCGGCAGTGAACTGACGCTTCGCAAAGAAGGAGTTCGCGAAGAAAAAGAGCACGTCATGGCGGGGACGCTGGCGTGTGCGGGATGTAAAGCGGAGTTTTCGATTCGCGACGGCGTGCCGATTCTAATGCCGGCGAATCTGGAGAACGTGAAACTCGAGACGGCGTCGCGATTCGCGGAGGAGTGGATGCGCTGGAGCGACTTGCGCGGATATTATGAGCAGGAATTTTTCGATTGGATTGCGCCGGTAACCGGCGAAGATTTCAAGGGACAGACGGTGTTCGAAGGAGGATGCGGCAAGGGGCGGCACACCGCAATCGTGGCGTCTCATGGTGCGAAGGCGATTGTGTCGCTGGATTTGGGAGAGAGTGCGTTTGTGGCATTCGCGCACACACGGGATCTGCCGAATGCGCATGTTGTGATTGGGGACTTGCTGCATCCGCCGGTGAAATCGATTTTTGATATGGCGTTTTCGGTGGGAGTTTTGCATCACTTGCCGGATCCAGCCGCGGGGTTTGCGAGTTTGGCTTCACGCGTGCGAAATGGCGGGCGTGTGTTTTTTTGGGTCTATGGATATGAAGGAAATGAATGGATTCCACGGTTCATCAATCCGCTGCGAACGGCGGTGACTTCGAAATTGCCCGCGGGTTTGTTGCGCGTGCTGTGTCTGGTTCCGTCTGCGTTTCTCTGGGTGGTGATCAAGCTTTTCTACCGACCGGGACCAGACGGAAAAGGCCCGAAGCATTTGCCGTATGCAGACTATTTCGCTGCGATGCACAGCTACCCCTTCGATGAAGTTCATGCAAATGTTTTCGATCAATTGGTCACGCCGGTGGCATATTACTTGAAGGAAGAAGAAGTGCGGCCGTGGCTGGCTTCGGGATTCAAAGATGAGTTGTTGCGCTCGCAACGAGGATATAGCTGGACGGGATTGGCGAGCGTGGACAGGCATTAAGGATTTTGCTCACAAAACATTACACTGAATTGCGCGGGACGCTAGCGTATTTGCGATTGAACTCGTGGCTGCGTTCGGGGGAGGTGTGCGTGAATCGAGAACAGTTTTACGCCATAATGGGCGGCGACGGGACCCTTGACTACGAAGTGTACCTGAGCACGAAGACGCTCCTCTCTTGCCAACTCGATTACGACAAGCTGTGCAACGCCGACGAGATGCAGTTCCAGATCGTGCATCAGATCGAAGAGCTGTGGATGAAATTGATGGCATACACGCTGCTGGATATCGATGAATATTTGCAGCAAGAGAATACGAATCGTGTGATTACGCTATTTCGGCGCGTGCACACGGCACAGAAATTGATGATTCAACAGCTGGCGTTGCTGGAGACGATGTCGCCGAAGGAGTATCAAGAGATCCGAAAGAAGCTGGGGAACGGCAGCGGGCAAGAATCGCCCGGGTTTCGCGTGCTGCTGAAGATGTACCAGCCGATCTGGAATTCGTTTAAGGCGAATTATTTGGACAAGCATGGGCTTACGATCGAAAAGATCTACGATTCGCAATACAACCACGGGGATGCGTACATGGTGGCCGAAGAGCTGGCGGAATTCGACGAACTGTTTCAGAAATTCCGATACGAGCACATGCAGCTGATCTATAGGACGATTGGCTTTGGCTCTAAGTCGCTCAAGGGGCGGCCGGTGGAGATTCTTGAGGATGGAATGCGGCACAAGTTTTTTCCGGAGCTTTGGGAGATTCGCGGGCAGATGACGGATCGCTGGGGCGCGGAGTATGGCGTGAAGCGGGATTCGCTGGGCCGACAATGACGCCCGCCCCAGTTTTTGTAAGTATTGATTCTAAGGGACTTGTCCTGGGGCGTTTCGGATGCGACTTTGACCGAAGGTGGCCTGGGCTGCGACTTGAAAAAGTGGCCAGTCCAAAGAAAAAACGCCAGCTAGAAGCTGGCGCTACAGTATATCCCAGACGTTAATATACTCTACAGTTATAATATTGTCAAGAAGATTTTTTGGGCTGCGCATTAAAGATAGTGAAATCGAATTTAGGAGTTAGAGGTGAAACGCTAGCGGGGCGGGGCAAGTTGGCGGTAGTGGCTACGGAAGAAAAGCAGGGGCTCACCGGGAAATAGATC
>DATDHE010000270.1:0-52993 GCA_036521695.1 Candidatus Acidiferrum sp. | reverse complement strand
CCAAACTATCCGCTACGAACAGAGAGCGATCATCCTCGCTAAGCGCAATGCCGTTGGGATAAAAAAGCGGGCGATGAACCGTGAGAACCGCGAAAGTGCGAGCGCCAGGATCGAACCGCAACACCGCGTTTGCCAAGCTATCCGTCGTAATCACATCGCCGTTCTTGCGGATGACCAAATCATTGAAGCCGTGTTTCGCCGAACCCTCCGGCTTGAAGCGTCCCAGCAGTTTTCCGGCGGAATCAAAATGCAGGAGCTCCGTTCGCCCGCTGTCCGTGAAGGAATCGGCCCATACCGAGTTGTCGCTTGGACTGATTCGAATACCCAGTATCGGCAAAAGTCCATAGCGGTCCGCTGGTATGAAATCGGAACTCCTGCCGTCTCGGCCAATTTCCACGATCTTCCGGCGATTGAGGCTGCTCAGGTAAAAAACATTGCGCTGCGCATCGTAGGCCAGTCCTTCCGGAACCAGGTCTTTCTCCGTGGTCCGAACTGCTTCGCGGGCTTGCGCCACGACCGGAAAATCCCGGTGCACGTATTCGATTTGGGTCGTCAATTCCTTCGTTTCTTTAAACTCCAGGAAGGAAGGATCGCCGGAAGGATCGAATCCTTCCTGCAATGCGAGACATTCTTTCAAGAGCGCCAGTGCCTCGCGGCTTTCCCTTAAATGTTCTTTCGCTGCAGCGAGGAAATAAAGCGCCGCGCCGCGGTCAGGCAACGTGGGCTGCAGTTTCCGCACGGCCGCCACTTGGTCGCGAATCTGTTGCGCGTCCGCAGGCTCCGCTGGCGTCCCCTTGATTTCTTCCGGGTCTTGGGCATGAGCGACAGGAGGAGTAGATAAAAACGCCAAGAGGGAGAGTACCGCTAGAAACAATAGCAACCGCGAACAGCGAAGATTCTTGGGAGTCTCTCGCGCGCGGCGCTGATTTCCGCACCTAAGAGTCGAAGGCTTGGATGGGCCTCGCATGGAAGAAGAATTTCCGTCTCTGCCAAAACGAACGCGAAGTCTAGACGAGCAGGGCCCGTGCCGTAGTATATGCCGCAGGCGATGGAGCGGAAGACACGACAGTTGGCCGGCCGGCAACATGGCGCATCCGCAGGTTGCGCTGCACGCGCGCGCCCCAGGCTCGTACAAATGCATAGTTCAGAGCGCCGCCGATCACCGAACTGGCCAAGGGAATCAAGCGGCCAACCCATTTTTCCGCCGTTTCCTGCCCCAGCTTAACGGCCAGCCGTTCCGCGATGCGTGGAGCCAGTCGCTCTAGGATCTGCTTTTCCGCGAGCTCTTTGCCATAGTCCACGCCCGTAGCTGCGGCAGCGGCCATCCACAACTCCACTCGTTCGCTTTGCCCGCGCTCTTCGACCCCATAGAGCAGGCAAAGTCTCTGGATCAACCGCAGGGTTAGAATGGTGAGCAGCCCTGCATCCGGAATGATCGTAATCATCCCGCCGAGGCCAAAACCCGCACCTTCAAGTAGCGCGAGCCGCTCTGTGTCGCGAATCAAAGTCTTGGCAATGGCATCCAGCCGCGCCACCGGCACGCGGTGCATATGGCGGAAGTCCACCACCTCAAGCCCATGCTTCTTCTTGAGTTGCCGCCGGAACTCTTCCCGGTCGATTTCGAGCGAGCGCAGCCCTCGCAGGAGTCCGAACCGGGCAAACCGTCCGAAGACTCCTCCCGGCGCCGCGTTGTGTAACCGTGCCATGCTTTTAAACATCCTACGGCGGTTAGAAGCCGCTGGCAACCCCCCCTAACGGACCAGTTGTTGTATCTATTGCTCTGGCGCGGGTCCTTCAACCCTGGGGACAGGGAGTTGCACAAATGGAGGCAATAAAACCCGCGTACTACTTGACGCGGGAATTCTTTTCGGTAAACTGCATTTTCTCGATGGCGACCTTGCCACAAATCGTTCCCTCGGAAGTCGTGCACGATTTCGACTTTCCGCAGCGTGAAGCAGCCTTCTTCTATGGACTGTTCCTCCGCGGTCATTCCGCGGAAAGGCTTCGCCGAGACATCGAAGTGCCCGCACTAGTTCTCGCTAAATGGCACAAAGAAGCGGAGCGTGAGCCGGAGCTGCGAGACATCTTTACTCGCATGGTGGAATACCGCAGACACGTCCTGGCGATCTTTGACACCTTGGTGGGCTCGGACGTACACAACCATCGGGTTCAATAAGCCACCCGCGAGATTCACCCTCGGTTCCAGTTCTGAGGACTATTCAGTGTGTAATGGTCCAAAATCCGGTCTTTGCCGCGACATCCTGTCCTAAAGTTCAGGTCACAAATTGTCAGGCAACCCTTCGATTCGTCCGCGAGTCTAACCGCAATCGGGGGACAAGTCCCACAAAATGCAGGAGATTCCTCGATTGACGGGCCGCTTGTCCGGGGGTAGAATTCAGTCGTCCTAGAAGTTGAGGTGTGCCGATGCCACGGGTAATTCATGCCCTGATTGCTACTGCATTCTCGTTTGCCATCCTTATTCCAGGTTTACCAGCTCAACAGGTTCCGCAGGCACAAGATCCTGCGAATCCTCCGTCTCCCCAGACGCTCACCAAAGAGCAGCGGAAAGTGCAGAAAGATAAGGCCCGCAAGACGCTCAAGGAACTCGACAGCCAGTACAAGCAATGGCTCAACGAGGATGTGATCTACATCATTTCCCCGGAAGAGCGGAACGCTTTCCTTCAGCTTGATACCAATGAAGAGCGCGAACAGTTTATCGAACAGTTCTGGCTGCGACGCAGCAGTAATCCCGACCTTCCGGAGAACGACTTTAAAGAAGAGCACTATCGCCGCATCGCCTACGCCAACGAGCACTATGCCTCCGGTATTCCTGGCTGGAAGACCGACCGCGGACGCCTTTACATCATGTGGGGCCCGGCAGACGAAGTTGATTCTCACCCTTCCGGCGGGACCTACGATCGGCCAATGGAAGAGGGCGGCGGCTCTACAACCACGTATCCCTGGGAAACATGGCGCTGGCGCTATTTGGAGGGCATCGGCGAGAACGTCATCATTGAGTTCGTGGATCCGAGTGGTTCGGGTGAGTATCACATGACCATGGATCCTTCTGAAAAGGATGCGCTGCTGCACGTGCCTGGTGCCGGCTTGAGTTTGATGGAATCCATGGGTTTGGCCTCAAAGACCGATCGCTTCACGCGCTCCGACGGCACCAACCTTCCGACAGCCATGGGTGGCACGCCTGCCAGCATGGATGAATTCTCTCGCTTGGACCTGTACGCAAAGATTCAGAAGCCACCCGAGGTCAAGTTCAAGGACCTGGAAGCGATTGTGACCGCGCGAATTGTCCGCGATCAACTCAAGTTTACTTACCGGACGGATTTTATGAAGGTGACCAATGACACCGTGCTGGTACCGGTCACCATCCAGGTGTCCAACGGCCAGCTCAACTTTCAAGCGAAGGATGGCATCCATTCGGCCACAATGAACGTTTTTATGCGCGTCACCACGTTGACCGGACGCGTAGTTCAAACTTTCGAAGTTCCCGTGTCCAAAGACTTTCCTGACTCCCTATTCCAGCAATCGCTCAAGCTGCAGTCGATCTATCAGCAAGCCGTGCCCCTTCGTCCCGGCCTGTATCGCTTGGATATCGTCATAAAGGATGTTCAAAGCGGAAACGTCGGCGTCGTGAATACGAGGCTGGCTGTGCCGCGTTTTGCGGACGAGAAGCTGGATGCGAGCACGCTTATTCTTGCGGATCAGCTTGAGCATGTTCCCGCCAAGCAGATTGGCACTGGACAGTTCGTATTGGGCTCCACCAAAGTGCGGCCGCGCCTCGATAACGACTTCACCACGGCCGACCGTTTGGGAATCTATCTCCAGGTTTATAACCTCAAGCCGGACGACAAAACGCACAAGTCCAGCGCCACCTTTCAATACACCGTAAAGAAAGGCACCGAGCAGGTGATGCAATTCAAGGAAACGTCTGCAGAGATGAAGCAGACGGGCGATCAGGTCACCATCGAGAGGTGGCTGCCGCTTTCCACACTTGCGCCCGGCAAATACTCGATCGAAATTAATGCCACGGACAGCATTTCCAATCAGTCTATTTCCAAGACAGCAGACTTTACGGTCAGGGGGCCGCAGGAACCGACCAAGGCGGCAGCCAACACGGTTCCAGGGAGGTAGTTAGCAGTGATTAAAGGACAGGTCCGAGTCATGGGGGCACTCGTCCTGGCCGCAACGTTCTCATTACTGGGAGCGCATCCGGCGGTGGCGCAGTTGAAGTCCGTTCAAGGCATGCTCTCGGGAGTGGTTCGAGACACGGCTGGCACGCCTCAACTGGGTGCAAGTGTACAAGTAAATCCGGAATCCGGCGCTTCCTCGGCAGCTATCGGGTACCTGACTAACACACAGGGAGTGTTCCGCGACGATAAGCTCGCTCCGGGATTTTATACGGTACGCGTAACGCTTGCAGGTTTCCTCCCCACTCTCGAAAAACACGTGCGCGTCAGCGCCAATCTTACAACCATAGTCCGCATACAGCTGGAATCCATGTTTGCTTCCCTGGAGCAATTGCGCCGCGCTCCTTCTGCCGCAGCCAGCGAAGCGGATGATTGGAAGTGGGTGCTTCGCTCTGCCAGCTCCGTGCGTCCGGTTCTTCAATGGGTTGAAGAAGACCCGATTAGCGCAGCTGCCGTGAGTTCGGATTCTGCACCGTTGGAGCCGGCGCGCGGCCGCCTGGAATTTATGGACGGCGCTCGCAGGCCCGGCTCGGTTTCCAATCTCCCCGCTAGTCCTGCAACCGCATTTGCTTACGATCAGCGACTGGGTCCCACGAGTCGGCTGCTCCTTGCCGGTCTTGTGAGCTATGACACCGATTCCCCAGCAGGTGGAATCGCCACGGTCTGGCTCCCCACCGGCTCCCTCGGTGCCGGCCCGCACACGGCGATCGTGCTGCGCGAATCGAAGCTCGGAGATCTGGGTCCGACCTTCCGCGGCGTTCGTATCGACCAAGGCGGTTCCATGGTTTTTGGGACCCGCGCAATCCTTAAGTACGGCGGAGAATATGTTTTGGTTGGTCTTGGCCACCCGGCATCTTCCTTGCGTCCGCGCATGCAAATCGACGCCCGCATTTCGGACGATTGGCACGCGTCCCTGATTTTTGCGTCCATGCCAACGGGCCCGGAGCCACTTGAGGCCACCAACGGAGAGCCTGTGAACGGCTTGGCTGCTGCATTGAACGAGATGGACGCGTTTCCCGTCCTGATGTATCGCAACGGACGCCCCGTGCTGGAGAGCGGTTTCCACGAGGAGATTGCAGCGGAGCGCAAGATAAGCTCGCGCGGCAAGTTACAGGTTGCGGCTTTTCATGAAGACAATAGCCATGTAGCCGTGTTTGGGCGTGGCAGTAATCTTCCTGCCGGGGACTTTTTCCAAGACGTGTATTCCAATGGATTTTCATACGACGGCGGTTCTTCCAGCAGTTGGGGCACGCGGGCCGTGTATCGAGAAAAACTAAGTGAAGACGTCGAACTTACCGCGCTTTATGCCTTTGCGGGCGCCTTGACTCCTTCGAGCGCTGCCGCTGGACCGCTCCGTGAGATGTTCCGCACTGCCGAACGTCACTCTGCGGGAGCTAAAGTCACCGCAAAGGTGCCTCGTCTCGGTACCAGGGTGTCGGCGGGCTACCAGTGGATCAGTGGGGTAACGCTCTCTCGAGTCGATAGCTTTGGCGAGTCCTTCTATGACATAGAGCCTTATCTTCATATCGGAGTGCACCAACGGCTGCCCAAATTTGGCCCCGGCCGTTGGGAAGCCAATGCGGAATGCGACAACCTTCTGGCTCAGGGTTACGTGACCCTCAACTCACCGGACGGCCGAGTGACCCTGATGCCCGCTTTCCGCACATTTCGGGGTGGTCTAAGTCTCCAGTTTTGATCGCAAAATGGGCTTTAGAAAGCTGTATGCGACCTTCCAGAAAGCGGATTATTGATTTCTCTCCAGCCTGCGGATTCGGTAAGTTATTGAATTATAAAGCTATTTTTGAAATCTTATTCTTCCAAAGAATGGACATCCGTTTGCACCTAGTATTTCCTGGTGGGGTGTCACCCTACCTGGGCCTGTTATGAAGCAGAACCTCAGAGTCAGCCTAGGGGCCGTTGTGCTAGCGCTCGCCACGCTGGCTGCCATGATTTTTGCCTGGCTGAATTTCGTCCAAAGAACCGAATTCGAGACACCTGATGATGGCGTCGTCTGGCTGGACACCACCCAAGGGATCCAGGCCCAGCAGGTGGCTCAAAACTCCCCCGCGGCGCGCGCCGGGGTGCGTGTTGGGGATCATCTTCTGGCCATCAACGGCAGCCCCGTCACCCGGCAAGTACAGGTAACCAAGAGGTTGTGGCGCGCGGGGTTGTGGACGCAAGTACGCTATAAACTGGCGCGGAACAGCGAGGAGTTTGAGACTCCGCTCGTCACCGCTCCGGCCGAGAAACCGACCTCGATTGAGAATTATGCGCGTGTCGTAGGCCTAATTTATCTCTTCATCGGGCTTTTCATTTTTGCGCGCCGCTGGAACGCTCCTCGCGCCGTCCACTTCTACATTTTTTGTCTCGTGTCATTCATTTTCTATTCCTTCCATTACAGCGGCAAACTGGACACCTTCGACTACGAAGTCTATTGGCTCAAAATCGTGGCGCAGCTCCTCACGCCCGCCTTGTTGCTGCATTTCGCGCTGGTTTTTCCGGAACGCACCGAAGCAACCAGCCGTTCGCTTTCCAAGCTCAGCTTCGTCTATCTCCCGCCGCTGGCGATTCTTCTCGTGCATGTGAGTACAGCGCTCGGGGCGCTGGGCTTCGTTCCATGGCTCGCCTCCCGCATAATTCTGGACAAAATCGCCTATAGCTATCTCGGCGCGTGTTTTCTTGCTGCTGGACTCGTTTTCTATCGCAACTTTCGTGGAGCGCCCGCTGGCGTTTTGCGGCAGCAACTGAAGTGGCTCACAGCTGGAACCTTTGTCGGCACTTTTCCGTTTGTGGCTTTCTACATCGTACCGTTCGCCTTCGACGCAGCTTCCAAGCCCTGGATGAAATTCTCCACAATCAGCCTGGTCTTCATCCCGCTGTGCTTTGGATACGCCATCATTCGTTACCGTCTGATGGATGTGGACATTATATTCAAGCGCGGCTTGGCCTATACCGCGGCAACGGCTGCCATCGCCACGATTTACTTCTTCTTCGTGGCGCTCATCCCCCAGATCTTTCATGCGCAGGCCAACGGCCCCGTTGGCGGCATCATCGCAATTGTCATTGCGGCACTTCTCTTCCAACCTTTCCGCGAATGGATTCAGGCGCGTCTCGACCGTTTCTTCTATCGCGACCGGCTGGACTATCGCCGCACCCTGATCGAATTCGGCCGCACCCTCACAAACGAAGTACGGCTTGAGCCCATGCTCGGTTCCGTTATGGACCGTGTTTCGCAAACTCTCCTCGTCGACCGTTTGGCAATTTTTGTCGAAGACGTCGCGAATCCTGGCAATCTCCGCCTGGCCCGCTCGATGGGCGTGCGTCTCGCGGAGCCTCTCGATCTTGGTTTCCTCGGACCGGCCCGGCCCGAGTTTGCGCGGGGGGCGCTCTTTTTTGAGTCGCCCCGCGCCGCGCGCGATGTCACCGAGTCGATGCGCCGCACTCTCGAACAGCTCGACCTCAATTACTATGTGCCTTGCCGCATTCGTGAGCACACCGTGGCTGTTTTGGGTCTTGGTAAAACCGTCGACGGTGACTATCTCTCCAGCGATGACGTGGAACTGCTGGAAACGATTGCCGGCTACGTTGCAGTGGCCCTCGACAACGCGCAGCTTTATACCTCGCTCGAACAAAAAGCCCTCGAAATCGCGCGGCTCAAAGATTTCAGCGAAAATATCGTGGAATCCTTGAATGTCGGCGTCCTGGCTGTGGATCTGGAAGGCATCGTCGAATCCTGGAACACGCGGATGGAGCAGCTCTTCGGCGTGGCCCGACAGGAAGCTGTTGGACGCCAGCTGCGGTCGCTGCTTCCGGAAGAACTTGCAACGGAAATTGCCGCGCGCGGCGACGCCGAGCAAATCACCGGCATTTACAAACAGCGCCTTCACCATCAAGGCAAAGCGCTCACTTTGAATGTTTCCATCACTCCTTTGGTCAGCAAATCGGCCGAGCGCATCGGCCGCCTCTTGCTGTTCGACGATGTCACCCAACGTGAGCGCATGGAAGAGCAGATGTCGCAAACGGAGAAGCTGACTTCGCTCGGCCTTCTGGCCGCCGGCGTCGCGCATGAGGTCAACACCCCGCTGGCAGTGATTTCCAACTACATCCAGATGCTCGCAAAGCAGATGCCGGATGGCGACCCCCGGCAATCGATCATTGAAAAAATCGTCAAGCAAACATTCCGAGCCAGCGAAATCGTGAACAATCTTCTGAATTTTTCGCGCACGGGGGCCGGCGAGGCCGTGGACATCGACGTAAACCGCGTCGTGGAAGAAACGCTTTCTCTGGTCTCGCATCCGCTAAGAACTTCGCAGATTCAAGTGGTGAAGCATCTGGGCGAAACTCTCCCCGCCGTCCGCGGTTCAGCGAACAAACTACAGCAAGTCTTTCTCAATCTCTTCCTGAACGCTCGCGATGCCATGCCCGGCGGCGGCCTCCTGGAAGTACGCACCGGCGCCCATAATGGCAGCGTCGAAATTGAAGTCGTCGATACCGGTGCGGGCATCCCGCGCGAACATATTCATCGCATTTTCGATCCCTTCTTCACCACGAAAGCCAGTGGCCGCGGCACCGGGCTCGGCCTCTCCGTCAGCTACGGCATCATCAAAGAACATTCCGGCAAGATCGACGTCCGCTCAACTCCCGGCAAGGGCACTTCATTCCACGTAGAGTTCCCCGCGGTCAGAAAGTCGGTTCATGTCTAAGGGTTGCATTCTGGTTGTCGACGACGAATCAGAAATCCGCGAAGGCCTCGAGCTCTTGCTGACCAGCGAAGGCTACGGCGTTTCCAGCGCGGAGACCGGTGAATCCGGCCTGGCTAAGCTCGGGGAGCAGCCTTTCGATTTGCTGCTGCTCGACGTAAGTCTGCCCGATCGCAATGGCCTTGAGCTGCTCCGGGAAATTCGCAAGCGTGACCCGCAGCTTTCAGTCGTTTTGATCACCGCCTACGGTTCGATCGAAATGGCGCGCGCGGCATTCAAGGGCGGCGCGCTTGATTACATCACCAAGCCCTGGTCCAACGACGAACTTCTGGCGCAAGTGGCCCAGGCCGTGGAATCACGCCGTCTTCGCGAAGAAAACGTCCATCTCAAGCGCGCTCTCAAACAACGCTTCAATTTCCCGAACATCATTGGCAAGAGCGAAAAGATGTTGACGCTTTTCGATCTGATCACTCAGGTGGCGCCTTCCCGTTCCACCGTACTGATCAGCGGAGAAAGCGGCACCGGCAAGGAGCTCATCGCCAAAGCCATTCACTCCGCTTCCACTCGCGCGGACAAAGCTTTTGTTCCGGTCAACACCGGCTCCATCCCCGTGGATTTGCTCGAATCGCAGCTCTTCGGCCACGTGAAGGGCGCATTCACCAGCGCCGTCGCTTCCAAAAAAGGCCTCTTCGAAGTCGCCGATCAAGGCACTATCTTCTTCGACGAAATCGCCACCATCAGTCCGGAAACACAGGCCAAACTTCTTCGCGTAATTCAAGAGCGCGAATTCATGCGGCTAGGTGGCACGGAGCAGCTCAAGGTGGATGTCCGCATCGTCGCCGCTTCGAACGTTGAGCTCCTGACCCTGGTCCGCGAAGGCCGCTTTCGCGAGGATTTGTACCACCGCTTGAACGTAATTCATCTCCTGCTACCTCCGCTGCGAGACCGCCGGGAAGATGTGCCCGCGTTGCTCGCCCATTTTCTCTCGCGATATTGCTTGGAGAACGCCAAGCCCATGCGCCAGTTTACGGCAGGCGCTCTTAAACTCCTGATGGATTACGATTGGCCCGGCAACGTCCGCGAGCTGGAAAATGTCGTCGAGCGCGCCGTCGTGCTCTCCACGCAGGAACGCGTCGACGTGGATTTGCTTCCCGACAGCATTCGCAGCAAGGAAATCGTCCGCGGCGTCCGCTTGCAGCTCTCGGAATTTCTTCCTCCTTTGCCTGGCGAACCGGGTTCCCGTTCCGGCGCTGATCACCCTCAGCCCTCGCTCTTTCAAATCATGGACGAGATCGAACGCCGCATCATTATGGACATGTTGGAACGCACCAGCTGGAATCAGACGGAAGCGGCCGAGCGTTTTATGATTCCCCTTTCCACGCTGAATCAAAAAATCAAACGCCTGGGGATTGACGTCCGCCGCCGTGCCCGCGCCGATGAGACTCTCTCTGCCTCCATCGGCAAATAGCCTCCCCGGTAAGAATCGCTGGCAGTGTATTCCTTTCGTTTCTTCAGACTTTCATCTTGCATCTGAGAGTTTGTCTATGCACAGTATCGCGGGATGATTCTTCGCCTTTCCAGTTCAGCGGCGCGCGGGTTTCTTGTCCTT
This sequence comes from Candidatus Acidiferrum sp., assembly GCA_036521695.1. Taxonomy (GTDB): domain Bacteria; phylum Acidobacteriota; class Terriglobia; order Acidiferrales; family UBA7541; genus Acidiferrum. Next base: position 42,482 of record DATDHE010000270.1, on the reverse strand, counting down.
TTTGCTTTAATACTCGCCGTCGGTCTTTCCTACTCCGGCGTGTGCAATGTTCTTGCTGTGCATAATGCGGGATTGAACACGCCTGAAGGCTACGCCCGGGCCACGCAGCTCGAACCGGATGACGCCCGCAACTGGTATCTCCTCGGCCGCTACTGGCAATACAACCTCGAAGATCCCGATGCTCAGCGCGCTATCCGCAACTATCAAACTTCGTTGTCTCTTGATCCTCGTTCCGCAGACACGTGGTTGGATCTGGGCACGGCGTATGAATCGGAGGGTGACATCGCCGCCGCCCGAAATGCATTTGTTCAGGCCAAGCGCGTGTACTCGCTTTCGCCGGAAGTCTCGTGGCGCTATGGAAATTTCCTGCTCCGCCGGGGCGAGCTAGACGCCGCATTCGCGGAGATCAGGCATGCCGTAGACGCCGACCCAAAGCGCGGAGCGGCAGCTTTTGCTCTTTGCACGCGCTTCGAGCCGGATGTCAACTCCGTCTTAGAGCGTGTGTTGCCCCACTCCAAGGACGCCTATTTAAATGTGGTTTCTGCCCTCGCTGAACAAGAAAAAACCGATCAGGCACTAGCCGTCTGGTCCAGTCTGGCCGCTCTTCATCCGCAACTTCAGTTGCGCGACTCCTATCCGTTGCTCGAACTCCTCCTTCACAAACGGCAGATGTCGGATGCCCAGCGCGTCTGGGATCAGGCTCTCCTTTTCTCGGGCGTTTCGCGTCCTCCAGCGCCGCCTGGCACGTTGATATGGGACGGAGGTTTTGAATCCGATGTTGTAGGCGGCGGATTCACCTGGCGTTACTCCTCATTTGTTGGCGGGGTGGTAATCAACCTCGATACAAAGGAAAAACATTCCGGAAAACGCTCCCTGCGGCTCACGTTCAACGGCCTCAGCAACGTGAACTTCAATGATGTATGCCAATACTTCCCCGTCCAGCCTTCCACTTCCTACCGCTTTTCCGCATGGGTCCAGACGCGCTCGTTGTCCACCGATCAAGGCGTGCGCTTCGGACTGCACTCCATCGGCGACTCGTCTAGTTCTGTCGCCTGGACGGATGATGTGGAAGGCACGCAAGCGTGGACTAAAGTCGAGCTTCCTTGGACCTCGGGAAAAGATGTCCGTGAACTGCAGCTCTGCGTGAGCCGCAATCCAAGCGCAAAATTTGACAGCAAGATTCGCGGATCGGCCTGGATTGACGACGTTGCCTTCATACCGGAGTCCGCGGGGACCCGCGAGCCGTGAAATTCATCCGCATGGGCATCTGCGCCCTCGTGGTCTTGGGCGTAGCCTCACACGGCGCCGTCGAGGATTGGGCTCGCGCTGTCATCGAGATTGGGGCAGCCTTGCTCTTTCTCGTCTGGGCCATCCGCGCGTATTTGACGCGGGAGCATCAGCTCATCATTTCGCCTCTGCTCCTCCCTCTGGTGTCTCTCTTGCTGATCGCCCTTGGCCAGTGTCTTTTTCATCGCACCGCCTCCTCCTACAACACGCGCATGGAACTCCAACTTCTCCTTGCCGATATCCTTCTTCTCTTTTTGGCCGCGCAAGCGTTCCGGACACTCGAGGACTGGCGCGGCTTTGTCTGGTTCGTGATGAGTTTCGGGTTTCTCGTCGCTATCTTCGGCATCCTGCAGCACCTCACCTTTAATGGAAAACTCTATTGGTTTCGCGAGATGCACTTTGGAGGTATTCCTTTCGGCCCCTATGTGAATCGCAATCATTTTGCCGGGTTTACAGAGCTCGTCATTCCCATCTCTCTAGTTCCCCTGGTCCTCGGCAAGGTGCGCCGGGAACGCTGGTTTCTGGTGAGTCTCTTTGCCGTGGTGCCCATCGGGGCATTGTTTCTCTCTGCGTCTCGGGGAGGCCTGGTTAGCTTTGCTGTGGAAGTCGGCGTTTTGATTCTTTGGCTGATTCTTCGCCGTACGGCCGGAAAACACTTGCTTTCGGGAGGTGCGGTTCTTTTGCTGGCATTTCTCATGGTGTCTTGGCTGGGTGTCCAACAGCTCGTAGAACGGTTCTCTTCCCTCCAGTCACTTGAGGTCACCAGCGGAAAACGTGCTTCCATGAGAGCCGACACTTGGCGGATTTTCCTCGACCATCCCTGGACAGGCACTGGCCTCGGTACGCTCCAGCTTGTGTTTCCCGCCTATGAAACTCTCTATGACGGAAAAGTCGTCAACCACACCCACAACGATTATCTCGAAGGTCTTGCGGAAACAGGTATTGCTGGCGGCTTGTGCTGCCTTTGGTTCCTTGGCGTTCTGTTCTTTGATTCGCTCCGGCGCTTGTCTCAGTCCAATGGAGCTTTTGCTTCGACCCTCCAGCTTTCGGCCTTTGTCGCGTGCCTCGGGTTTCTCACGCATGGACTTGCCGATTTCAATCTGCACATTCCGGCGAATGCACTCCTCTTTTTTCTCCTGGCGAATCTGGCGACAAGCGAGATTCGTCAAGCAACTCCGCAGATTCCCAAATCGGGAAGGATTCGCCAAAAGCATGGAAATCAGTGATGGACTTGGTCCTTCTGACTGTATAATCACATGGGGGTCATCTATTCGTATGCAGCCAGCGAGACTGGGTGCGGGGACGTTGTGTCTCGTCTCTACATCTCTACTCGGATTACTGGTTCTGCCGCCGCCCAGCCGCGCGCAGGCCGTTCTCGAGACGCCACAACAGACGAACGACCGTATTCGCGAGCTTTCCGCCGCAGCTCACAATGTGCCGCATGAGTACGTCATCGGCAATGGCGATTTGCTTTCGATCGATGTCTTTGACGTTAAAGAGCTAAGCCGCGATGTCCGCGTCAGCCAAACCGGGACTATTGCCATCCCCTTGGTACCAGTGCGCTTACATATCGCTGGGCTTACCGAGATCCAGGCGGAACAAAAAATTGCCGAAGTGCTCGAAGCAAATGGTTTGGTGTCCCACCCCGAGGTGGGCGTTACCGTCAGAGAAAGAAAGAGCAAGCCCATTACCGTTGTCGGGGCCGTCGCGCATCCATTAGTTTACCAAGCCGACCGTCAGGTCACGCTTCTCGAAGTCCTTGCCGAGGCCGGCGGGCTTGCTTCGGATGCCGGTGCCGAAGTCATCATAACCAGACCCATGCCGAAGATGTCATTCGATGACTCGGAGCCGCCGGCCATCGGCTCGGCGGATAGCGCTCCGGCAAACTCTCTGCCCATCAAACCAGAAGCAAAACCCGCGGCGCCAGTCGCTGTTCCATCGCCTTCGTTACAAAGCGGGTCCGTGGCGGACCCTCCTGAATTGCCGGCGGCTGACGCTTCGTCGCAGAAATCCATCAACGGCGCAAGCGCCCCATCGGGTTCTCCCGCAACCGACAATATTACGGTTAATTTGTATCAGTTGATGGAAGCAGGAAATACAGCGAATAATATCCTCCTGCAAGCGGGAGATGTCGTAACCGTGCCCCACGCCGGTATCGTGTACGTTTTGGGGGCGGTCGCCAGACCTGGCGGATTTGTGCTCACCAATGACCGCGAGCAATTGAGCACCTTGAAGATTCTCGCGCTGGCCGGCGGCTACACTAACATCGCTAAGACAGACCACGCCGTCGTCATCCGGAAAGATTCCCAGGGTAAGCAGCACGAAGTGCCCCTCGATCTGAAAAAAATTCTAAACAGCCAAGCGGAGGATTTGCCGCTCCAACCCAGCGACATCTTATACGTTCCGCAGAGCGGAGCCAAGCAGGCCGTTCTGAGGTCGATCGAGTTTGGCATCGCCCTCGGTACGGCCGTCGCGCTTTATCGTGTCGCCTACCACTAGAAAATGTCTGAAGACAACAAACTCGTTCCCCGCGAAAACGGCTCCAACGGCACTGTGGAGCTGATTCCACCATCCTCGCGCCTGCCGGCTTGGGATCTCTCGCCGCGTGAGCCGCATCTTTACGACTATCTGCTGATCCTACGGAAGCATCAATGGCTGATCTTGTCGTTCTTGATTGCCGTGGTCACGATTGTCACCATCGCCACTTTCCGCATGCAAGCCGTCTATGTGGCCACCGCACGCATCGAAATCGACCCCTCGAATGCGAACATCCTGCCATTCCAGGGCATGGACCCTTACGGCTACGAGATGGATCTTGAGAACTATATCGAGACGCAGTCGAAAATCTTGACGAGTGAAACTCTTGCTTTGCAAACCATCCGGAGCAGCGGCCTCGGCGCGCGGCCCGAATACGCTTCTCCCAACGGGCCATCCGAAGCGCTCGCCATCGGCAGCTTGGAAAACCAGAAGCGCCCTCCGGAGCTCGGCGCATTCCTTGGCAGCCTCAGTGTAAAACGCGTTCCCACCAGCCGGCTTATGGATGTGAGCTTCGAGTCGACAGACCCGCAGTTCGCCGCGCGCATCGTTAACGAACATATCAAAAATTACCAGGAACAGAACATTCGCAGCCACTACGACGAGACTACGCGGGCCACTACATGGCTTCGTAACGAGTTGGACGAGCTCAGGATTAAAGTTCAGGAATCGGAAGACCGGCGCATCGCCTACGAAAGAAAAAATCAGATCTGGACGCTCGACGACAAATCCAACATCACCACCCAGCGCCTCGCCGATACTAACAAGGCTTGGACCGAAGCCCAGGAAGAGCGCATGAAGAAAGAAGCGCTTTTTCAGTTTGCCAAAGCCGGTGACATCGCCGACGTGCCCCAGCTTCGCGACAACCCCGTTTTGCAGGGACTCGTTCAGAAACGGCAGACCGCGACACAGGAATACAACGATGCTTTGAGCCAGTACGGTCCTAATTTTCCGAAGGTCGTGCGTCTTCAGGCCCAATTGAAAGATGTGGACCAGCTCATCCAAAAGGAAAACGTTAACACCCTCAACCATATCGAACTCGATTACCGCGAAGCCATGCAGCGTGAAGCAATGCTCGTGCAAGCTCTCGATCAGCAGAAAGCGGAAGCGAATGCGATGGCCGAGCGCATGGTCGAATACAACATCCTCAAGCGGGAGGCGGAAGCTTCCAAGACTCTCTATGACGGTTTGATGACCAAGCTTAAGGAAGTGGGCATTTCCTCTGCTTTGCAATCCTCGAATATCCGCGTCGTCGATCCAGCCATGATCCCGGCCTATCCTTCGCGTCCCGCCAAAGCGAGGAACATCGCGCTAGCTTTTCTCGTCGGTCTTGTCGGCGGCATCGGCCTCGCTCTCATGCGCGAGTATCTCGACAACACCGTCAAAACGCCCGACGACATCGAGACCCTTGCCCGTCTGCCTTCCTTGGCTGTCGTGCCGCAGTTTGGCGGCTCCAACGGCAGCGGCTCGCGCAGGCGCCTCTTGCCAGGCATTGCCAGCAACGGCCATGAAAAACGCATTGAGCTCGTTGCCCAGCACTTGCCCAAATCCCAGATGTCCGAGGCATTTCGCGCGTTGCGTACCTCGCTGCTCCTTTCTCAGCCGGGCCGCCCACCGCAAGTTATCCTGGTGACCAGTGCGCTGCCCCGCGAAGGAAAGACCACTGCCGCGGCTAACTTGGCTGTCACGCTTGCCCAGCTCGGCGACAGCACCGTGCTCGTCGATGCGGATTTGCGTAAGCCCGGAGTGGCCCGCCTGCTCAATATGGCAAGCGGCAAGTATGCGGGCTTAAGCTCTTATTTGGCCGGTGTTTCGAGTCTCGATCTGGTTATTGTGCCCCACCCCGACATTCCCAATCTCGCCGCGATTCCCACGGGCCCGCTGCCTCCCAATCCTGCCGACTTGTTGTCCTCTCACAAGTTGGCGGAGGCCATAGCTGAATTGCGGACCAAATTCAAATTCGTCGTGCTCGATTCGCCGCCTATCATGGCGGCCACGGATGCCGTCATTCTCTCCGTCCAAACCGATGGCGTCCTGCTGGTCGTGCGCAGCGGCGAGACTCCCAAAGAGGCCTTCACGCGCACCCGTGACTTGCTCGTCAGCGTGAAGTGCCACATCCTCGGTGTCGTCCTGAATGCAGTGGATTCAGGCGCTCCGGACTACTACTATTCTTATCGGTACTATCCGTATTCTTATGGCTATGGTCCTCAGGAAACGCCCGAATCTCCTCAGGAGCATGACGATTTTGCTGAGCCCGTCTCCGAAAGCTCCCCGCGCCCTCGCGACGACGATCAGTCATTGTAAGGAGGCACTTTGCGTTATTTGATCACCGGCGGCGCCGGTTTCATCGGTTCTCACTTGACGGAGCGGCTTCTCGCTCGCGGCGACCGCGTCGTCTTGCTCGACAACCTCTCCACCGGAAGCATGGATAACATCCGCCACCTCAAGACTTCCGGCCAGATGGAATATCACCTCGACAACATCGAAAACCTCCAGTTGGTTGCCGAACTCGTCGATGATGCGGATGTGATCGTCCATCTCGCCGCCGCTGTCGGCGTCAAGCTCATCGTTGAAAGTCCCGTACGCACCATTGAAACCAATGTCAACGGCACGCAGCGCATTCTCGAAGCCGCCTGCAAAAAACGCAAGCTCGTGCTCACCGCCTCCACTTCCGAAGTCTACGGCAAGAATACCAACGTGCCCTTTCACGAGGACGCCGACCTCGTCCTCGGGCCGACCACCAAAGGCCGTTGGAGCTACGCCGCCTCCAAAGCTCTCGATGAATTTCTCGCGCTCTCTTATTGGAAAGAGAAAAAACTTCCCGTCATCGTAGTCCGCTTGTTCAACACCGTTGGTCCGCGTCAGACCGGGCGCTACGGCATGGTCCTGCCAAATTTCGTCAAGCAGGCACTGAATAACGAACCGATCCAGGTTTACGGCAATGGTCAACAGTCCCGCTGCTTCTGCGACGTCCGCGACACTGTGGAAGGCCTCGTCCGCTTGATGGACACTGAACGCTCCGTCGGCGAGGTCGTCAACGTCGGTAACACCGAAGAGATCACCATCGAAGGCCTCGCTCAATTGGTCAAGAAGCGCACCAGGAGCACCTCACCCATCGAGTTCGTGCCGTACGATCAGGCCTACGAGCCAGGTTTCGAGGACATGATGCGCCGCGTCCCATGCGTCGATAAACTTCACGCCCTCACCGGCTTCCGCCCGGCAACCTCACTAAACGAGATCGTTGACCGCGTGACAGCTTTCTTCCGTCAGAAAGAAGAATTTGCCACTCCGCGCGCAGCCACGAGCACAGCCGTCTAATCTCGTCTTTCTGGGTGCTGCTGCGTTATCGGTGGTGGCACTCCACTCCCCGGCACCTTCCCCATCCCAGTCGACAAGACGTTTTCCCCTCAGATTCGTCTCAAACTTATGCCGCCTAGGCCAGTCAATCCGAGAAGCCAAGGCTGCGTTTTCGCGGGAACAAATCCCGCCACAAAGCGTATTCCCATAGTCATCCAAACTCCAAAGAAGGATAAAGAAGGATAAGGTCCGCGAAATGAATACTATCGCCGCACTCGATACCGCGTTTCGCGATTTTAAGTACGCTCTCCGCACTCTAGCGCGTACTCCCGGTTTCACGGTGATCGCCATCCTCACCCTCGCCCTCGGCATCGGCGCAAACACCGCCATCTTTACACTCCTCGATCAGATCCTCCTCCGCCTCCTCCCCGTCAAAAACCCCCAAGAACTCGTGCTCCTCACCATGCGCGGCCATCACTATGGCAGCAATTGGGGAGGCAACGCCATTTCCCATCCCATGTTCCGGGACTTCGCCGCCCACAACGAAGTCTTCTCCGACATGTTCGCGCGTTTCCCGTTTTCCGCAAGCCTCTCCTTTGGCGGCCAGGCGGAGCGCGTTGATTTGGAACTGGTATCAGGCACCTACTTCTCCACACTCGGCCTCAATCCGTATCTTGGCCGCGTTTTCACTGCCGAAGACGATCGCCTCCCCGACGCCTATCCCTACGTCGTCCTCAACTATGCCTACTGGCAATCTCGTTTCTCTGCGGATCCGCAAATCATCGGCAAGACCCTCACTCTCAACAACTACAGCCTGACCATCGTGGGTGTCCTTCAGCCCGGCTTCGATGGCGTCGAACTGGGCCGTTCACCGAAACTCTTTGTCCCCATCATGATGCAAAAGGAAGTCATGGTCGGTAATCCCAACGACATGCTGAAAGAACGCCGCAACCGTTGGGTCAATGCCTTCGGCCGCCTCAAGCCCGGCATCACCCGCGAACAAGCCAAGGCCTCGCTTCAGCCTTTTATGCATTCAATGCTCGAAATGGAAGTCAAAGATAAGGCCTTCGCACACGCCTCGCCTTATGATCGCGAGCAATTCCTGAAATGCATCATCGACGTTTTGCCCGGCTCGCAGGGCCGCTCCTATACCCGCGAGGCGCTTTCCTCTCCTCTCTGGGTTCTCATGGGCACCACCGGCCTTGTCCTTCTCATCGCCTGCGCCAATCTCGCCAATCTTCTTCTCGTCCGTGGCTCCGCCCGTAAGAAAGAAATCGCCATCCGACTCGCGATGGGCGCCACTCGCCCTCGCATCATCTCGCAGCTCCTGATCGAAAGTCTTTCTCTCGCCACGCTCGGGGCTCTCGCTGGACTTGCTCTCGCCTACTGGGCGGACAAGGCCCTCATGGCCGCGTATTTACCTTCAGACTCAGGTGGCTGGCGCATTTCCACTACTCCTGATTTCCGCATTCTGCTCTTCACGCTCGCCGTCACGGTCGCAACAGGCGTCTTCTTCGGCCTTGTCCCCGCTCTTCAAACCACCAAGCCCAATGTCGCTGGAACTCTCAAAGATGAAGCCGCCGCCGTCGTCGGTGGTGGTCACGGCGCCCTCAGGAAATCTCTCGTCATCGCCCAGGTCACGCTCTCTCTTCTGCTTCTCATCGGAGCTGGCCTTTTCACTCGCAGCCTTGGTAACTTGCGAAATCTCGGTCCCGGTTTTCCCGCGCAAAATCTTATCGGCTTTGAAATCGATCCCTCATATAGCGGCTATAGTGTCGCGCGGCTGAAGACCTTTTATCCCCAGCTGTTGGACACGCTCTCTTCGATTCCCGGCGTTCAGTCCACTGGCCTAGCCAGCATGCGCATCCTCGAAGGCGATGAATGGGACAGCAGCATGACTGCCGAAGGCTTCAGCCCTCCCACTCCGGATGCCCACCCCGAACCCTACATGAATGAGATCAGTCCCAACTATTTCGCCACTCTCAGCGTTCCTATCGTAAATGGCCGGGATTTCCGCCCCACCGACAACCATGAAATCAAGCACAATCCAGAAGAAAAAGGCGACATGGGCTGGGAACCTTCCGTAATCATGATCAATGAAACCTTCGCCAAGAAATATTTTGCTGGCCGCAATCCCGTCGGCCTTCACATCGGTTTCGGCTCCGATCCAGGCACTCCAGCCGACATGGAAATCATCGGAGTCGCAAAAGACATCAAGTACACCAACCTGCGCGATGAAATTCCTCCGCAAGCTTACATGCCTTATATGGGAGACCGCTTCATTGGCGGCATGGTCGTTTACGTCCACACCGTCGCCGACCCGAATCAGTTAATGACCGCCATCCGCTCCAAAGTCCGCGACATGGATTCCAACATCCCGATCTACTCCATGCGCACCACCGAGGTGCAGATCAACAATTCACTCGCTACTGAGCGCATGATCGCCAGCCTCTCCGCCGTTTTTGGTTTTCTCGCCACTCTTCTCGCGGTTATCGGACTGTACGGGGTAATGGCCTACACCGTCGCGCAGCGCACCCGCGAAGTCGGCATTCGCATGGCCTTAGGAGCTGCTCAAGGTAATGTCATCTGGATGGTGATGCGCGAAGTGCTGGTGCTCGTAGTCATCGGTGTTGCCGCAGGCGTCCCCGCTTCGTTGGCGCTGACCAAACTCGTGCAGAGCCAGCTCTTCGGCCTCTCTCCGCATGATCCCGCAACACTAGCTCTTGCCACCGTCGCCCTCGCGTCCGTGGCCTGCGCCGCCGGCTATATCCCTGCCTGGCGCGCCAGCCGCCTCGATCCCATGAAGGCCCTTCGCTACGAATAGGTCGCGCTCGTACGGCTCACCGCCCACAAACAAAAGAAGTTACAAATGGCCTCTTTACGTTACACGACCCTGCGCTCGCCTCCATTGGCTAGAGGCGCAGCACACTCTGCAGGCGACTGATCCAACCTAAGGCAGCGCTATTTCAAACTGATAGCTGCCCGCAGGAATCTCATATTCGAGATTATTGTTGTCCTTTGACAAAGCGTGAACCCTGCTGCTCTTCGACAACAGTTGCCCATCAAGCTTGAAGGATTGTGCTCGTTCTTCCCCAAGCGGCAATCGCCCGGTCGCATTCGCCGGGATCGTCAATTTCCAGACGACTTTGTTTCCAGAGATCGACCAAGCGGAGAGGATCGTCCCATACGAGGATTCGTACGAAAAATCGAGATTCCCCAATCGCTTGTCGAAGTTCGGATGAAGCCGGATGACGTGAAATCCCGGATCGGTTGCGACTGTATCAATTCCCGCCGCGTACCGATAGATCCAGTCTGCAACGGCCCCATACGCATAGTGGTTGTAGGAATTCATGCTTGGATCCCCGCGCATTTGATCGCCGTTCCACCGCTCCCACATCGTAGTGGCGCCATGCTCCACCAGGTATCCCCACGACGGATACTCCGTGCTGAGTAGCAGGCGATACGCTACATCGACATGCCCGGTATCCGTTAGCGCACCCAGCAAGTATGGGGTTCCCAGGAATCCCGTGCCAAGACGCCAATTATTGGCTTCGAGCCGATCCACTAAACGCTTCGCGGCGACACTGCGAAGCGCATCAGGCAGTAAATTCATGTGCAGGGCGAGTACGTACCCGGTTTGCGTCTCAACTGGCTTATCGCTCAGCGGCCTGGCGGTCCCGGAAGCGAATACCGGAGGCGGCGGAACGCCACCGACGAACCCATCGGGCCGAACGTAAGCCTGGTTGAAGGCAGCTTTGATCTTTTCAAAAAGCTCACTGTATTTCCGCTCGTCATCCGTTTTTCCCACGACGTGAGCCATTTGGTTCATCAACGTCACGTCATATGCCCAATACGCTGTGGCAATCAAATCCACGGGCGTCACACCTTCCGGTGCGAGCCAGTCCGCGAACGGAATGCCGTAGTTCTTCTTCCAAAGATAGTCGGGGTTCGCCGCTTGAATCCCGGCAAGATATTTTTCCATCCCCTCCCAATTTTCTTCGACCACTTTCTTGTCGCCAGTCTGAATCCAAGACGTCCACGGAATGACGACCCCCGCATCGCTCCATCCCGTTCCGTAACCTGGATTCGGAGTGTTGGTTCCCGGCGCAAAGATTCCATACATATCCGTACCAACTTGCGTGCCCCGCAAATCCGCTCCGAATTTTCGGGAGAAGGTCGTCAAATCCATGTTGTACGTTGCCGTCCGCCAGAACACTTGCGCATCCGCCGACCATCCCAGTCGTTCGTCGCGCTGGGGGCAGTCCGTCGGAACTCCTACGAAGTTCGAACGCTGGCCCCACAAAATATTGCTCCACAACTTGTTGAGCATTGCGCTGCTCGTTTTCAGCGTCGCCGTGAATGGAGCATCCGTGTGAAAAACAACGGCTTTTACGTCCTCAGGCTTAGGTGTCGCCTTCAATCCGGAAACTTCCGCATAACGGAACCCATGAAACGTAAACATCGGCTCAAACTCTTCGATCCCATTGCCCGCGAGAATAAAATGGTCCGTCGCCTTCGCGGTTCGTAAGTTGTCCGTATAAAGCGTGCCGTCCGGATTCAATACTTCCGCAAACCTCAGTTTCACGTCCGTTCCCGCTGCGCCTTGCGCCCGAATATGCGCCACCCCGGATAGGTTCTGCCCGAAATCGAAGATATACACGTCAGGAGCAGGATTCGTCACCTTCTTCGCGTCGATCACCTTTTTTTCCGCGCGAATTGGCTGAAAATACTGCCAGACGATTTGCGTTTCCTTTGGTTGAACCACCTCCGCGGATTTCCACTTGCTGTCGTCGAATACCGCGGTATTCCAGTTTGATTGCACCTTTCGCGCGTCGTACGTTTCCCCATCGTAGATTTCTGCGAAAAGAATGGGCGAGATGTCCGCCTTCCACTTTTCGTCCGTGACGATCCAATCCACGGATCCGTCTTTGTATTCGATTCTTAGTTGCGCGCGCAGCGCAGGCGGAGTATCCCCGTAGTTGTATCCCTGGCGAAACCACTGCAAGGGAGTTGCATACCAACCTGGAGCAAGCAGCGCCGCAACCGCGTTCTTGCCTGGTTTGATTTCCGCTGTCACGTCATACGCCTGGTAAATAACTCGCTCCCGAAAGTCCGTCCATCCAGGGGCCAGAACTTCGTCACCCACGCGTCTTCCGTTGAGCAAGAGCTCGTACCCACCAAGAGCTGTTGCATACATGCGCGCGGAGGCCACTGGTTTTGCAATTTCGAATGTCTGGCGAAGGGACTTTACGGCTCCCGTCGGCCACGGATTTCCCAGCGCGGCATTTTCGAATCCGGAAGCTGGCGCAACGTAGCGTATCGCTCCGTTCCACGTGGAATCGTCGAATTCGGAAGTCTGCCAGCTCCCGCGGGCATTCAATGCAGCTCGCCAGCCCTCTGGCGCACTCTTGAACACTTCGAACGTGCCGTCCGCCGCTTCCACGTACAACAGTGCGTTCATCGGGGTCTGGGTGACGCGTTGCCGATTGCCGCCATCGTTTAGATAATGCACCACCTCAATCGCCAATACGTTCTGCCCCGCGCGCAATTCGCTCGAAACGTCCCGAATCGCATATGTCTTCCACGGCATTTGCCGCCACGGGGGCAACGGCGCCACTTCTATCACTTGTTTTCCGTTGAGCCACGCGCCAGCCGAATCCTGGCCCGTCGCGTAGAGCGTGCCGCGCCGCACCGGCTTCGCCAGGCTAAAATGAAGCCGGAATTCGTGCTTTGTGCTCGTGGCGTCTTTAGGTGCTTCCCCGTCGGCGTTCGTGATCCACTCTGCACCCGATTCCCGAACGTGCCGCAGTTCAGGTTCCTCATAGCCGATCCACTTTGCCTTCCAGTTTTCCTGCTGCAGAAGCCCTGTCTCCCACCAACTCGTTTCGCTGGCAGCAGACGCCTTGCCGTCTTGATCCCACACCACAACTCGCCAGTAGTATCGTTTGCTCGGTTCAAGCGCAGGGCCGCCGTAAATCACTCCTAGCGAGTTATCAGATTCCACGCGCCCGCTGTCCCAAACGTCGTCCTTGCCGCCAGCAAGAAGCTCCGCCTTAGAGGCGACTTGAACTTGATAGGCTGTTTGCCGCGCACCCGAACGTGAATCCTGAATCTTCCAGGACAACTGCGGTTTCGCAGTGTCCATCCCGAGCGGCGTGCTAAGCGATTCGCATTCGAGCTTCACAGGCTTTGACGATTGCGCGGCCGCCCTCCATGCAAACAGCAGAAAACACGCGGCCGTCATTTGCGAAATCCTCAGCGCGGTTCTAACACTGCTCTCAAGTTTTCTCATCGCAGGTTCTCCCGGTCTCACTCCGTTCGAGCAAAACCATCTATTGGCTGGGTCGTCGGCACTCAGGGGTCAGCGTCGCGCACTGTAGCGGCAACCCGTCCTGCCTGTCAACAAAATGCAGGACACTGTTCTTTATCTTATGAGACCGCGCCCGCTACACTGATGGGATTTGGGAGATGCACATGCCTCGAGTCGCGTTTCGCTTGCGCATTAAGCACGGCAAAGAAGAAGAATACGACGCCGTCCACAAAAGCGTCTGGCCCGTTTTGCTGGCCAAACTGAAAGAAGTCGGTATCTCACACTATTCCATATTCAGAAGAGAGCAGGATTTATTCTTGGTGATGCTGGTCGACGATTTCGACGCCGCGTGGCGCGCTCGATCAAGATCCGACCAACCTGCAATGGCAGCGGAAGATGTCCTTGCTTTTTGAACCGGTGCCGGGCCTGAAACCTGGCGAAAAATTCGCAATGATGTAGGAAGTATTCTATCTGGACTGACGCCACCTGCGGGATCTCTCTGAGGCGTCGACTGTACGAAGACATCGGACATGGTAACTAGGCTGCGGCAAGATACACATAGCGCAAAATGAAAAGGATCGTGAGGATCCATACCAGCGCATTGACTTCCTTAACCTTTCCCGATGCCAGTTTCACGACCGTGTAAGAAATCAGCCCGAGGCTCAGGCCGGTCGCAATGCTGAAGGTCAGCGGGGTTGCTAGCATGGTGATAAACGCGGGCAAGGCCTCGCTGAAGTCGTTCCAATTCACCAACGCCAAGGACTGCGACATCAAAACGCCTACCAAAATCAGGGCCGGCGCTGTCGCATAAGCCGGAATGGCAGTCGCGAGCGGGGAACAAAACATGGCCAAAAGAAACAGTCCCGCTACCGCGATATTGCTGAAACCAGTCCGGGCCCCGGCAGCGACACCCGCGGCGCTTTCGATATAGCTCGTGACCGTGGAAGTTCCCGTCAGCGACCCGAAAATCGTCCCAACGGAATCCGCCAACAACACGCGGCCGACACGAGGAATCTTGCCATCCTTAATGAACCCGCCTTGCTCGCAAACACCCACGAGGGTGCCCACATTGTCGAACAGATCGACAAACAGAAACGCGAAAAGGATCTCCAGAAACCCGAGATGCAAAGCTCCCCGAAAATCAAGTTGAAGGAAAGTCGAGGACGGATGCGGCATGGAAAAAAATGTCGTGGGCCAGCTCGAAATGCCGCGCAGCATCCCGACAACCGTAGTTCCGCTGATACCGATCAGGATCGCGCCATGAATTTTTCGCGCCATCACAATCAGCGTTAGCGCCAGCCCGAAGCATGCGGTCTGCACTTCTTTGTCTGCGAAGCTGCCCAAGCCCACAAATGTGGCGGAGTTGGCCACAACTAGCTTGGCGTTTCGCAATCCAACAAACGCGATGAACATCCCGATTCCGGCCGCTGTCGAGTGCTTCAAGCAATCCGGCATGCCATTCACGATCTGTTCCCGCACTTTCGTTACGGTAAGCACGAGAAAAAGCACGCCCGAAAAAAACACCACTGCCAGCGCCGTTCTCCACGGAATATGCATGGCCAGGCATACCGAATACGTGAAATACGCGTTCAGCGACATCCCCGGCGCCAGCGCGATCGGATAGTTCGCATACAATCCCATCACGAGCGTCGCCGCCGCCGCCGAAAGGCAAGTCGCAAACACAACACCATCCGCCGGCATTCCCGCCTGTGCGAGAATCTGTGGATTGACCACCACGATATAAGCCATGGTCACGAACGTCGTGAGCCCGCCCAGCAACTCCTGCTTCGCCGACGTCTGATTCTCAGCAAATTTGAAGTAACCATCGATCAATTGTCCCTCCGCCCCCTCACTCAGCCGCAAAGTCTTCTCTGATCGTAAAAGCCTTTCAAACGAGACCACTGATCCAGCCGATATGAGAGGCTACAGACAGGTTGGTCCCTCTGCCGAGCCTGACAATTCGCCGGGTTCAGTGAAAAATGATTCCTCTACTGTACAAATAGGTCAATACGGAATCTTGTCCGGCCGGTCGGCCCACGCGCGAAAACCCGCGAGCGCTTCTTCCCGCATGATTTGTTTTGTAGGAATGCGCCGCCCCGAAAAGGGCTGTTTCAGCTCACTGTAGATGAACGAATCGTCAAAACCAGCCTTGGCCGCATCCTCCGCGGTACTGGCAAAATAAATGCGCACTAGCCGCGCCCAATAGATCGCGCCCAGGCACATTGGACACGGTTCGCACGAAGTGTACAGCTCGCAATCCTTCAATTCGAACGCGCCGAGTTTTTCGCAAGCCCGCCGGATCGTTAGCACTTCCGCATGCGCCGTCGGATCATTCGTCGAAGTTACCTCATTCGAACCCTCGGCGATAATCTTTCCATCCTGCACAATGACAGCGCCAAACGGGCCCCCGCGCCCCGATTGAACCCCTTCAATCGACAGCTGAATCGCCCGCGCCATGAAAGGATTGCTCAAGTCTTATCCCCAGCGTTCCATTCGTTCGCCCTGGCGCATTTACCCGCACCAAACCGAAATCCCCGCAGAAGCCATCGGGATGCCCGCGCCAACCGGCAAGTATATGCCCGGCTATCGGCCCTCCTAGCACTTTTTTCGTCTTGAATTATCGATTTTGCTGACTTGAAAACCTGCAGATATCAGTCTACGCTCGGGTCTCATTCTCACGAGTATTTCTCCGGATCCACCTTTCACTATGAATCTGCGCGCCTTCCTTTCTCGCCGTGTTGTAACCCCAGACGCCGTGCGTCCAGCCGCTCTGCTCGTCGAAGGAGACCGCACCCTCGACGTCGTCGCTCCCGAGCAAACCCCTCCGCAAGCAGAACTCCACGATTTTGGCAACGCAGCGATTCTTCCCGGCCTCGTCGATTCCCACGTGCACATCAACGACCCCGGCCGCGCGGATTGGGAAGGCTTCGAGACCGCCACGCGTGCCGCAGCCGCTGGAGGATACACGCTGTTGGTGGACATGCCGTTGAACTGCTTGCCCGCCACAACAAATATCGCCGCGCTCGAGGCCAAACGCGCAGCCGCGCAAGGCCGATGCCGCGTTGATTGGATGGCCTGGGGAGGAGTCGTCGCCGACAATCCGCTCGACATCGAGCCGCTGGCCAACGCCGGAGTCCCCGGCTTCAAATGTTTTCTAGTTCATCCCGGAATTGATGGCTTCACGATGGTCACGGAGCCGCAATTACGCGCCGCCCTGCCCTACGTCGCCCGAACAGGTTTGCCACTCCTCGTCCACGCAGAACTCCCCGCTCCCCTGGATTCCGCCACAGCACTTTTGGCGAATGCAGATTGGTCGCTCTACGAAACCTATCTCCAATCGCGTCCCGAAGAGGCCGAACTTTCCGCGATTCGAATGCTTCTCTCCCTCTGCCGCGAATACAAGTTCCGCCTGCACATCGTCCATCTCTCCGCCAGCCAAGCTCTTCCCGAACTGCGCGCCGCACGTTCCGAAGGTCTTCCCATAACCGTCGAAACTTGTCCGCACTATCTGCATTTCGCCGCCGAAACAATCCCTAAAGGCGCAACGCTCTTCAAATGCGCCCCTCCGGTTCGCAGCCGCGAAAACCGCGAACGATTATGGCAAGGCCTCCTCGATGGAACGATCGACCTCGTCGCGACAGATCATTCCCCTTGTCCCCCGGAAATGAAGCGTCTCGCCGAAGGAGATTTCCGCACCGCCTGGGGCGGCATCGCAAGCCTCTCCGTTGCTCTTCCCTTGATGTGCACAGAAGCCAGCCATCGCGGATCTTCACTGATCGATATCGCGCGCTGGATGTCTGAATGCCCCTCAAAATTAGCCGGCTGCCACACCCGCAAAGGCCGCCTCGCTCCGGGCTACGACGCCGATTTCGTTGTTTTCGATCCGGAAGGCGAGTTCGTAGTGAGCGAAGACCGCTTGCATTACCGTCACCCGGTTTCGCCCTACCTCGCAGAAAAACTGCGCGGGGTAGTGAAAGCCACTTATCTTCGAGGCAGAAAAGTGTTCAGCGACGGCCAGTTTCCTGGCGATCCAACAGGCGTGGAGCACCGCCGTTAATGCCACGTCTTAACAAGGACTCCTACACCCAAGTTTCGATTTGTCTGTCATACACTATTGCAAGCAGGCAAGCGCTGCAAAACACCGGATGATTCCGCGATTCGAATGAAAACTCCTCCGATCGTCGGCACGTCGGTCCCGCGCATGGAAGGCCGCGCCAAAGTCACTGGAGAAGCGCGCTATGTCGACGACATGGTTTTGCCAGGCATGCTTTACGGCGCCACCGTCCGCAGCCGCATTCCTCGCGGCAAAATCAAAAAATTCACCTTCGGCCTAGGCATCGACTGGAACGAATTCGTAATCGTCTCGCCCAAAGACATTCCTGGAAAAAATTGCATCGCACTCATCGAAGACGATCAGCCATGTCTTGCGGATGGAATCGTCAATCATCCCGAAGAGCCTCTTCTGCTACTCGCTCATCCAGACCGCCATCTCCTCCCAAAAGCCGTCGAGGCCATATCGGTCGAGTACGAACCCCTCCCCACGATCTTCAGCATGGAAGAAAGTGAGGCCAAACAACAAATCATCTGGGGCGCGGACAACACATTCAAGACCTATCTAATCGAAAAAGGCGCTGTCGATTCCGTCTGGCGAACCGCGGACCACATCATCGAAGCCGAATATACAACTGGCGCGCAGGAACAGCTCTACATAGAAAACAACGGAATGATCGCCGCTTTCGATCCGCAGCAAGGCCTCACGGTGTGGGGCTCGCTTCAGTGCCCCTATTACGTCCACAAAGCCCTGTTGAAACTCTTCGGCCTTCCCGCGGATCGCGTCCGCGTCGTGCAAATGGAAACCGGCGGCGCGTTTGGAGGCAAAGAAGAATACCCCTCGATGATCGCCGCCCACGCTGCGCTCCTCGCCATGAAGTCCGGTAAACCGGTGAAAATCATCTACGACCGCATGGAAGACATGGCGGCCACCACCAAGCGCCATCCTTCGCGCACTCGCCATCGCACTGCCGTCAGTAAAGACGGCAGAATTCTCGCTGGAGAAATCAATTTCACAATCGATGGCGGCGCATACAAAACTTTGTCGCCCGTCGTCCTTTCCCGCGGTGCTATTCACGCCGGCGGCGCCTACTATTGGCCCAGCGTCCGCATTCACGCCAAAGCCGTGGCCACCAACGCGCCGCCGCACGGCGCCTTTCGTGGATTTGGCGCCCCACAGTCTCTCTTCGCGCTCGAGCGCCACATGGACCGTATTGCGCAAGTGGTCGGTCTTTCGCCCATCGAAATCCGCCGCCGAAATCTCCTGAAGCCCGGCCAGACCACCACGACGGGACAAACTGTGAATGAAGAGATCGATCTCGGAAAACTTCTCGACCATGCCCTCGAGCTCTCCAGCTATCGCGCAAAGAAAATAACATTCGCGGAGGAAAACCCGCATAGCCCTCGCAAAAAAGGAATGGGCATAGCCGCTTTTCTGCATGGCGCAGGCTTCACGGGTTCCGGCGAGCGCTTTCTCGGATCGATCGTTGGTGTCGAAGCTTGCGCCGACGGCAGTCTCCGCATTCTCGTATCTAGCACCGAATTCGGCCAGGGAACCAACACGGTGCTGTGCCAGATTGTCGCCGAAGCTCTGGCGCTGAACTACGATGACGTCAGCATCGCTCAACCCGACACGCACGAAGTGCCAAACAGCGGTCCCACCGTCGCTTCGCGCACGGTGATGGTCGTCGGAAAACTCGTCCAATCGGCTGCCGCTGGTATCAAAAAAACGCTGACCGCGAGCGGCTTGCTCTCCGATTGCTATTCGCCCGAGGATTTCCGCGCCGCCTGCCGCAACTATGTTGCGAAACACGGCAAATTCCGCAGCCTGGCACAGTACGAACAGTCTGGCGACATCGTTTGGGACGAGGAAAAATATCGCGGTTCAGCGTACGCAGCATTTGCATGGGCGGTTCACGTCGCGGAAGTTACCGTAGATCTGGCCACCTACAGTGTGACGGTAGACGATTTCGTTGCGCTTCAAGAGATAGGCAAAGTCCTTCACCCCGTTCTTGCGAAAGGCCAAATCATCGGCGGCGTTGCACAAGGCATCGGCTTCGCCCTATACGAAAAAGTGATTTGGGAGCAAGGCCGCATGCAGAATGGCCAGATGACCAACTACATCATGCCCACGTCCGCCGATCTTCCTCCGATTGGCGTTTATTTTGAAGAATTGGGCAACGTTCACGGGGCGTTCGGCGCAAAAGGAATCGGCGAACTACCGATGGATGGCCCCGCCCCGGCGATTGTCAACGCCATCGAAGACGCGCTAAACGTTTCTTTCAATTTCATCCCGCTACTTCCGGAAAACATCTTCGCCGCTCTCGCCGAAAATGCGACGCCCGCGATCGTGGCCCCAACCGCGCGAGGAGGAGAATGAGCCAAGCCCCACTGGATCGCGCAAAATCCGAAATCACTTTCACGGTCAACGAAAAACTGGAAACCGTGCATGTTTACGCGATGGAGCGCCTCCTGGATGTTCTTCGACACGAGCTTGGATTAACAGGTACAAAAGAAGGCTGTGGTGAAGGCGAGTGCGGTTCCTGCTCCGTTTTGATCGACGGAATGCTCGTGAATAGCTGCCTCATTCCCGCGCTCCAGGCGAATGGCGCGAACATTGTCACGATCGAGGGCCTTGCCTCTGACGGCCGCTTGCAAATCTTGCAGCAGTCCTTTCTCGATTGCGGCGGCGCCCAGTGCGGCATCTGCACTCCGGGAATGATTCTTGCGTCCCTTCATTTATTACAGAAAAAGCCGCAACCCACTCTCGAAGAAATCCGCGAAAGCCTTTCCGGCAATCTATGTCGCTGCACGGGCTACATGCAAATCTTTGAAGCCGTCGCGGAAGCCGCACGCCGGGGAGCCTCAACGTGAGGGCCTACCCCGCTGAGTTCGAACTTGTCGCCCCGCGCACTTTGGCCGACGTGCTATCGCTTCTCGCGCGAGAACCGGGCGGATGGCTTCCCATCGCCGGCGGCACGGACGTCATGGTGCAGTATTCCGCCGGAAAACTCCCTGCGCGCAAGTTGGTCAGCATCTGGAATCTTCCAGAGTTGCGTCGCATCGAAATTACTGCGGACAAAATCCAAATCGGCGCGGGATGCACGTACACGGATCTGCGCGAACACGAATTGATCAACCGCGAGTTTCCATTATTGTCCAGTTCCGCAAGCTGGACCGGCGGAATTGCCAACCAGAATCGAGGAACCATCGGCGGCAACATCGTGAATGCTTCGCCCGCGGCGGACTCCCTGCCCGCGCTTTTGGTTTATGAGGCAGAGCTCCTTCTCGTTTCGGCGCGAGGCGAACGCCGCGTGCCCTATGTAGCCTTTCACGTCAACTACCGCAAAACCCGGATCGCACCCGACGAGTTGATTCGCGCCATCTGCCTTAAGCAACAGTTTTCAGGTTACTATTCCCATGCGCGCAAAGTCGGAGCACGCAATGCACAAGCGATTTCAAAAGTGTGCCTCGCGGCGCTGGGACTCTTGGCGGATGGCGCCGTTGATGACATTCGCCTCGCCATGGGAAGCATTGCACCCATTCCCGTGCGTTTGTCAGAGACGGAACGAATCGTAAAGGGAAAACTGATCGATCCGCTGCTTATCCAATCTGCGAGAACTATGGCTGCCTCGGAAGTCCGCCCCATTGACGATATCCGTTCCTCGGCCCGCTATCGTGCGGCTGTAGCGGGAAACTTGGTCGCGGAGTTCCTGGAGCAGTTAAGCTCCCTAGGCGTGCGCAGCGAAAATGCAAAAAATGTGCTCGCACGATGGAACGGTTTGGAGCAAGGCAAAGCCGTTGAGGAGATCTTGCCCTGTTGCGGTTCAAAGGCCTGGGCGCACGGGATGGCAGCTCGAAGACCACTCCTCCATGAAGCGGCCTTATTGGCTGCCTGTGACGAAGTATGGAAGGGACTCCCGGAATCCGATTGGTTGGAAGCGTTTCGAAGCCATCCGCGGATTGGCGATTCACATTCGCCAACCTCCGCGCCTGCGCGGTCTGCCGCTTGGTCAGGCCAAGAACAGCAAAAAGTTGGAGCTGCAGGCGAGGATGTCAAGATTGCTCTTGCGGCAGGCAACCGCGCGTACGAACAAAAGTTCAATCGCATTTTCATTGTTTGTGCCACTGGTAAATCCGCGCCGGAAATTCTTGAAATCCTCCGGAGGCGTTTGCAAAATGACGAAATGACCGAACTTAATGAAGCAGCCGAACAACAGCGCCACATCGCGCGTCTTCGGCTGAAGAAATGGCTCTCTTCATGAATCGCATTTCGACCCACGTTTTGGACACTGCTCAGGGTAAGCCCGCAAAGGACGTGCCGGTACGACTCGAGAGGCAAGAGTCCGCCGGTGAGTGGCGCGTTCTCAGTTCGTCCCGCACGGACGGCGACGGCCGCTGCCCTCAATTGCTGCCCGAAAATGAAACTCTTCGTGAGGGCAACTACCGTTTGGCTTTCGATACCGCTAGCTATCAACTTGCTCAAAAGATCCAAGGACTTTATCCGGTCGTCGAGATTACATTTCACGTGCGCGATGGCGAAACTCATTTTCACATTCCCTTGCTTCTGAGTCCGCATGGTTATACGACCTACCAGGGAAGCTGATCCGATGATAACGCTGGCCGAAAACAGTTATGGCAAATCGCGAGTCCGCCTCGCAAGAGTGAAGCGCCATCTTGACCATCACGATTTTCGCGAATGGACGATCGAGATTGCGCTCGAAGGAGACTTCGAGTCCTGCTTTGTTGCTGGTGATAACAGCAAAATTCTCCCCACAGACACAATGAAAAATACCGTTTACTCGCTGGCGCGCACCTCTTCGGCGGACTGCATGGAGGAGTTTGGCAAGGAACTAGTCGCATTCTTCCTGGAGCGTAACCCACAAGTTTCCGCCGCGCGAATCACGCTCTCGGAACAATCCTGGCAGCATCTGCTATTGGGCGGAAAGCCGCATCCCACGACTTTTGTGCAATCAAGCAGTGAGTGCCAGACCGCGAAAATTGCGGCAACGCGCAACGCGGGGCCGTCAGTCTGGGCAGGGCTTGAAAACCTGGTCATTCTCAAAACCGCAGCCTCGGAATTCACAGGGTTTATCAAGGATTTCTTGACCACTCTTCCGGAAACCACCGACCGTCTGTTCGGCACTTCTGTCTGCGCGCGCTGGAATTACTCGTCTTCTTGTTTGCCTTTTGCTTCTTTGCGTTCAAAGGTCCGCGACATTTTGCTGAGCATCTTCGCGGGGCACACCAGCAGATCCGTTCAACACACTCTATACGCCACGGGTGAAGCCGCGCTCGCCAACGTTCCGGAAATCGACAGCATCGAATTGACGATGCCCAACAAACACTATCTTCTTGCGGATCTTTCCTGTTTTGGGCAGGACAATCCTAACGAGATCTTTGTGCCCATCGACGAGCCTCACGGCATGATCGAGGCACGCATTCGCCGGCAAGGTTAACATTCTGTGTCCACAGCTGTGAGCACAACAATCCGTGCGAAAGAAGTGATCGCTCGCTGCCAAAAACTGGCGTCTTTCTCCGAAGATGCGGGCAGCACGCGCCGCACATTTCTTTCCCCTCCGATGCACGATTGCCACCGCGAACTCACAAAGTGGCTTGCAGCCGCGGGGGTCGAAGTGACTGTCGATGCGGCCGGCAATCTCCGTGGCTTCTACGCCGCCGCGCAATCGGCTGCACCGCGCCTGCTGCTCGGTTCCCACCTCGATACTGTCCCCAATGCCGGAGCCTATGACGGCGTTCTCGGAGTCGTGATCGCAGTCGCTCTCGTCGAATCTCTGGAACGCCGCCGCCTTCCTTTCGCCATAGAGGTCGTAGGTTTTTCCGAAGAGGAAGGAGTTCGCTTCGGTTCACCGTTCATCGGCAGCCGCGCGTTGGTCGGCAGCCTCGATGAAGAATTCCTGAATCGGCAGGATGCAAACGGAATCTCCGTTCGCGACGCCATTAACAATTTTGGCCTGGATCCATTGGATATTCCGCACGCAACGCTGAGTGGCGACACGCTCGCCTATCTCGAATTTCACATCGAGCAAGGCCCGGTCCTCGAGTCGCTCGGACGATCGCTCGGCGCAGTGGAGGCCATCGCCGCGCAAACCCGCATGACGTTCGAATTTCTGGGCCGCGCCAACCATGCGGGCACAACACCGATGCATCTTCGTCACGATGCCATCGCTGCCGCAGCAGAGTGGATCGTTGCCGTCGAGCGCACAGCCCACAACCATCCCGGTCTCGTCGCCACCGTGGGCCAAATCGAAGCAAAACCCGGCGCGAGCAACGTAATCGCCGCGGAAGCTCGCGTAACTCTGGATGTTCGCCACAAGTCCGACGACGTTCGCGATCGCGCGGTCGGAACACTCGTTCGAATGGCTCACGAAATTGCCGAGCGCCGCGGGCTCTCGCTGCGGCAAAATGTTCTCTTGAGGCAGCGCGCAGTAGCGATGGATCCGTTTCTCGTCGATCAGATTCAGGACGCCATCCGCAGCACGAGATGCCAACCGCATCGCATAACCAGCGGAGCCGGCCACGACGCCATGATCCTCGCCGAAAAAGTTCCCGCCGCCATGATTTTTCTTCGCTCCCCCCGCGGAATCAGCCATGATCCCGCGGAATCCGTCGAGGTGGAAGACGTCGCAAAAGCGCTCGACTGCGGTCTGCATTTGCTCGATCAACTAGCAAATTCTTCGGAACTTCAAAAAAGGATATGCCGTGCATAATCTTGGTCAAACGCGAAGCTCCCAAAAACACAACCATCTCCTACTCACGCCGGACACGTTCATTCGAACCGCGTTGCCCGGCATGAAAGCGTGCGCCGCCATCGTGCACGCAGGTCCAGCCATGGGCGCACGATTCGCAGAGTACACCGCCGAATTCGAATCCGGCGGCGAACTCGGAGGAGCCGGCGCACAGCGCTTCCTCTACGTCCTCGAAGGTCAGCTCAAACTGGAAGTGGATGGCCGCCAGAACGATCTTGGAGCACGCGGTTATGCGTACCTACCCGAGGGCACGCCGCATCGAGTTGTAGCAAGGAAACCAAGCCGCGCCGCCGTCATCGAAAAACACTATCAACAGCTTGCAACCTTCGAATCGCCGCGCGCTATCCTTTCAAGCGAAGACGCAATCTCTTCCGAGCCGCTTGATGGTGATGCGAGCTTGCAGGTGAAACACTTGCTTCCAGATACGATGAATTTCGATTTTGCCGTGAACTCCATGGTCTATCAGCCGGGCGCCGCGCTGAGCATGGTCGAATTGCACGTCATGGAACACGGCTTGCTAATGCTCGAGGGTGGCGGCATTTATCGCCTCGGCGATTCGTGGTACCCGGTCACCGCAGGCGATTTCATCTGGATGGGCCCATGGTGCCCGCAGTGGTTCGGCGCCATCGGCAAAGTTCCTGCGAAGTATCTTATATATAAGGATTCGAACCGGCATCCGCTGACTGGCACATCGCCGGCGGGAACAGGCTTGGCAAAAACGTCTCCCGCAGACGCGCCGCGCACGCCTCCTTCAGGTACGTCGTCCAGCGCGCGTCGCTCAGGCAAATCGCGATGAATTTGGAAGTCGATGGAGATCGACTGGCGGCGGAGATCGAAGAGCTAGCGTTGATTTCCGAAGCGGAGCCGCCCTCCGTAACGCGAATTGTTTTTTCGCCGGCGGATCTCAAAGCGCGCGCATGGCTCATCGCTCGCTGCGAAAAAGCTGGATTGACAGTGCGCCGGGATGCCGTTGGAAATATTTTCGCGCGCTGGGCTGGCTCCGAGCCAAACGCTCCGGCGGTGGGGACCGGCTCTCATATCGACGCAATTCCCAACGCCGGAAAGTACGATGGCGTTGTTGGCGTGCTCGGAGGACTTGAAGCGATTCGCTCGCTGCAGCGCTCCGGCTTTCGGCCCAGACACTCGATCGAGTTGCTCATGTTCACATCCGAAGAGCCGACGCGATTTGGAATTGGCTGTCTCGGCAGCAGGCTCTTGTCCGGTACCATGACTCCGGATGCGGCACGAAAGCTTGTCGACAAAGAAGGTTCTTCGCTTGAGCAAGTCCGCAAGAATGCCGGATACAACGCTCCGCTTGAAGACGTGAAACTGCACAACGGCTACTACAAGGTGTTTGTGGAACTGCACATCGAGCAAGGGCCACTGCTCGAGCAGCAAAACATTCCACTCGGCATTGTTACCAGCATCGCCGCTCCAGCGAGTCTGCGCATTACGGTACAAGGCGCGGGCGGGCACGCAGGGGCGGTGCTCATGCCCGAACGCCGGGACGCACTTTGCGCGGCGGCGGAACTGATCCTCGCGATTGAAAACGCGGCGCGGACTAGCGGCGCTATCGATACCGTGGCGACCGTGGGCATTTGCAAGGTGTTTCCTGGCGCTGTCAATAGCATTCCTAGCCGCGTCCAATTGACGCTCGACATTCGCGATACGGACCTTGAGCGGCGTGACGCTGCGATGCGCGTGATCGAAACTGCGCGCAAAACGATTGCGGCGAAGCGGCAAGTTTCGATTCGCGAAGAGCTCGTGAACGCGGATGCGCCGGCGCACTGCGCTCCCGCGATCGTCGAGGCTCTGTCTCGAGCTTGCTCAAAACACCAGCTGTCTTTTATTCCCATGGTCAGCCGCGCTTATCATGATGCGCTTTTTATGTCGCGTATCGCTCCTGTTGCGATGCTTTTTATTCCTTGCCGCTGCGGATACAGCCACCGTCCTGATGAATACGCGTCGCCGGATGACATTGCGCGCGGAGTGCTTGTGCTCGCGGAAACTCTGGCAGCTCTCGCCGCGTGATTTTAGTCAAGGCTTGCATTCCACACTCTCACGTTCACTTCTTTGCCAGGGATGCGCGGATTTTGGCGTAGCCTGGCTTGAGTACGTTGTAGATGAAATCGCAACGCTGGTGATAGGGCAGAAACGCGCTCTTCATCGCGTTGACGGTGAGGACTTCAAAGTCGTTCAGCGACAGGCCAAAGGTATCTCTGGCGGCCTCGAATTCTTTAGTCATCGTGGTGTCGCTCATCAGGCGATTGTCGGTGTTTAGCGTGACACGAAATTTTTCCTGATAGAGAGTCTTGAAGGGATGTTCGGATAAGCTGCGTGCGGCTCCTGTTTGCACGTTGCTGAGCAGGCAAATTTCGAGCGGAATTCTTTTGTCGAGAACGTATTGCGCCAGGTCGCCTAATTTCACTACTTTGCCGTCTTCGGCGACGGCAATGTCATCGATAAGGCGCGTGCCGTGGCCGATGCGGTGCGCTCCACAGTATTGAATGGCCTGCCAAATGGATTCTTTTCCAAAGCCCTCACCGGCGTGGATCGTGATGCTGAAATTCTGCCGCTGAATGTAGTGAAAGGCGTCCACGTGCTTTTTGGGAGGGAATCCGCCTTCTTCGCCGGCGAGATCGAATCCGACAACGCCACGCGCGCGAAAGTCGACGGCTAGCTCGGCCATTTCCAGCGAGACGTCCATATTGCGCATCGCGCAGATGATCAAGCCTGAAGAAATTCCAAAGTCGTGTTTGCCGTGCTCTAAGCCCTTTAGAACTGCGGAGACTACCTGCTGGTGGCTCAAGCCTGTGCGCGTATGAAAAACCGGGGCAAAGCGAGTTTCAAAATAGACTACGCCGTCGCCGGCCAGGTCCTCGGCTTGTTCATAGGCCACGCGCTCGAGTGCTTCTTCGGTTTGCATCACGGCGATGGTGTGCGCAAAGCCTTCCAGATATTTTGGGAGGCTTCCCTGGTTTGCGCCCTGGTGGAACCACTGGGCGAGGGCGTACGGATTTTCGGCGGGAAGTCCGCCGTAGCCGCCGGTCTTGGCCAAGTCGATGACGGTTTCGGGGCGGAGGACGCCGTCCAGATGTTCGTGGAGCAAGACTTTGGGGAGGCTTTTCAATAGTGCGTGATCAAACTTCATGCGGTCCTCCGACGCTCATCCAAGACGGGAAGGCTAATTTGCAATGATTTGAATGGAAGGAGCTACCCCCACCCGGGGTGTTCTGCCGAACAGTGCGGAATCGACTAAAAATAAAGGGCTTGGCATTTTCCCCGTGGCAAAAGAGTGCGTAAGAGTATGAAAATAAAGGAAACGCAAGTTCCCTGGATTGATATTGTTGCGGACTCTTGAATAAAGCCGCAGTGGTTAGCGCAAACGGGGTTCTTAATTCGGAGGCGGAGGACGAGAGAGAACGGCGAGAAGCAGATCCCTCAGTGCGTTGGGGATGACATGCCCTGGGGAGTGGGCGGCGGAAGGGAGCGAAGAACGGGTCTGAAGACCCGCCACTACAAAGGCCGGACGAGGGAGAACCCGTATGAACCATGGGGAATGGTAGCAGGGGGAAGAAGCGGATGTCTAGCAGTTTATTAGTTTACTGGATGCTTATTAGAACGGAGGGCACGGAATTCAAATGAGATAAACGGAAGTCGAGAGGTTTGAAGGAGTGGAGCGGGGATTGATGGATTTGGCGGCGGCTGTCGATGGCCATAGGCGGGAGCTAGATCCTTAGGCGTTTTTTCAGACGATCAAGATGTAAGAGCGGTCACGATATAGGCTCCCCTGAACTGACACCAGCGGTTTTTGGAGCAAAGAAGAAATTTGGCGCTTCAACGATTTGATTTGATAGAGCTCTTTTTTGAAGAAGTTGGTTAAGTTGAGGTTGCAGGTTCGCCGGGCGTGGATGCGAAATCGACTCGCTGTGAGCCCAGGAAGGAATAGAAAGAAATGTAGATGTAGGCGAGGAATGGGACGATGTAGGCGAGAGCATAGCTGTGTGACTTATCTGAAACCAGACCCATGATTGGCGTAAGAACGGCACCGCCAACAATGGCCAAGACCAAGAAGGAACCGCCGAGTTTCGTGTTTGCGCCGAGACCCTTCAGCCCGAGCGCGAAGATCGTGGGGAACATCAGGGACATGAAGAAGCTGGTGAGGAAGATGCACCAGATGCCAACCCAACCCGGGCGGAAAACACCGACGGATACCAGGACCATGTTTGCCACGGCGTAGAAACCCATAAGGCGGCTCGGTGAAATGAAGCGCATCAAATAGGCAGAGACGAAGCGGCCGACGCCGAATGCGGCAAGAGTGCCGATGAGGAAATACCCGGCAGTTTTTTCTGGCTTGTGGGCGTACTCCTGAACGTAAGGAATGAAATAGCTCCATGTACCGACTTGGGCGCCGACGTAGAAAAATTGCGCGACTACGGCGAGCAGAAAATGTCTTTGACGGAGGAGTTGGCGTGCGCTGCCGTGTTCGTCATCGGCGTCTTCGTTTTCGCTGGAGATAACCGGGAATTTGGTACGGAGGATGAGCAGCGCCCAGACTACCGCGACAACACCGAGGACAAGGTAGGGCCGGACAACGCGCAGCACTTCGAACTGAAGATAGGCCTGATATGTATGATCGGCCTGACGCGCGGCAATTTGCTCGGCAGTCAGCTCGACACCGGAAAAAATGAAGACTGTGCCGATTAGGGCTCCGGTCATGGCGCCGAGGGGATTGAAGGCTTGCGAGAAATTCAGACGACGCTCTGAGGTGTCCGGATCACCAAGCTGGGCGATGAATGGATTGGAAGCCGTTTCGAGAAAGGACAATCCGCTGGCGATAACGAAGAGAGCAAACAAGAAGAACGAATAGCTGCTTTGCAGCGCCGCAGGCCAGAACAAGAAACAGCCGGAAGCCAGGAGCAGGAGACCGACGATGAAGCCCGGTTTGTAGCCGACGCGCTTCATGAAGAGGGCTGCGGGAATGGCCGGGAGAAAATATCCCAGATAGAAAGCGGTTTGTACGAGGCTGGCCTGAAAGCGAGAGATGGCGAAGGACTTCATGAAGTGGCGGATGAGCACGTCGTTTAGATTATTGGGAATGCCCCAGAGGAAGAAAAGCACGGTGACGAGAATGAAGGGAACGATTTGGCCGGCGGGAAACAAGGAATGGCGAGCGGAAGGCACTGTTTTTACTTCGGAGCTTTCGAGTTGATGCTTGGCCATCGTCCGTCTTCTCCTGTTACTGTCGAGAAACCACTGTGAACGCGGAACACACTAACGCGTTTCTCTCCATCACTCGAGTTGCACCATGATTTTCGAGAACTTCAAGGGATTAGAGCTCCAGGCTTCCAGGATGCGCGGAGCGTCATCGAGGGAAACGATCGAGCCGACAGCATCTTCGACGGGAAACTTGTGCTGCTCGAGCATTCGGATCACGGTCTGAAAGTCGTCCGGTAGTGCGTTGCGCGAACCGAGAATATCGAGTTCCTTTTGCACGAATAGCTTGGTTTCGTAGGTCACGGGTTCTTTGGCGTAACCGATGTAGACGACGCGTCCGGTGAAGGCGACTTCCTTGACTGCGGCGTGAAACGTCCGGGGATGGCCGACAGCTTCGATGATGACGTCTGGTCCGCGGCCGTCCGTTAGTTCCAGCAACTGTTCGTGGAGCGGAGATTTGGCGGAGTTCACGACGTGAGTGGCGCCGGCCTTTTTGGCGAGCTGAAGCTTATCATCGTCGAGGTCGACAGCGATGGTCGTGGCGCCGGCAAAATGGGAAGCTGCGATGGCGCCGAGGCCTACGCCGCCGCAGCCGAAGATGGCGACTTTGTCGGCGGAAGTTACCCGGCCTCTGGCAACCGCGTGAAAACCTACCGTCAGCGGCTCCACGAGGCAGAGCTCTTTGATCGTAAGCGCTGCTGGGTAGAGTTTTTCAGGGGGCATGGTGATGTATTCGGTCAGGGCACCATCGCGCTGGACGCCAAGGGTTTCGTTAAACGCGCAGGCATTGGGGCGACCGCGGACACAGGAAGCGCATTTGCCACAATTTGTGTAGGGGAACATCGTGACATTTACACCGGCGGCGAGTGCGGAAAACGAAGAGGTTCCTTCAACGATTGTCGCTGCAATTTCGTGGCCGGGGATTCGAGGAAACTGGACCATGGGGTTTTTGCCGCGGAAGGAATTCAAATCGCTACCGCAGAGGCCCACCATGCGGACCCGGAGCAAGATTTTTCGGTGATCGACCTCAGGCTGGGGAACAGACTCGATGGAGGCCGCGCCCGGCTGTTTGATGATGAGTGCTCGCATGGTTTGCGAATTCATGCTTTGCGGCTCAGAGAGTAAACTTCGCTCGCCACGCCTCCAAGAATCATTTCCTGCTCCGCACCGGACAACCGAGAGATGAATGCGTGCAATGTAGAAAACCAGGTTTGATACGTAGCTGCCAAAAGGCAAACGGGCCAATCCGAGCCGGCCATCAAGCGTTTGGGACCAAAGGCGTCCAAGACGACCTCGAAATAAGGCAACAGGTCCGGAAGGCTCCATTGCGTCCAGTGCGCTTCGGTCACCATCCCGGACAACTTGCAAAAAACATTTTCTCTGCGCGCCAGTTCGCGAATGTTTGTGCGCCAGGGTTCGAGTACGCGGTCGCGGATGCAGGGTTTGGCAATGTGATCCAAGACGAAGAGCTGGGCGGGATGGCGGTCCACGAAGGGAATAGCGGCGGGCAATTGACGCTCGAAGATCAGAATGTCGTAGACGAGGCCGTAACGTTTGAAGAGCGCGATACCCGCGTTGAAATCTGCGCGCAACAGGAAGGCATCGTCCGGCTCGTCCTGAACGACATGGCGGAAGCCTTTTAATTTCTGAGAATGCTGAAAGCGTTCGAGGACTTGCGGAAACTCGGGGCTGGCGATGGGCGCCCAACCGACAACTCCGCGAATGATGAGAAATTCTTGAGCGAAGTTCAAAAGGGATCGGGTCTCTTCCAGCGATTGCCTTGCTTGAACGGCGATGCTGCCTTGCATTCCGGAAGACTTAAGCACTTGCTGGAGATCTTGCGGTAGAAAATCTCTGGCAATCGGCGCCATATTCCCGGCAATCCAGCCGTACTCCTCTTTCGAATAGCGCCAGAGGTGGTGGTGGGCGTCGATTCGGTCAATCATGGTCGTCGAGAATAAAAGAAGACAAATTCGAGCTGAGGGCTAGAGAGGCGGACGAGCCGGGGCCTCGATGATTGGCACACATAAGGTGTGTGGTACACGCGGGGAAGAATCGCATTTACGGGGATGTTGTGTCGAGAGGATTCGAGAGCTCGCGTGTGGCTGGTGATTTGGTTTAGCGGGTGTCAGTTATTGTTGCCAGCCTCCGCCGAGTGCTTGATAGAGCTGAACGAGTGCGAGGAGTTCGTTGGCCTGGGCTTGGGCAAGATTAAGCTCGGCCGTGAAGTAGTTGGTCTCGTTGGTGAGAACCTCGAGGTAACTGGCCACTCCACCTTTGTAGCGAACATTGGAAAGATGCGCGGCTCCCTGGGCTGAGGCAGTGAGAAGTTCCTGCTGCTCTCGAAATTCCCGGAGTTTGCGATAGCCGATCAGGGCGTCGGAAACTTCGCGGAAGGACTGCTGGATAGTTTGCTGATAGGAAAGGATCGTTTCCTGTTGCTGAGCTTCGGCGAGCCGGACACCGCAGCGAATTTTGCCGGCGGTAAAGATGGGCTGCCAACGCTGTGCCTTCACTGCCCATTTGAAACTCCCAACTGAAATGCGGCAGTGGTATCGTCTCATTGTAATGCCCGAGAAGGAACTCAGCGTCCGAGTTGAACGGCCGTCCCGTACTGACAATGAACCTCGTGCCAGCTCAAACCCCCGACAACCACTACCGCGTGAGCATCAAGGCTCTCATATTCGATGACGCGAGAAAGAAGTTCGCGATCATCCTGGAAGACAATGGCTGGTGGGAACTGCCTGGCGGCGGGCTGGACTGGGGTGAATCGCCGGAAGCGTGTCTCCGGCGCGAAATCCGGGAAGAAATGGGACTTGCCGTGACAGAGATCGCGCCGCTGCCCTGCTACTACTTGCTCGGTCGCAACATGAAGGGTGTCTGGACGCTCAACTTGGTTTTCGAGACGAAAGTACAGGACCTGGACTTCACGCCTTCCACTGAGTGTCAAGAACTGCGATTCGTTTCGCCTGAGGAAGTGGAAGCGCTGCACGCGTTCAGGACCGTCAAAGAATTGGCACAACAGTTTGATCCCAAAAAGCACTCTGAATGAGTCCTGCGTAGCCCTGTAGTCACCCAGCAGAGATGCAATCTACCGCCGCGCAAATTCCTCGGCGTGATCCGGGCCTGATATGCAGTGCGGCAGCCCTGCTGCCACTTTTCTTTCGTCCTCGACTCCCCGCGGTTGCGTAAATGTTGGAGGTTGAGGTGACACACCAGCGACCGGAAAAGCGGGAGCTGTGCTCCCGCACTCCAAAAGGAAAACAAGAAGAAGACGGCTTAAAGCCGCCCCTTCAATGCGTTAAAGACGAGCCCTGGTAGAAGTAAGAGAGAGCCGTTAGGCATAAGTCAGCCTGAACGCTCGGGCAAGAGGCCGCCAGGACTTGCCCCGGCTCCTGACGGCCTCCTGCTCTTGCCCGGGGTGTTGGGCAAAAGCTGCTGAAGAGCCGCGTTCGCGCTGGCGGCCTTCCAAAAAACTGCCACTCCGTTGACCGTTCCTGTTTTTCTTCCCATGTCCGTGACTCGTTCCAGTTCGACGTTCGCTTAACTCTTGGGAATAGCCGGCGTACCGTCCGACCACCGGCGTACTGGAATCAGAAACACGGTAAGGCGCTCCTCGCGGTTCTGAAACGTGATAATCGGCGATCCGGGAAGGTCCGCGCCCCACGTCTTGGAATCGGTTTCGGGAGCGAAAAACATCAGATGCGGAAGCCAGGGCCCTCCAGCTTGGTCGCCCAAATAGCCTTGCTTCGACAGCATGTAGGACATCGCGCCGAGCTCCGGCGTAGGCAGTTCCTTCTTGTCGATGGCCGCTGCGATAGCGTCGAACATCTGCGCTTTTGTCCGTCCGGCTATGACCAGCTCGGTTTTCTTGATGGTGCGGGGAAGGTAGGACCGTGCCGCCGAAGCATTGAGGCAGATAGGACCGCGCAGTTTAGGATTCCAAAAGTCCGGATCGTTGATTCCGGCAGTCCACGATCGTTCTACCAGGCATACGAAACCGTTCCTCCCTTGAACCGCAGTTTCATAACCATGTGTTCCGAGGACCAGAACTACCGCGTCGCCTGAAATGGAGTCCGGGGCCGCACTCCGCGCCAGCTTGATCTCCTCGTTGCGATCGGGCATCAGATATTGACCGAACGGAGCCATGGTCGGATACGGTGTCTTGGCGTTTTGTGCTTGCGCTTGGCACGTCGCAGCGAAGGTGGCAGCCACCGCGACGACCCTTATTGCGGTGGTCCAGTCTCTTTTCGGATTCATGATTTCTCCTGACTCCGAGGGCGACGGCACCAATGTGCGGTAGGTGTTTTCCCTTGAACAACGCCACGCGCACCGCCGATCTCGCCATACAAACGGAACCCCAGTACCCTTGGGAATATAAATTGATATCAACGTATCATGAGCTGCGGGCCCTTGGCAAGATACGTTGATATCCATATGATTTATTTATGGGCGCCCCTATGAACCCGGTCTTGGAAATAACCCGTCTGGTGCGCGATCGCTGTCTCTGTCTTCACGTACACCGAGCGGCGCGAGCATTGGCGCGGCGCTTCGACGACGCCCTGCGCCCCATCGGCCTGACCCACGGCCAATTCTCGCTCATGATGTCTCTGAACCGTCCGAAACCAGCCAGCATGGCAGCCGTAGCCTCGCTCCTGGCCATGGATCGGACCACCTTGACGGCCGCCCTCAAGCCCTTGCGGCGCCGCGGCCTGGTCAAGGTCGCGCCCGATCCAGCCGACCGTCGCGGCCGTCTGATGACGCTGACGGCAAGGGGACGAACGTTGCTAATACGCGCCGTTCCCGTCTGGAAAAAGACCCACGCAGCAGTCGAGGCGCTTCTGCGCGATGGCGAGTCCGACCGGCTGCGTACCAATTTGCGCGCCCTCTCCTGATCATTGTGAAGCAATTCACCTCGGGCGGATTCTCCGGGGGATTATTCGGGGCGGATGCCAAACGCCGGGTAAAGCTCAGCAGGCTTGTAAACGACGCCATTTTTGATAACCGTCTCTACGTGGCGGATGTCGCTCATTTGTCTAGTGGGGTCGCCATTGACGAGAATCATGTCGGCACACTTGCCAGGAGTGACAGAACCGAAGTCGTCATCGAGGTGCATGACTTGCGCGGCTTCGATGGTCGCCATGCGGAGAACTTCTGGTGCGGGAATTCCGGCTTCGGTGTAAATCTCCAATTCACGATCCAAGGCATAGCCATTGCTCTCATCGGTCCCAGCGACGATTTGAATGCCGCTGTCGTACAACTTCTTGACCATGCGAACCATGTTGGCGTAAGCAGCGCGGTACTGTTTGTCGGTGGTGGGGTCGGATGCGTCAAGGGCTTGCCCCGCCGTCCGGGAAGCGCGCTGCACCTGAACAGGTAGCCGATCGAAGATAGGGGCTTCGATTCGGCCGGGCTGGCCGGGCCGGTCAATGTAAGTGGCTTCCCAGATGGCCATGGTGGGATCGATGACAGTGTGGTGCTGTTTCAAGAAGGCAATGAAGTCGTTGACCTGTTGGGAATTCAGATCGAGAGCGCCGCCACGCTTGCCTGGCTCGGTGAAACGTGCAGGTGTACGCGTCTCCTTCACATCAGGCATGAAGTTGAGGAAGATGAAATTCATGTGTTGGATTTCGTCGGCCCCATCGCGGACGAATTGTTCGGCGATCATTCCGGAAGGGACGTGGCCGCTCACGCGCAAGCCGCGCTTGTGAGCCTCCTCCGCGATGACGGGCACCAGTTCGGGCTTCACTGAGCTGTAGATTTTGATTTGTACGTAGCCGAGGTCAGCATAGCGATCGACCTGCTGGCGGGCTTCCTCGGGAGTGGCCGCTAGAACCTTAACCGGGCCTTCGAACGGGCCGGGACCATCGATGAAGCCGGCGAGCACCACGCGCGGACCGATTTGCGTTCCCTCCTGGATCTGTTGGCGCAATTTGCCCAGTTCTTCAATAGAGTTTGCGAGGTCACGGACGGTGGTGACGCCAGCGGCTATATCGAGAAACGCATCTTCGCGGAAGAGGTGGGCGTGCATATCCCACAAGCCCGGAAGAAGCAGCTTCCCGCGGCCATCGATGGTCTGCGAGCCGGCGGGAGTGGGACGCCCGTCATCGGGTTCAACGGAAGCAATGCGCTCGCCGTGAATCGCGACACGCTGGTTCGGAAGGAGTTTGCCGGTGGGTGAGTCAAACAGAGTGACGTTGCGAATCAACAGGTCGCCGGAAGGCTTGTGGCTGAGGGCTTTCGCAAGTTCGCTGGCGCGCGCAGTTTCCGCTTGACGCTGCGATTCATGCAATTGCGAAAGGGAAGATTCAAATCCGTGACGAACAACAGAGTTCCATCCGTAAGTTACCGCAAGAAATTGCTGATTGTCATCGAGCCAGAGGTATTCGGGAGTGAAGCCGAGCCCGCTGATCTCGTAGAGCGTGGCCGTGCTTTTCTGGCCGGAGGCCTCGACCGGAAGGGACTGTAGTTTGCGAATGGCCGCTTGGCCGCTAGGGAGCACAGCGAGTTTTCCCGCGCTTCCGGACGCCAGAAGAGCGCGCGCAAGAATGGCCTCTGATTCCAGGCCGTTGAAGTTCAGGCCAACGAAGAATTTGCCGGAGGCGTTGGACTGCTTTTCGTTCTCCGCCTTGTTCTTCCACACGGCTTCGCCGGCAACCAAAGAGAAATGCTCCTCAACAGGCGACTTCATGTAATCGACGCCCTTGGATTCCTCGAAAGCAATCAGGCCGCGCGAGTCCAAGCGGTAGCTCGTGTAAATCTTTGGGCCGCGCCCGCGATCGTTAAACTGGAAGAATTCATGGATCGTACCGTCAGGGGATTTCCAGACTGCATCCTGGCCTGACGGAGTCTTATCTGTGAGACACATGCGCACGACTGCATCTTTGGGAATGTCAGCGGGAAGCTCGGGGAGCGGCGATTGTTGCTGAGCCAAAAGAGCTACGGGAAAACACAGGAAGGTCATCGTACAAATGGGGATTCGTGCCACGTGCAAACCTCCATGAGCCAAGGATAGATTTATATGAGAAGCGCCGGGTTCGGCAAGCGGTTTGAGTTAAGGTTGCGTCGTTCCGGAGCTAGGTCTTGATTGGGTTCAACTCCAGATTAGCCGAAACCGGACATCAAGTGAAATCGCACCAACATCAAATGTCCGGTAACTAACCGGGATTTAGTCACGACCCCACCACCAGTATGTATACTGCTTCCTTGCAAAGGGCAAAAATGCGGCCCGACATCTGTCTCGGACGCGGAAGGCCTTGGTTCAAATCCAGGCCCGGACGGTTCCCTCCTGCTGTTTCCATTTGCTCTTTTGGCGACCCGTTGTTAGGAGTCAGCATTGTTAGAGATGTCCGGTAATCCGCGATTCGAATCAGTTTCTGGGAAACCCGTGTCGCATCACTTTTCCACCCTTCATTACAAACTTGACGTTCCGCAGCACGGTCACATCTCCCACTGGATCCCCCTCCACCGCAATGAGGTCCGCATATTTCCCGGCCTCAACCGATCCCACTCGATCCGGCCAGGCCAGAAGCTCCGCTGCATTGGTCGTCGCGGCGCGGATCGCTTCGATGGGCGTCAGGCCGCGCTTCGTCATTGCAACCAGTTCGTCGGCATTTCTCCCGTGCAATTCGGCCCGGGCCGCGTCCACTACGGATAGCGTTGGGACAAGATACACTCCCTTTGCTTTCATCATTTCCAAGCTCTGACGGTCCGCCCCGTGCCCATGCTCGATTGAATCCACTCCCGCGGTCACCGCGTTTCGAATCCCCTCCGGTGTCGTCGCGTGCGCCGCCACCTTGCGCCCCGCTTTGTGCGCTTCTTCCACGGCCACGTGCATCTCTTCGACGGTCAGCGTGGGGTTGCGCCAGTCTGCATATAGCTTGATCAGGTCCGCGCCGTACCCGATTTGCTCGCGCACAGCGCGCCGCACGTCCTCCACCCCGCTGACCATTTGGGCCCCAGTTGGAAATCCTCGCAAATCGGGTGAAACCCCGAACGGGTTGTATTGACCCACCGCCGCGATCCCCCGTGTCGCCACTTGCATTCTCGGTCCTTCATAACGTAAAAC
The DNA here is from genome assembly GCA_036521695.1 of Candidatus Acidiferrum sp. Classification (GTDB taxonomy): domain Bacteria; phylum Acidobacteriota; class Terriglobia; order Acidiferrales; family UBA7541; genus Acidiferrum. Next base: position 4,948 of record DATDHE010000270.1, on the reverse strand, counting down.
GGTGGTTCTCATAGCGCGCATGGTCGGTAACTAGGGGGTAATTTATTAAGTCTAGTAAATGCCGTAACCGGAGTGGATTTCGTTGTCAGCAGGATGTGGTTAGTTGGGGCTGCTCGCGTTGACCCGTAAGAGCATGCCTGCGCCGCTTGGTAACTTGAAGCCGCCGCTGTCAGAAGCTAAGACGATCACCCCAGTAGGGTCGCTCCGGCCAGCGTGCGCTATGCTAATGTGCTCGAGGCCGTAAATTCCGCAAGCATCGGAGGAGAATACCCACAGCGCCTGAGGACCGTCATTGCCGTCGATGGTGCCTCGGCATTTTGTACCTTCCTTAGCTCTGACTCGGCCTAGGACACCGCCATTGACCGCCTTCCCCACAACTTGATTTGCGTCCTCAGAAGCAGTCACGGGTCCACCTGCACCGTAAACCACATCACCGCCCACTTGCACTGTCGTTAACCAACGGAAGACGTCGCTCTCCCCAGGTCCGATGGGGGGTGTTTGGGCTTCGATTACTCGCATGAAACCCGCGATGGCGCGTAGGTTTGTGGTAATGGAGATTGTCTGATGCGAGGAAACCAGTTTGTCAAACTGGAGGGAGATGCGTGCCCGGGCGCCGGTAGTTGCCGCGGTCACTTCTACGATCTGACCCAGAACCTTGCTCCCTTCCTTTATTCTCGCACCCGGAGACAAGGGAACATCCTGCATAATCCTGCCTGTAATCACTTGGCCTTTTCTGCACTTCGCTGACGAAAGGGTTGAGTTCAAGCGAACAGGTAATATCGTTCCGCGTGGAATGGCAGGGTTGCTCTTCGGAGTGCTTTTGTCATCGGATGCGGCGTAGTGGACGAGCGCGGATGATTCGACAAGAGGGAGATTGGGGCTGTCCTGTGGACTCCGTTGCTGAGAATCCGCATGCTTCACAAGGGATGTTGCGCACAACAGCGTCCCAAGGAGAAGGCGTACGGTCTGCATAGTAACGAGAGCGGGACCATCTCTGCTCATACTGATAGCATACTCCAGCAGCTTCTCCGCTCTGTAATCGATTCAACTGTGCAGATGACTCTCTCAGACGCATCTGCGGTCTTGCGGATTGCTTACTGCCAAATCCTTTCGCATGTTTCCTCTGAATTTCGTATCGATTGCAGTGTCTTCATGTCTGATCTGAGGCATGCGGCTTTTCTCCATCCAGCTAGTCCTAAGAATCGATCAAAGCGAAGGAAACTTCCCGCCGCGCAGTCCCTCACGTCTGCTTAATCGCAATGGCCGGGCAACGGCCAGCCTTTCCCGGAGGGCTCCATGATCGCGAAGCTCCAGTGGAAGCCGAAGAAGAGCGCAGAAGCCCCCTTCGTCGTGGATGTGCCAGACGTCTTTACCCAGGCTTTCGTCATGGAAAAGGACGGCAAGAGATTTCCGAAAAGCGGCGGATGGGGATACGCGGTGTTCAACTACGAAGCCCCATCGGACAAGTTCACGGCGGATCCCAAAAGCCCCTCAGACTGCGGACACAAGTGCCATGTCGCCGTGAAGGGGAAGGACTACATCTTCCACCCGTACCAGAAGCGTTGAACCGCGCGTTCGCCTCCTTTGCGACCGCGGCCCTCGTATTATCCTGCGCCGTTTAAGACGACCATACATATCCCGTCCCACTGGGAATGCGGTCATGTTCAAATGTCTTGAACCGCTGTGTCTTCAAGTGCGGCGTCAGCTTTTGCGGACAGCCGAACTGGCCAGACTATCGGCATCTTTGTGATCGTCACCGACGATAATGATCCTCGATCGCGTGCTCATGGACCCTCCCGAGTGGCGCTCTTCTTGGGTCGAAATAAGACCACAATCGACCTTGGAGCCAATAGGTATTTCGTCCGCTCTAAAGGGATTCCGTCGTCCGAGAAATCATCTGGACTCGGTAAAGCGGTGTCCACGATTCTCTTCCACTCCTGTGCTGCTCCCTCCTGCACATTAAACTCCAGCTCTTCCCAGTACGCATTGATCATTATATAGATGTCGTCATCAGCTTGAGAAGCGCCGTGCAGGCAGAATGCCAGGCTGTGCGATTCGTGGGACAAATCTACCGTCGGGCCGACGCCGTACCAGGAAACATCCTCCCGCCAGAACCTGCTCCGGCTCAAGGAGGGATGATTTCTTCGGAACGCGATCATCTTCTTGAAGAACTGGAAAATGTCCTTATTGGATCGGAGTTGACTCCAATCCAGCCATCCAGTTTCGTTATCCTGGTTATAGGGATTGTTATTACCCAATTGGGTATTCAGGAACTCGTCTCCGGCCCGAAACATCGGCGTACCGTTAGACAGGAAGAGCATGCAGCAGAAATTCTTTACTTGCTTCCGGCGCAACGCGAGGATCGGGGGGGGGAGAGCTTCATCTCCTTCTTGTCCACAATTCCAACTGTAGTTCGCGTCGGTACCGTCCTGATTATTATTTCCGTTTTTCCAATTATGCTTGCGGTCATAAGAGACAAGATCGTAGAGTGTGAAGCCGTCGTGGGACGTTACATAATTAACACTCTGGTACGCGTGATAAGCGTCGGCGCGGCTGTCCGGAAACAAATCATCGCTGCCATAGATACGTCTCATCACTTCAGGAACCATGCCATTGTCGCCCTTAACAAAACGGCGAATGTCGTCGCGAAACCGTCCGTTCCACTGCAGCCAAGTCAGGCCTGGAAATCCGCGCCCAAGCTGATAAGCGGCTGTGTCCCAGGGCTCCGCGATCAGACGCACCGGTCCTAATTCCGGATCCGCGGCAATTTCACTAAAGATAGGCGCTTCTCCCCAATTGAGTGACCCATCCGCGTTGCGGCTGAACACCGACGCCAGATCAAAGCGGAAGCCGTCGATGTGCATACCTCGTTTCCAATAGCGCAAGCTGTCGATCACCATCTTGCGGACGTGAGCCTGGCCGAAGTTCAAGGTATTGCCTGTACCCGAGTAGTTGGCGTAGGGGTCTGCCGGATCGGAGGACATCATGTAATAGCCGGCGCTGTCGAGACCCTTGAAGCTGTAGATCGGGCCTTTGTAGTCACCCTCGCAAGTGTGGTTGTATACGACGTCCAGCACCACGCCGATATCGGCCTGATGAAAAGCTTTCACCATATTCTTGAATTCAAGACGCTGCTCATCAGCACGGTGTGTGCTCGCGTACTGAGCATGTGGCGCGAAGAAATTCAAAGGCATATAGCCCCAGTAGTCGCCTTCTTGTGGATCACGCTGAAAAACCGGCATCAGTTCTACAACCGTCACCCCGAGTTCCTTTAAATAGGGGATCTTTTCCACGAGACCGGCGAATGTCCCGGCACGCGATGGGTCGACACCTGAGTTTGGGTTCTTCGTGAAACCCTTCACGTGAAGTTCGTAGATGACAGCATCCGACTCATGATACGGAGACCGATCCCCCGACCAGTCAAATGTCGATCGGTGATCAAACAGCACTCCCAAAGGCGCGCTGGCTGCATTGGATCCTTCTCGCATGGCCAAGTTCCGATCAAAACCGGGTGGGAAGAAAATGAGCTTCGCGTACGGATCGAGGAGAACCTTCTGCGGGTCGAAGCTATGGAGTTGAGGAATGGTCTGTCCCGAGACAGAGTATGCGTAATAGCGAGCCTCAGTAATCTTTGTGAGTGGGACGCGGCAGTGCCAAATCCGCCCCGACTTGTTGTGCAAAAAATCCAATTGAAGCCTCAGAAGAGGATTCACTAGATCGGCTGGAGAATAGAGCAATAGAGTGACGCTGTCCGCATGTTCCGAGTGAACGGCAAAATTGAACGCTTGCTCCTCTTCGATCCACCTGACGCCAAGTGGCAATGGGCTGCCCTCAGCTTCCTCCCATGTCGGACGCCTGGTAGGTGGCGCCGCCACAGAATAGGCAGTGTCGGCTAAGTTGGCGTGCTCTTCGCGGTTTGAACTGTTGACAGATGTCTCTTTTTTCATTCGCATCCACTTGCTACGTCACATATCCGCATACCCGTGATCAGCGGAAGCTCGTCGCACCTTCGCAGTCCGCTTGCGCCCTGACGGATGTTGCAGGACTAACCGAGCGCTTGGAACTCTCCGTCAAATCCTGCAGCCGTTGAAAAGCCTGAGGGGATAGCATGTCTTCTCGGACACGCCAACGCCAGTTCCCATCGGCACGACCAGGCACGTTCATACGAGCTTCGCTTCCCAAATTGAGCAGATCCTGCAACGGAGCAATCGCGAGCGCCGCTGGTGACGACCATGCCAGCCGCATCAACACTGGGGCGGCATCCGCACTGGTTCCCGGCGCGCGCTTGAGGTAGCTCCACAAGTTCTGCCGCTGGTAGTCGGGCAATTCCTCATACCATTGTCGAGTTGTGGCGTTGTCATGCGTGCTGGTATAGGCGACTGTATTGTGGACAAAGTTCCGCGGGAGATATGGATTGTCTGCACGACCATCGAACGCGAATTGCAGGACGCGCATCCCCGGCAGGCGAAACTGGTCGCGCAGGGCCTGCACGTCGGCTGTAATCACACCCAAATCTTCCGCAATGAGTGGTAGATGACCCAGCTCTGCTTGCACCGCTTGAAAAAAGCTGGCTCCCGGACCCGCCACCCACTGCCCGGACTGAGCCGTTGGCGCTCCGGCTGGAACGTGCCACGCAGCTGCGAACCCGCGGAAGTGATCTAAGCGAATCACATCGACGTGAGCCAGCAGAGCACGCAACCGATCAATGCACCACCGATAACCAGTCGAACGCATGGCATCCCAGTTGTAAACGGGATTGCCCCACAATTGACCTTGTGCGCTGAAATAATCGGGAGGAACTCCGGCGATGAATTGTGGCCGATGCTGCTCATCGAGCAGGAATAGCTCAGGGTTCGCCCAAATATCACTAGAATCCGGGGAAACAAAGAAAGGCAGATCGCCGATCAAGCTCACGCCCTTGGCATGGGCATGCTCCTTGAGTTGATCG
>DATDHE010000269.1:0-7652 GCA_036521695.1 Candidatus Acidiferrum sp. | reverse complement strand
TCGCATCGACTAAATCGTAGTCTTCTTCGCCGGGTCTGGCGCGCCGCCCCATGCCGAGAATGCCGTTCTCGCTGTGAAAATACACTTCGACGTTTTTTGGCAAATAATCCGCTATCAGATTGGGAATGCCCCAGCCAAGATTCACGTACGCGCCATTTGGCAATTCCAGTGCGGCGCGCTGCGCAATCTGTTCGCGCGTCAGCCGCGGCTTATCCGGCATAGCGGATTCCTTTGGCTTGCACCATGCGGTGCACAAAGATGGCAGGCGTCACGACATGCTCTGGCTTAATTGAACCGACCGGCACAATCTCGTCAACTTCGACGATGGTCGTCTTTGCGGCCATGGCCATAATCGGATTGAAATTGCGGGCTGCGAGGCGGTACGTCAGATTTCCCAACTCGTCGGCAGTCTCTGCCTTGATGAGCGCGTAGTCCGCGTGAATGGGCATTTCGAGGATGCAGCGTTTCCCTTCGATAACACGCTCTTCTTTTCCCTCTGCGACTTCCGTGCCCACGCCTACGGTTGTGTAGAAAGCGCACAGACCCGCGGCGGCGGCGCGCATGCGTTCGCAGAGAATTCCTTGAGGCACGAGTTCGAGAGTCACTTTTTTTGTGGCGAGCTGTTCCTGAAAATAAGTGGAATACGGGCCGGGAAACGATGCGATCACATGCCGGACCTGGCCGTTCTTGAACATCACGCCTAGCTCGCCATCACGCGTTCCGCAATTGTTGCTGATGGCCGTGATGTCTTTCGTGCCTTTCGCAGCCAGCGCCTGGATCAGATTATTGGGAAAGCCCGCGCCACCGAATCCGCCGAACATGATTCGCGCGCCGTCTCGAATATCGGCCACGGCGGAATCCAGGCTCGAATAGATTTTGCGTCTCATGCACGGCGTATCCTACCAGAGGCAGTGCAAGTCTGCAGGTGCCAGTGTGGCGGGATAAATCCGGACTGGCACCGTGTGGCTCGCGTCGTCTAACATGGTTGCAGTTCCATGAAACGCAAAACCCTCATTCTGATTTTGCCGGTCGTTGCGGTGCTTGCGGTTGGCTTCGTGGCGTATTCATTCCTGCATAGCGGCGTGAGCGCAAAAGCGAAACCCAGCGCGCTCGAGGTGGTGATGGCGCGGAAAGCCAGGCATATGGCGCTTCCGAACGCAGCGCGAGCGCTGACCAATCCCGTAGCTGCCACCGAGGAGAACCTGCGCGACGGCCGGCTGCATTTTGCAGACCATTGCGCCATTTGCCACGGCAACGATGGCAGTTGCGACACGATGATGGGTAGCGGACTTTATCCGAAGCCGCCGGACCTGCGGCTCCCAGAAACGCAAAATCTCTCCGATGGCGAACTTTTTTGGATTATCGAAAATGGAGTGCGATTCACGGGAATGCCGGCGTTTTCGAGTCCCGGCACCAAAGAGGACAGTTGGAAGCTTGTGCACTTCATCCGCCACCTGCCGCAACTCACGGCGGAGGAGCGTCTCGAGATGGAGCGCAACAACCCGAAGAGTCCCGCCGATCGGATGGAGGAACAGCAGGAAAATGATTTTTTGAACGGCACAACGCCGGCTCCTCCCGCGGGAGCACATCACCATTAGTTGTCGGCATTATCATTGGAACTTAAAAAAATCGCACAGGCGGGAGTGCTTGTGCTACCAAAGGGTGGTGGCGTTTCGCGATATCGTGGAATAATGTCAGGAAGGGGTCGAGTCCGAGGAGAGATGGCTATGAAACTTAGGTTCGCGGCACTCCTTTTGTCGATTGCGCTGATTGGTGGGAGCGCTTTCGCGCACGGTGACAAGAAACACGTTAGCGGAACGTTGCAGAAAATTACCCCGGACGCCGTAATTGTAAAAACTCCCGACGGAACGTTCGTCGAGGTGAAGCTCGTTCCTTCAACCATTTATGTTCTTCATGTTGCAAACCAACCTGGCGCGCCTTCCGACGCCAGCCAGGATAAACCGGCGAAACTTTCCGACCTCGCGGTCGGCGATCGCGTGCTCATCCACGCGACGCCAAAGGGCGATACGCTGGAGGCTGCGGAAGTAAGATTCTCTGCACCTACGACTGCGGCGGCGAGCAAACCGAAATCCTGAAAGATTCGTGGGACTAGGCTCTTTCCCACGTCCACGATTATTCCTCTACGAGATGGCACGAGTGCGTCTTCAGTACCAGCCAGACGTGGCGTCCATCTGCCAGCTCAAGCGTTCTGACAGCACCCGGCGTAAGGTGCACGATAAAATCCACGCCACAGTCGACACGAGCTCGAACGAGCGTGCCGCGTGGTTCCATTGCCGTGATTTTGCCTGCGATTACATTGCGGGCACTCAGATCGCGCGGTTGCGAGGTTGCGAGCAAAATGTCTCCTGCGCGGATAGCCACGCGCACGCGGTCTCCTGCTGTCGCGTAGCCCAACGGCACTTCGATTTCGCAACGGCTTTCGCTGAGACGCACGCGCATCACGCCGTCGGCTTCGCGCAAATCGACGACCGTTCCGCCTAACAGATTTTCAAAACCAGCTGCTTGCGCCAGCCGCTTGTGCCGCGGCGCTTCCAGAACCTCCAAGGGCGTTCCCGTGCTCATTACGTGCCCATGATCCATGGCGATCACCCGCTCGCCGAGTGCGTCCACTTCTTCGCGGGTGTGTGTTACGTACAAAATCGGTATTCGCCGAGCGGCGTTCCAGGCGCGAAGGTCATCGACAATCGCCGCCTTCAGTTCCGCATCCAGCCCCGTCAGAGGTTCATCGAGAAGCAAGACGCGGGGCTGAGTTACCAGAGACCGCGCCAGTGCAATTCTCTGGCGTTCTCCGCCGGAGATTTCCGCAGGTTTGCGCGCGCGCAGTTTGTCCACATGGAAGGCTTTCAATATTTCTTCCACGCGCGCGGTGCGCTGTTCGTGTGGCAATCCATCGAGTCCATATGCGACGTTTTCCTCGGCGCGCAGGTGCGGGAAGAGCGCCAGCGTTTGGAAAACGTAGGCGGTGCGCCGCGTTTGGGGCGGACGGTTCACGCCAGCATGCGAATCGAACAACACTTCTTCGCCGGTGGCGATTCGTCCTGCGTCAGGACGCACCAATCCCGCGATGCAATCCAGCAATGTGGATTTTCCGGCGCCGGAGGGGCCAAAAAGAATGGTGATGCCTGGGGGAACTTGGAGGGAAACGTCCAGTAGGAAAGGAGTAGACCCCGCGCGGGTTCTTTGCAACCGAACACTAGCGGTCAGCATGGACACGTTCAGTTCGCTGCCCACGGTGTCCACAGACGGCGTCCGATTTGGCGGCCTACCTGCCGATTGACGGCGTACACTACCGACAAGACAGCAAACGAGATCGCGAGCAGGACGAGCGCCATGCGATTCGCCTCGGCGTACTCGAGCGATTGCACGTGATCGTAGATATCGATTGAGACCGTGCGCGTGACACCGGCAAGATTGCCGCCGACCATGAGCACCACGCCGAACTCGCCGATGGTGTGTGCAAAGCTAAGCACCACAGCCGTCACGACACCGGGAATCGAAAGCGGAAGAATGACGCGCCAAAACGTTCGCAGGCGGCTGGCGCCGAGCACGGCAGAAGCATCGAGAAGTTTTCGGTCCACAGATTCGAACGAAGCGATGAGCGGCTGCACGGCGAATGGCAAGCTGTAGAGCACGGATGCGAGGACCAGCCCTTCAAACGTGAAGGCCAACCCGTGGCCGAAAAATGCTTCCCAGAATTTTCCCAGCGGACCGCGCGGACCCATGGCGACGAGCACGTAAAATCCAAGAACCGTCGGCGGTAACACCAACGGTAACGCCACGACCGCTTCCAGCAAGAACTTGCCGCGCCAATTCGAATACGCCAGCCAATAGGCGAGGGGCAGTCCACCCGCCAGAAGAATGACGGAAACGCAGAGCGCGAGGCGGAGGGAAAGAAGGAGGGCGTCCATGATTATTTCTTCTGCGGGCCAGCAGGCGGGGTGGTGGAGGGCGCGGCGGAAAACGTGAAGCCATACTTTGCGAGCGTTGCGCGTCCGGCTTGGCTCTTTACGAATTCCAAAAAAGTGCGCGCAGCCTCTATGTTTGCGGCGCTCTTTAGGACAATGGCGGCTTGCTCGATGGGCGAATGCATGCCGGCGGGAATCTCCCAACGTTTGCCGTCTTTCATCCCGGGCGAAACGGCCAGCGACATCGCGACAATGCCCGCCTGCGCGTTTCCGGATTGCACAAACTGAGCTGCTTGCGAAATGTTTTCGCCGTAGACGAGCTTGGGTTTCACTTGCTGGTAGATACCGGCCTTCTGAAGCGCTGCGACTGCCGCACGCCCGTACGGAGCGTGCTCCGGGTTGGCGATGGCAATTCTTTGCACGCTTGAGTCCAGAAGCGTCTTCCAGCCGAGGTTCGCTACGTCAACTTTTGCATCCGCTGGCGTCCAGATCGCGATACGCCCGATTGCATATTCGTAGAGAGTTCCAGGCTCGGCGAGGCCTGCAGCTTCCAGTTTTCTCGGATAGTCGATGTCCGCCGAGAAGAACAGATCGAAGGGCGCGCCATTTTGAAATTGCGAAAAAAAGTTTCCGCTCGAACCGTAGGTTACGTCTACTTTCGTTCCGGTCTGCTTTTCGAATCGAGCGGCAACATCTTGCATCGCGAATTTCAAGTCCGCGGCAGCAGCTACGCGGATTTCTTGCGCGTGCATGGCACTGGCCACGGGCAGCGCCATCATCACAATCGCCAAGAGAGCCCGGCGCGTTAACATGCCTGTTCTCCGAAAATCACGAGTCACCGATCACAAGTCACTTAACATTGCTCACGAGTTAGCGCACTTTCAAACGCGCAAAATCATTACTTCGGTGGACTTGATCAGCGCTGCCGCTCGCTCTCCCGGCTTGAGCCTCATTTCTTTCGCCGCATCGGCGGTGATGATCGCGGTGATGTGCTGCTCGCCGATGGCCATGGTGACCTGCGCCAGCAGGCCGCTGTACTTCAAGGAAATCACGCGCCCGATCAGTTGATTACGGCCGCTGATTTTGCGGAAATTACCGCGGCGGGAGGCGATATCTCCGCGATCCAGCTTTTTCGGAATCATGCGGTCGATTTCGCTTTCGGGGATGCGATGATGCCCGCCAGGAGTCTTCACGGTTTTGATTTTCCCGCGGTAGATCCACTGTTTCAGCGTGGGGTAGCTGATTCCCAGGATCCTCGACGCTTCTCGCGGCGGTAATAGTGCGGCTCGGTACATCAAGCTCTCCTCAACCACGGTGTTCCTTTTGAGTTAAGTAGAAACCGCTATTGTAGTACGATTCTATGCGTTTCTATCCGTTATTTTTACCAGGCCCTGGCGCTCTGCCCTTTATCGCTTCGGCAACTATCATCGAATTGCCGCACTGGCGTTCCCCCGGCGTCGCGTAAAGTAACAAGAAAGAGTGTAGGAATCCGAGTTGGGGGCCACTCATGTCTCTCGCTACCACCAAACTGACCGCTGAGGACGTTCGCAAGGCCGTCGAACTTTTTTGGACTACGTTTCTGGCCAAGTCTGAAGAAGAACTGAACAATTTCTACGCGCCCAGCAGCACCGTTTTTCAAGTTGCCATGGGCCGCAGCGAGCCAGGGCGGCTGGGCGCGATGCGCCGTTCGCGCGAATACTTCCACCCGGAAACGCGCATGGAGCTGAAGTTGAGCCCGATCGACATTGTTTTGTGCGGGAACGATGCAGGCGTTGCCAGTTACACTTTCCAGTTCCAAGCGAGCGGTCGCGACGTTGGCGGCAAACGCATGGCGGAGAAATTGGAAATCGTGCGAGCGACGCACGTCATGCATCGCGACGCCTCCGGCAAACTGCGCATCGCGCACGAACATTTCTCGGTGCCAGTGACTTAGTTAGGGCTGTCTGTTGTTGGTGAAAGCCTTGGCTTGTGCAGCCGTTTTGCCGCAGCTGGAAATATCCAGTTCCGGGGAGTAGGCGATGTAGCTGGTGCCTTCCCGTCACACCGGCGCGCTCAGTGTGATCTCGCCTTGGCCATTCCTGGCAGAAAGTGTTGTGTTTGCCATACCCACCAAAAACCGTAGGCCGGGACTGCCACTGAGGCAATCCCGCTGAAGGAAGCCCTGGCCTAATTCCTTAGCGGCTTGCCTGTTTTCAAAGTGAACGCCATACGTTCTTGGGTTTTCTTTTCGCCGCAGAGGGAAACGAAGGCTTCGCGCTCGAGATCCAGCACATATTGTTCGCTAACGAGTTGCGGCGAGGTCAGCGGGCCGCCAGCTAGGATGTTTGCGAGCTTGCGCCCCACGTGCGCGTCGTAGTCGGTGATGTAGCCGCCGCGCTGCATCATGTGAATTACCAGCTTGGCGCCTGCCAGAAATTGTTCGCCAAGCACCTTGATCTGCGTAGTCTGCGCGCCTTCTTGCCAACTGGCTGCGAGCGGCTTGTATCCTGCGCGCACCAAGGCCAGTGCGGCTTCCTTGGCGTCGCCCACGAGGCGGTCGCGATTCATAGAGACCCCGTCTTCGCGCCGCAAAAACCCCAGCGCGCGGCTATCTTCAGCGCTAGTGCCTACTTTCGCGGTGGCAATCGTTTCAAACACCGGCTTCATCGCGTGAAATAAATCCAAATCTTCGCCGCCTGCCGCGTGTTCATTCGCGCGAATCAGCATCTCCTTCGTTCCGCCACCGCCAGGAATCAAACCGACGCCAACTTCCACCAGACCGATGTAGGCCTCCGCGGCCGCCTGAATTTTCGCAGCGTGCAGGCCGATTTCGCAGCCTCCGCCGAGCGCCATCCCCTGCGGCGCTGCGACGACTGGCTTCGGCGCATATTTCAGGCCCAGATTTACATTTTGAAATTGTTTCACGGCCATGTGCAACTCGTCCCACTCCTGTTCCTGTGCGGCAACGAGCATAAGCATCACGTTCGCGCCAACCGAAAAATTCACAGCCTGGTTGGCGATGACCATTGCATCAAAATCAGTGTCCAGTCGTTTCAGCCCCTTGTACAGCATGGACATCAAGTCCGCGCCAATAGCGTTCATCTTGGCGTGAAATTCGCAGCTCACCACGCCATCTCCCAGGTCGATCAGGCTTGCGCCGGAATTCCGCTCGATTTCGCGGCCGGCCTCCTTCAGCGTTTTCAGAATGATCACCCCCGGCGGCGTTTCGAGCGGTTTGGCCGTGCTGGTGGTGACATCAAAGACCGTCGTTTTGCCTTTCTGCGATTCGTAAAATCCTTTTCTGCCGCTTGCGAGAACTCTTTCGATCGTAGGAGGAAGCGCGCGCCCTTCTTTCTGTATTTGCGCGGCGAAGGGTTCCACGCCGATCGCGTCCATCATCTCGAATGGCCCCATCTCCCAGGCGAATCCCCACTGCAACGCGTGGTCTACATCCACCATGCTGTCTGAAATCTCCGGCACACGCCGCGCTGCGTAGAGACACATTTCCGATAGGCCACCCCAGATGAACTGCTGCGCCTTGTCGCCTTTTTGCCCTTCGATTATCGGCCCCACCAGCGCGCGTAGACGCTCGCGCGTGTCCTCAATCGCCTTTCCCATTTCCAGCGACGCGAATTTTTGCTTCTGCCGCGGCCGGTACTCCATGGTGTTGATGTCCAGCATCAGAATTTCCTTTTCGCCCTCGCCTTTCACTTTCTTGTAAAAGCCCTGGCCGGTCTTGTCGCCCAG
>DATDHE010000268.1:0-2695 GCA_036521695.1 Candidatus Acidiferrum sp. | reverse complement strand
AATGTACCATTTAGTATATTAAATGGAACTAGTTAGCGGAGGGCGGCGACTTTGCGGATGAGCGCGTGCAAAGGTGTGTGCAATCTGGAGGAGGGATTTCTCCTGCCATGCGTGGCCGATGAGTTGTAGGCCGACCGGCAGGCCGGAGGTTGTAAAATCGCACGGCACCGAGATGGCCGGAAATTCCGCGAAGTTTGCGGGACGGTTCAGCCGCAACAAGGCAGCTCTGACCTTTTCGTTCACACCATTGACGGAGACTTCTTCGACGCCGATCTTTGTGGCGGAGATTGGAGTGACGGGCGCGGCGATTACGTCGAGCAATCCCGCGAAATCAGAACGGTGATCGAAGAGAGAAACCCCAGCCGTGGGGCGCTTTGCGAGCGCAGCGATGTAATCAGTCGCGCGAATCTCTACGCCCATTTCCAGCCTCGCTCTTACGTCTTCGCCATACTCGGTTGAACGAGTGGGAAACCATCCGGAGCTTTGGTGGAAGGCAGTCGCTTCCACCAAGGCGATGTTTGTGCTCGGCTCCGTCCAGCCGTGCACGGCTGGCGAACGGTACTCGTGCAGATGGACGGCCATCGGTTTCGGTGCCGCGAGAGCGTGCATTAGAATTGCGCGGACTTCGCCATCAATGTGGTCCCAGAAGTAGTCGGGAAGTCCCACGCGAATGGGCCTACGGAGTTTTTTCCGGATTTCGTTGACGCCTTGAAATCCGAATGGATAGGGAGTCTTGTGGGCTGACCCGTCGAGGTAGCCACCCGTAGTAATCGCGCGAAGGATCAAAGCGGCATCCACCACAGTTCGAGCCAGGGGGCCGACGTGATCCAGCGACTTCGAAAGGGGGAGGACCCCTTGCGTGGAGACCCGACGGAAATGAGGTTTGAGACCCACAGTGCCGCAAAGGGCCGAGGGAATGCGGATGGAGCCGCCGGTATCGGTACCGATACTGCCGTAACACAACCCAGAGGCAACGGCGGCAGCAGAGCCACCGCTGGAGCCGCCGGGAATGCGCGAGAGATCCCAGGGATTGCGGACGGGACCATAGTGTGGGTTGTTGCTGGTGACGCCGTAGGCGAACTCGTGCATGTTGGTTTTGCCGAGGATGACGGCGCCTGCGTTCTTGAGCTGTCCCACGACTGCGGCATCTTCGGTAGGAACGAAATCCTTCAAGATTTTTGAGCCGGCCGTGGAGCGAATGCCAGCGGCGCAGATGTTGTCTTTCAGCGAAATCGGAATGCCATGAAGTGTGCCGCGGTCGCGATAGCCTTTGCGACCACGCGGAGCGAAGAGCTCGGCTTCGGCTTTTTTGGCTTGGGCGAGGGCCAGTTCGGTGGTCACGGTGATGTAGGCGTTCAGTTTGGGATTTAGTTGGTCGATGCGGGCGAGGATGAGCTTTGTGAGTTCGACGGGGGAGAGTGTGCGTTTTCGGAAGAGACGTGCGATTTCTTCGATGGAGGCGAAGGCAAGGTCGGTGTCGGTTGTGGGGGGCATGGGAAGTTTGCTGGAAATGGGAAATTTAGCACACCCATCGAGGGCGGAGCCATTTGAACTCAATTTTCGCGAGTGTAAGCAGAGCTGAAGCGGGACGGCGAATTGCCGGCCGGATTTGGCAGTGCACAGATGTCTTGAATCCACTTGTCTTGAATCTATGGGATGGTTACGGCGTTAATCGCCTGAGCGCCGCGACGGTTTGCTGCAATTACTTTCTCGAACGCGGCTGCAGGATTATTTCCGGTTGAAGCCGACCATCTGTCCGGAACCCCTGCTCGCAAGCGTGTTTGTCGTACAATCCTGGGCCGAGGCTGGCCCTTGACATGCAATGCGGCTCTGCCATAGTCTAACTATGTTAGAGGTATTGCCTTGCATCGAAACGAAATTCCTCCGGGAACCCTCTATCTGCTGATTTTGAGAACGTTGGCGGGCTCCGGCGAAATGCATGGGTATGAGATTGCCAATTGCATTCAGCAGATATCCGATGACGTTCCGCAAGTCGAAGAGGGCTCCCTGTACTCCGCGTTGCAGCGGATGCTGATCAAGGGTTGGGTGACCGCGAAGTGGGGTACGACGGCCGGAAACCGCCGCGCTCGCTATTATCAACTGACCCAGATGGGGCGCATACAATTAGACGTAGAAATGTCGCAGTTTGAACGCGTCATCGGAGCGATCACGCGTGTGATCGAGGCTGTCTGAAAGGAACTCTGTGATGGACTGGCTGCGCGAACTGGCAAGGCGCCTCAGCATGCTGAGGCATCGCCGACAGTTTGATACGGACCTCGAAGAGGAGGTGCGCCTGCATTTGGAGTTGCGACAACAGGAACATCTCGAATCAGGCATGACCGCAGACTCTGCTCGGGCGGCTGCCCGGCACCGGTTTGGCAACGCAACTTACATGAAGGAAGAAAGCCGCATCGCGTGGGGCTGGGAATGGTTCGAGAACTTGGCGCAGGATGTTCGCTACGGCGCGCGCCTGTTGCGCAAGTCCCCAGGCTTCACGGCTGTCGCCACCCTCACGCTCGCTCTCGGCATCGGCGCAAACACCGCCATCTTCAGTGTGATCAATGGCGTGCTGCTCAGTCCGCTTCCCTACAAGAATCCGCAGCAACTCGTGGTCATGAAGGAACATGAGTCGCTCCCGAACATGATGGATATCCAGAGACAGGCGAGGGCGTTCTCGGAGGGTGGTGGAATCAAC
>DATDHE010000267.1:0-14293 GCA_036521695.1 Candidatus Acidiferrum sp. | reverse complement strand
CCGCTGACGATTCACTTCGAACCAACGCCCGATATTTTGGCCGAAGCCGCGCAAACGAAGGGCAATCGCATCATCGTCGGATTCGCGGCGGAGACGGACCACCTCGCGGAGAACGCTCGCAAAAAACTCGCCGTAAAGAATGCCGATCTCATCGTGGCGAATGATGTCACCGCCGAAGGCGCTGGCTTTGACCACGACACCAATGTTGTCACCCTGTTCTCCCGCGATGGCCGCGATTTGGCGCTCCCGAAGCTCAGCAAGTCCGAAGTCGCGCAGCGCATTTTCGATGAAGTGTTGCGCCTCCGCAGCGTGCTGCGCCACAAATCGGAGTCGCATCATACTGCCGTTTGATCCCGTCATGGCCGAGCGCATCCCCGAAGCACTGCAGAAAAAACTCTCCGAGCGATTGCACTTTTACGAGGATCTTGGCGTCCGCCTTTTCTACAAGCAGCGTGGCGATTCGCAAGTTCAGTCGGCCACTACGCCACGCGCAGCATCATTTGTTTCGCCAGCCATTCAACAAATCGCCTGCGAGGAAGCGGCTTTGCCAAAAAACATTCGAAAACCAGAATTGCCAAAGGCCGCGCCACCGCCGTTGCGAGCCGTGCCTCTGCAAACGACCTCGCAGCCCGACGTTTGGCCGGTTCCCGCCGGACCATCGCTGTTCGAGGCATTTGGCAAAGTTCCGGACGATACCCTCCTGAAGATTCGAACCGATCTCGGCGAATGCACGCGTTGTAGACTTCACAAAACGCGCAACAAAATTGTTTTTGGAGACGGCAATCCAAAAGCCGAACTCGTTTTTGTCGGAGAAGGCCCCGGCCACGATGAAGACATGCAAGGCCTCCCGTTCGTCGGCCGCGCCGGAAAACTCCTCACGCAAATGATTGAAGCGATGGGCTTGCAGCGCAAAGACGTTTACATCTGCAACGTCGTGAAGTGCCGCCCGCCGGAGAATCGCGCTCCCGAAAAAGATGAAGTTGCAGAGTGCTCTCCATTCTTGTTGCGCCAGATTGATGCCATCGCCCCCAAAGTAATCGTCTGCCTCGGAAGCACTGCCGCACAGACCATACTCGAAACAAACCGCGGCATTTCTCATTTCCGCGGACAGTGGCTTGAATTTCGCGGAAGAAAACTGATGGCCACGTATCACCCCGCCTACTTGCTGCGCAACCCCAGCGCCAAAGGCGAAGTCTGGAAAGATCTGCAAAAAGTCATGGCGCTTCTCGGCCTGGAAGTGAAGAAAGGCAAGTCCGCCGAAGCGGGCAAGTCCTCGTAACCCGACATGGGAATTCTGCTGGGCCTTCTGACGGCTCTCTCCTGGGGCGGCTCGGATTTTCTCGCGCGTTTCGCCACCCATCGTATTGGAACTCTTCGAACGATGCTGTACATGCAGTTCACCGGCTTCCTGCTACTCACTATTTTTCTGCCGTGGCTCGGCGGCTGGGGCCATCTGGCCGACGGCTCGGGCTGGCAGCCGTGGGTCTGGGGCGCGCTCGCCGGGATCTTAAATTTTGTTTCGACGCTGACGCTCTATCGCTCGTTTGAAATCGGCAAACTTTCCATCGTCGCGCCGATTTCCGCGAGCTATCCCGTGCTGACCGTTCTCCTTTCTCTCCTAACCGGGGAACACTTGAGAGCGGCCCGCGCCATCGGCATCGCGTGCACGCTGCTCGGCGTAGTGCTTGTTGCCGGCGGAGAGAAAGCTCCGGATGCGGATGATGAGGAAGGATTGCAACGCAGCGGAAAGGGAATCGGTTTGGCGCTCTGCTCCGCGATTGGATTTGGATTTTTGTTTTGGCTGCTCGGGACGCGAATCGTGCCCACAACCGGAGCCTCAGAAACGGTTTGGCTCATCCGGCTGACAAGTTCGGTACTTACTGCGCTATTGATTCTGAGTGTTCGCAAAACAATCAAACCGCCGGCGGACCGCGTTGCTGGCTGGATTCTCGGCATGGGTCTGACGGACACCGGTGCGTTCGTCATGAACAATTTCGGAATGCGCCTCGAGCAAGTTGCCGTAGTCAGCGTCCTGGCTTCGCTGTATGGCGCGGTGACCGTCGGCATGGCTGCGGTTTTCTTGCGCGAACATGTTTCGCGCTGGCAGTGGCTGGGAATCGTTGCCATTTTCGCCGGCATTTTTCTGATTAGCCGTTAACCGCCGTACACCTCAGAAATCACTGCAAACTTAAAGCAAACTAAGTGGATCCATATCGACTAGCACAGCTGTCTGAGGAATTTCGTGCGCGTCGCAGAAGGTCATCGCTCCGCTCAGAAGTTTTGCCAGGGCCGAGCGTTTCGTCGACTTCAGCAGAAACTGGAAGCGATGATCCTTTCTTAATCGCGCGAGGGGCGCGGTTGCAGGCCCGAGAATGCGCACGGAATGCCCCTCGTGCGGCGAAAAATATTCGGAGAGCTTGCGCGAAAAGCGAATCGCATTTTCGAGGTTGACGTCTCGAACAATCACATTCGCCAGCGAGGTAAACGGAGGATACGCCATCATTCTGCGGAAATGCATTTCGCGCTCGAAAAAGGAGGCGTAATCCTGTTTTACGGCATCCTGAATCGCATAGTGCTCCGGGTAATAAGTCTGGATCAGCACGCGGCCCTTCAGCTCGCCTCGCCCCGCGCGCCCCGCAACTTGCGTCAACAATTGAAACGTGCGCTCCGCAGCGCGAAAATCCGGCATGCTCAGCGAAGAGTCCGCGGAGATTACGCCGACTAGAGTAACGCGCTGAAAGTCGTGCCCCTTGGCGAGCATCTGAGTGCCAACCAAAATGTCCAGCGCTCCTCCGGCGAAGGCTCCAAGCGTTTGCTGATATTGTCGTTTCGTCCGCGCGGTGTCACGATCCAGCCGCGCGATCCGCGCCCCAGGGAACTCCTTGCGCAGTCTTTCTTCGAGATGCTCGGAGCCCTCGCCGAAGAAATAAACGTACTGCGACTGGCATTTTGGGCATTGCTTGGGCGCTTGTTGGATCGAGCCGCAATAATGGCATTCCAGCCGGTTGCGGCTTTTGTGATAGGTCATCGAAATGCTACAGTTGACGCATTGCACGCTTGCGCCGCAGCTCCGGCATAGAACAGACCACGAATACCCGCGCCGGTTGATGAGTACAAGCGCCTGCGTTTTGCTGGCGAGGCACTCCTGTAATCCCGTGTAGAGCGTGGCGGAAATCGGACTGGTCTGATGCGTTTTCTGAAAGTCCTCGCGGAGATCGACAATCTCGACGCTCGCTAGCGAACGATTTTCGACGCGCGAAGACATGGTAAGTAGGTCGTATTTCCCGCTGCGCGCGTGGTGATAAGTCTCTAGCGATGGAGTCGCCGAACCCAGTAGTGCGAGCGCGCCTTCGCTCTTGGCGCGGACGATAGCGACGTCGCGCCCGTGATAGCGCGGCGTCTCTTCCTGCTTGTAACTGTTCTCCTGCTCTTCATCGACGATGATCAAACCGAGATTCTGCAGAGGCGCAAATACCGCGGAACGCGTCCCGACCACAACCCGCGCCTCGCCATTCCTAACCCTCCACCATTCACGAGCGCGTTCGACGTCACTCAACGCCGAGTGCAATACCGCGACGCCTTCATATTTCGCTCCAAACCACGACCGGCACTGGCGCCCGATCCACAAAGTCAGCGCAATTTCCGGCACGAGAATTATCGCCGTCTTCCCTTGTGCCAGTGTTTCCTGCACGCAACGCAAATACACTTCCGTTTTTCCACTCCCCGTCACACCGTGAAGCAACTGCACGCCAAATTCCCCGAGTTCAAACCGCGCGCGAATGCTTTTCATCGCGCTTTCTTGTTCTTCATTCAGGGCATGCGCGGGCGGCGTGTATCCGGTATCAAATAGATCTTCCGCCGGATCGATAGGCTCTTCCCAGCTTTCGATCGAGCCATCCGCCAGCATACGGCCTATCAAGCTCCGCGAAACCCGAGCGAACTTGACCAGTTGTTGAAGTGGCAGCGGCCCGCGTTCGGTTTCGAGCAGTGCCCGGACCTTTTCTTCTTTCTCTTTCAGTGTTTTCTCTACTTTGTCCGCAAATCCTCTCCAGGCGATGATCGTTTGCGATTTCCGTTTCGTGTCCCGCAGAGTTTCTCGAATTTCGATCAGCCCGAGCCGCTGCAAACATTGCAAAGCAGCAGACGACATGCCTATCTTCACCGCAAAGCTGAGCAGCACCGGGCCTTTTTTGGCATTCGCCTTTTCGAGGAATGCAGCTTCCGGGGCGCTCAAACCGTGGGAAATCTCACCGCCGCCAAGACTCTCGGCTGCGCCGCGGCCCGCCGCCGTCAAGACGATCTCCCTGCGCAAATTCAGCTCTGTGACCGGAGGCAACATGGCGCGGAAGACTTCGCCTACAGGTGCGAGGTAATAGTTCGCGATCCACTGTGCCAGCTCGATCAGCTTGGAAGTCAGCGCAGGGGCAAACTCCATGACTTTGGTGATTTCGCGTAGCTTAGCGTTCGCTGGCGGATGCTCGGCCATTTCGACGACCACGCCGACCATAGACTTTTTGCGGAAAGGGACGAGCACGCGAGTCCCCGGCTGCAGCGAGTCGCGAAAGCCCACGGGAATGGCGTACGTAAACATAGTACGCAGTGGGACCGGCAGTGCAACATTGCAGAATGGTGAGCTCATTGCCCAGTGTAGTGTATCAGCAGGGCGAATAGGGGACCCTTCAGCGTCGCCTCATCGCCGTCCACCGCGGCGCGATCGCCTTCAAATGAATCGAAGAAGCAGAGCAATTGGAGCATCCGAAGTTGCTAAGAAATCGCTCCATCCCTTTTCAAATTATTCCGGAACCGTTGTTTTCTGAGATAGCCGAACGGAATTCTGCTACCCTGGGCCGAGCAAACATCAAAGAATAGAGGAGAATCCGCGTGCCAGTCGTGGCCGGTGTGGATCTTGGAGGAACGGCCATCAACTATACGTTGGTGGATCAGCAAGAGCGTTTTCTCATCGAGAGCCTGTGCGAGCATCCCGCCCTTTCCAAGCAGGGACCTGAGGTCTGCCTTCGCCAGATTGCGGATGGTCTCAAGATTGCCGCCGAACGCGCCGGCGTTGCCGTATCCGACGTGGTTGCCGTGGGGCTGGACACCCCTGGTCCGGCCAGCGCGGCTGGCCAGCTCAGCGCACGCGGTTCCACAAATTTTGTTCATCCTAAGTGGGCAGAATTCGACATTCGTGGTGGTTTGGCGAACGCTCTCGGAAAACCGGTCTCTTATCTAAACGACGGAAACGCAGCGGCGCTCTGGGGCCACTACACGATCTTTGGCTCAAACAGCCGCGAGACCTCGGTCTCGACCATCATTGGCACGGGCAATGGCGGTGGCATTATTCTCGAGGGCAATGTCGTAAAGGGGAGAAATGGGTTTGGCGGAGAACTCGGTCATGTGCTGCTTCCTTACCAGAGTATCGTCGGCACCAGTGGACTGAAACCGTTATGCAATTGCGGCCGAATCGGAGACCTGGAGTCGCTCTGTTCCCTCACCGCGATCGAAAGAAACTTGGTGCCGTATTTTCTGCCGCGTTATCCCAATCACGATCTCGCAAAGCTGGAGCCCCATCAGGCGGCAAAACTCGTGCGCGGTCTCGCCGACAAAGGCGATCCGCTGTGCAAAGACGTATTCCGTGTGCAGGCCCATGCCTTGGGACTTTTCTTCGACGAAATGGTGAACACCTTTGATCCCGACGCGCTAATCGTCGGCGGAGGCGCGTTGGAGACCAGTCAGGAATTCCAACGTTGGTTCCTGGATGAGATCCGCACGGGCATGCCTGCTCAACGAGAAGAACAGGCCGGCGTTCCCATCTACGTGATGCCGAATGGCGACACCGCTGGCGCTCGGGGCGCGGCTATCGAAGCGCTAAAACTTGCCAGGCAAAGCGGCCTGATGTAGTAATCGCGCACTCCTTGATTCGTAGTTGGGTAGCAAAAGAGGTCGTTTCCAAGTTTCTGCTGCGCGATAGTCGAGAATTGAGGGGCTTTTGCATCTCCGCGATAATTTCCCGAGGACAGGCAAATGATTGTAAGCATCGAATACGCGGATATTTCTTTGCCGGGCTCCCCGATGCGAACCTTCGTCGCCACGCCGAAAGCCGATGGTCAATATCCCGGCGTCTGGTGTTATTCCGACATTTTTCAGCTTACGCCGCCGCTGCTACGCTTCTGTGTGCGGCTTGCGGGGTACGGATTTGTCGCCGCTGCCCCCGAAATTTATCGCCGCATCGAAGCGCCAGGGATGGTGATCCCGTTTGATGACGCTGGACGCACTCGCGGCCAGCAAGACGCCGCGAAGACTCCGGTAGCGCATTTCGATGAGGATTGCCGCGCAGGTCTGGACTGGCTTTCTAAACATGCGAAGGTCTCGCGCGAGAAAATCGGCGTGACTGGTTTTTGCATCGGAGGCCACCTAGCCTTCCGTGCTGCGTTTCAGCCAGATGTACGCGCAACGGTCTGCTACTACGGCACAGGCATCCACGACGGCAAGCTCGGTCAAGACGCGGATGCGGGATCCTTGGCGCGCGCAAAAGAAATACGCGGTGAACTTTTGATGATCTTCGGGACAATGGACCCGCACGTTCCCGACGCGGGACGCGAAACAATCGATCGGGCGCTCCGAAGCTCCGGCGCGCGCTACAACACGCTGTTGTATCCAGCGGAGCACGCCTTTACGCGCGATGAAGGCCCGCGCTTCGATCCTGAGGCGACAGACTTGTCCTTCGCGGAGATGATTCGTTTATTCCGAAAAGCGTTTCGCGATTGAAAAAACGCACGCAGGCCAACTTGCAACCTGCCGCAATGGTCAGGGCAACTGCGCACCCTCGGTTCCCACGTACACGGAATATAAGGACTGGCTCGCGGCCATGAATAGGCGGTTTTTCTTGGCGCCGCCGAAGCAGAGATTCGCGCAGGATTCCGGAAGATGAATCTTTCCGATGATCTTGCCGTCGGGCGCGAGGACGTGCACGCCGTTGTAGCCCTCTCCCGCCCATCCCGCGGCGGACCACACATTTCCATCCACATCGCAGCGAATTCCATCCGAATTGCCCGGCGACATGTCAGCAAACAAGCGGCCGTTCTTCAACCGCACGCCATCGACTACGTCGTACACGCGAATCTGGTGAGGGTCCGTGGGGTGCTTTGGAACCCCGGTATCAACGATGTAGAGCAATTTTTCGTCGGGCGAGAAACAGATGCCGTTGGGCTTATCCATGTCGGTGGCCACGACAGTGACATCATGCGTTTTCGCGTCGAGCCGGTAAACGTTGGCGGGCAGCTCGAAGGCGGCCTTGTGGCCTTCGTAATTCGACATGATGCCGTAACCCGGATCGGTAAACCAAATGGCTCCGTCGGAGTGCACGGTGAGATCATTCGGCGCGTTGAGTTTCTTACCTTGATAACCGTCCATCAGCACGGTGATTGTGCCGTCGTATTCGGTGCGCGTCACGCGGCGGGAGTCGTGCTCACAAGTCAGCAGCCGGCCCTGGCGGTCGCGGTAATTTCCGTTGCTGAAATTCGACGGGCTGCGGAAAACGCTGACTTCTCCCGTGTCCTCGAGCCATCGCAGAATGCGGTTATTCGGAATATCGCTGAAGAGAAGATAGCGGCCATCGCCAAACCAGACGGGGCCTTCCGCCCAGCGCGTGCCCGTGTAAAGGCGCTCGACAGCCGCATTGCCGACTTTGTATTTTGCAAAACGCGGGTCAATGACTTCGACCGCCGGATCGGGATAAAGCACGGGAGTTTTTTGTGCTTCTTCGGCGGCACGCGCGAGCGGATGGAACGCCAGTGCCGTCGCGGCGCTGGCCGTAAAGTTCATGAACGCACGCCTTTGCATCACTCATCCTCCTGCGGGAATATCGGTTCCGACGCACAATATCACGGGATGTTCTGCTGTGGATAACCGTTTCCGCCTGGTCCGGTTAGCGGTTTGCGCTGAGTTGACATATTCTTGCTCGACTCGGATGCTCATCAGCGCAATACCGTCTCGAGGCTCGCTGCGGAGGAGTGGAATGAAATCAGGAATCGTCATTTGTTTGTTGGTGTGCGTATTAGCGGTCGCGTCTGCACCGCTTCAGTCTCAAAAGAGCGGAGATGTTCAGGAGTGGCTGACGAACGGCGACAAGTCAGCACTCTTTGAACTTCAGAAGCCGCTATTGCGATTCTCCAAGGCGACCAGTGAAGAGCCCACTATTGAGATCGATAATCAGAAAACATTTCAAACTATCGACGGGTTTGGATTTGCCCTGACCGGGGGAAGTGCCCAGCACCTTGCGCACATGGATGCAGCAAAGAGAGCGGCACTACTCAAAGAACTTTTCGCGGTGGACGGCAAGAGTATCGGTATCAGCTATCTGAGGATCAGCATCGGCTCATCGGACCTGAATGATCATGTTTTTTCTTACGACGATCTGGCTGCGGGTGAGACCGATCCCACGCTGGCCGAATTTAGTTTGGCGCCAGATCGAGCCGAACTCATTCCCATCCTGAAAGAGATTTTGGCGATCAACCCGGAAATTCAAATACTTGGATCGCCATGGTCGGCGCCCGCCTGGATGAAAATAAATAACGACGCGAAAGGAGGCAAACTAAAGACGGAATCTTACGGGACTTATGCAAATTATTTCGTGAAATACATCCAGGGGATGAAGGCGGAAGGCGTCAACATCGACGCCATCACCATTCAAAACGAGCCGCTGAATGATAAAAATACGCCGAGCATGTTGATGCAAGCGTCCGAAGAAGCACTATTCATTAGGGACTATTTGGGACCGGCGTTCAAGGCAGCGGGGATACGGACCAAGATCATTCTTTATGATCACAACTGCGACGTCCCTGAATACGCGATTTCTATTCTTAGTGATCCTCTCGCGAATCCTTACGTAGATGGTTCTGGTTTTCATTTGTATGGCGGCGAAATAGGAGCCATGTCTGCAGTCCACAGCGCCTTCCCTCAAAAAAATCTGTACTTCACGGAATACATGGCGGTTGAGCCTACGGAGAGCGCAAGAATTTCGATTGCGAAACCCGTTGTAGGGACATTTATTGGAGCTCTGCGGAACTGGAGCCGCAACGTGCTGCTGTGGAATCTTGCCGCCAACTCAAAATTCGAACCACATACGGACAATGGAGGATGCGGAATTTGTCAGGGCGCCATCACCATCGACGGCAGCGAGGTCACCCGAAACCTGGCATACTACGCGATGGCGCACTTTTCAAAGTTTGTGCGTCCCGGCTCAGTGCGCATCGCTTCAACTTTGCCTCCCACGCTTCCCAATGTGGCCTTCCAGGCTCCCGGCGGGAAGACCGTATTAATCGTTGTGAATGATGGAAGGTCACCACAGAGTTTTCGTGTCCAATATTACGGCAAGTCCTTCCAGACATCTCTGAAAGAAGGAGCGGTGGGAACCTATGTCTGGTAGCTGCGTCGAGGATCCGCGATGCCAAGCCGAGTTCAGCCCTCTCGTCACTCGCCCTCTCCATTTTCGAGTGAGGGCCTTAAGGGCAAGCTAAGCGAGTCGCTTATCTCTAGATCGGAGACCCGGAGGCGCGTCACCGTGAGTTCTTCGATCTGCAGCGATCTGAGTTTAGCCTTTTCGACCAGGATTCTTCGGATGGCCAACCGGCCAATGGCCAAGACTCCGATCGCCAACGCACCGATGGCCACCGCGCCAACAGCGATGGCGATTGTCGCAACGCCGCGGTTATCGATGTGTTTGGACTCGGCTGAATGCTTCATGGCGCACTCCTCCTGAAGCGTTGTATGCCTTAGCCACACTCCTTTGAACGAATGCATGCAGAATCCGCGTTAATTCCAGACCTTGAGGCGGGGCCAGGCTTCGGCCAGGGGGGTTTTAGAATTGCGACAGACAAGGATCGTGTAATGCTCCTCCTGCATCGCATACGGGTTGTTGAGAGTAGGACCAACCTGAACGTTTTGGCATCCGCGCTGGGCGTCTGCAAGATTGTAGTGAAGCAGAATTAGAATTTCGCCCGTGTATTGGCGCGGTCCCCAGTAGTAATAATTTTGGTGAGGGCTGATGGATTTTGGCAGGCCATAGCGTGGGCCGAAGAAATCGATGGCGCCTGCATCGCCGTAGGTGCCGGCCAGGATGCCGGTCTTGGCGCGCTCGTCCGCAGGCAAAGAGTTGTAGATCTGAGCAGTGGCGGCGACCATTTCTTCCCAGCCGAATTCGTCGCCGAAGTGTTGCGGGAGTGGGTCGCTGTCTTGCACTTCTGTCCGCGACATAGTGATGCCCAGCCCTTCCATGTAAGGAACAATCTTCTCGACGGGCAAGATTGGAATATTTAGCGGAATCGCGATTACACCCAACACAAAGACGGCGGCAGGCAGAGCGACTCTGAACCAACGCATGCGTGAGCGCGCGGCGATGATTGACTCCCACAAGACACCGCCAGCGGCAAAAAGCATTGGGTAAATAGGAGCAAGATAGTAGTCCTTGCCTTTGAGAAACATCATCACAGCCAGAAATACGATGTAAGTCAAGCCGAGGCAGCGATAGCTTTTGGCTTTGCGGCTGAAGAGTAGGTAAACGAGACCGGGGATCCACACCAATGCGCTGACGGGCAGAAGCATCATGATTTGTTGGCGAAAGAAAGGGAGGGGAGGAAGTTCTATGTTCTTGTGAGTTTTGCGCACATTGCTGAGAGCTTCCAGCGTGGGGAAATGGTGCGTGTATTGCCAGATCAGGTTGGGGAGAAAGATCAGGAAAGCGATGGCGGCGGCCAGCCAGAACCATTTTGTGAGCAGCAGGCGGCGGCTTGGCGAGAGCAGCAAGCCGATGGTGAGGCTGAGGAGGAAGAAGGCGGTGGAATGTTTGTTTTCCAGGCCGAGGCCGAGAAGCGCACCGCTGGCCAGTAGTAGTCTTGGTTGCGTGAGATTGGTGGCGCGCAGGAGAAAATAGACAGCGCCCATCCAGAAGAGCGGCTCGAAAGGGTTCATCGAGAGACGCGTGGCGTTGCCGAGAATCACGGGAGCGAGCAAAACGGAAAGACAAGAAAGAAAGATGGCAAAACGTTTGCCGCCAAGTTCGCGCGCAATGAGGCCGGTGATCAGGATTTGCCCGCCTTGCCCGAGTGCAGGCAATGTGCGGATGGCGTGGAGAGAATCACCTAGCGCGAAGCGGCTGATGCGCGCGAGGAGAGCGACCAGCGGTGCGAAATCAACGTAGCCCCACGCGAGATGATCGCTGCAAGCGAGAAAATAAAGTTCATCGCGGAAGTAGCCGTAGCCGCCGTTGGTAAACATCTGCAAGAGGACGGCAGCAGCAGCGAGGAGCCATGCGATGGACAGGTCGCTGGCGAGGAAAGAGTTTGGTCTGGCGCTGCACGGAAGGGACTGATTCGAAGTGGCCATGAGTGCTGCGGATTATAAGCGATGAGTCTTGGAGTGAAGCAAAATTCGGTGGCAGAAAGAAAACTCAGCCGTCGCATCAAAAATTTGAGGCGGACACTTCTTCGAAAATTAAATGCTTATCCATATCGAGCATTTGCTTTCGGTATTGTTGAACGGAAAGTAGGATGACGGCTTCCAGTGGGATGAAGAGTGAGACGCGCCAAGGATCGGCGAGGGACCAGAGCTCGAGCTCAGGAAGGTAAACGGTGAAGATCACGAAGCCGAAGAGATAGGCGACAAAAATGAGTGCGGAGTGGCTTTGGAACGGCGGATAGGAGCAGGTGAAAGGAATCTTGCGGAAGCGGAGCAGAAGGAGTTCGACAAAAGCGATTGTACACGCGGCGAAGATCGTGGTGTGCAGAAGCGCGACGCCGAATCCCCAAAGGACGGCAGACGAGACAAAGCAAATTGGCCCGAGCAGAGCGAGCGAGAAGGTGAGAAGGGCTTTTCTGGCGATGGGGCGCGTTTGCAAAGTGTTCGGGTCAATCCAGAGGGCGAAGACCCAATTGGCGCGAAGGTCCGTGGGGATTTCGAAAGAAAGACGGATTCCCACCATGATGCAGAATCCCACAATGAAAGGGATAGAGAGCAATTCCTCGGTTGGGGTTCGCGAGGTGGCGGCGACGCGTGCGTGGAACGAGGAGACCAGGGATTCGGCGCTCACGACCAGGCCCATGGCGACAAAGGCTGAGGCGACCTGCAGATGGGCTTCGCTGCGAAGAAGAGTGCGTATGATGAAGTGGAAACACGCGCGTTGCGGCGGATCGCGAAGAAATATCCTGTCAAACAGGCCGACCGGGAGCACATGAAATTGCGAGCGCGGGAAGGGACCGACCTCCGCGGTTTCTGGAAGGCGGATGAAAGACCGCCGAAAGCTGAGCGCGTAGGACACCATGGCGACAACGAGGGAAACTCCTAACGCGAAGAGGGCTGTTCGCATCATGGCTGCGTAGAACGGATTGCTGCCGTTTCCCCAGACGGCTTGGCCTATTCCCAGAAACCACACCGGCGGCAACAGATTTACCGTCAGCTTGCTCACGCGCGCGAGCTGGCCAAGAAAGGAAGTGACCCCAAAGCTGGTGGCGAGCAGCGCCAGGAAAAAAAGGGCGATTAGGAAACGAACGTACAGCGAGATTCTGCGAAAGAGGGAGTAGGGAAGCACGGCCAGGAGCAGTCCGATCAAAGCGAACACTGCAAAGAAACTGAAGGCGCTGGCCAGCGCTACCGTGATGGCATGGCCAGCTCCGAAGCGCAGAAGAAGGGAGAGGGAGTCTTGCGAACCGACAACGACAATGGGGAAAAGAACGCAGCTGGCGGCGTTTACGTCTAGAGTAAGGACCACGGCGAGCAGGAAAATGGCGGCGAGATTCCCGAGAAAAATCCGGTGGAGAGAAACCGGCAGGGGAATGATGTTGCTGTAATCGCGGCGGTCGAGGAAGAGCGCGTCCCAGCGCCACAGAGCCGCGGCCCCAGTGACGACCATGGATAGTACGATAAAGAAATATTCATCCGGTATGGTGGCGATGAAGGGATCGAAGGCGGGCTCGCCGCGCATCCAGCGGACAAGAGTGCTGTATTTCTCGAACAGGAGAAGACAAATGAGGACGCCGGGCATCGCGAGCAAAATGAGAATCACGCCGAGACCGACGTCCATCTCGGACGCCCCGGAATCTCCGCCGCCGTGGAAGACGCGGCCGATGAATACTCGCAAAAGAGTGGGAAAGGGCCGGCGAGAATAGGGCTCCCAGGCTTCGCGGAAAAATTGTTTTGCGCGGGCAATCAAGGCGAAACCATCACATCCACGATATTGTTCGCGATTTGAGCGACGTCGCGATCCTCCACAAGTTGCAGAAAGATATGTTCCAACGAAGTTTCGCCGATGCGCCGACGAACCTCTTCTGTGGAACCGCTGGCGATAACCTGGCCTTTTCTCAGAATCAGCAAGCTCGTACAAACCTTTTCAACGACTTCGAGGACGTGCGAGCAATAGAAAATGGTTTTGCCCTTCGCGCTGAGCGATTGAATGAGATTTTTGAAGATGAGCGCGCTAGTGACGTCGAGACCCGAGAGTGGCTCGTCGAGAATGAGCACGTCGGGATTGTCCATGAGGGCGGAGATGAGAAGAATGCGCTGACGCATGCCTTTGGAATAAGAGCTGAGCGCGACGTGGCGATGGGGAAAGAGAGAGAAGAGTTCGAGGAAAGCATCGATTTTAGTTTTCATGCCCTGCTGTGGCATGCCGCGGAGCGTACCGACCAGTTCCAGATACTCGTAGCCGGTCAAGTAGGGATAAAGATTAGCTTCTTCCGGGACATAGCCGAGGTGCTTGCGATAAGCGACAAGATCCTGCTGGATGTCATTGTCGTTGAAGAGAACCTGTCCGCTGCTGGGTTCCAGAAGGCCGATGAGCATTTTGACGGTAGTGCTTTTGCCGGAGCCATTCGGCCCGAGGTAGCCGAGAACCTGACCGGGATCGAGAGCGAAGTCGATACTTTGAACGGCCAGCACCGAGCCGTAATACTTTGTGAGCCCTCTTGCTTCGAGCATCGGGCGCCTTCCTGCGAGCAGACGAACTACAAACGAATCCCCGGATAGTCCCTTTGACACCGAGGGAACGAGAAAAGTTTCCAGAGGCGGTGGCGCCTTCGAGGGCAAATGAGAAGCGGGCCACGCTGGCATTTTTTACGTCATGTGCAAAACGCGACAGACAGAGAGTTTTCTTCTGGTAGGAAATTCGTTCAGCACGCGACGGTTGGCATCGAGGCGTTAAGGCGCACCGGCGGCGCTGGCGAAACCACCAACGCAGCCTGGAACTGCGTGATGGAAGTAGCTTTTCGCGACCGCACAGATTAACTCCCACAACCGCTAAATCTCC
>DATDHE010000266.1:0-10296 GCA_036521695.1 Candidatus Acidiferrum sp. | reverse complement strand
ACGGCGAGGCTGTGCAGGACGTACGCCGGGATGACAAGCTTTTGCAGCTTGCCCGGAGTTGTCGCGATATAAAACGTATAGTTCTTGCTCGTAATCACTATACTGGCTCCTCAGGCCTCCAGCTTGTCAAATGCGGGCTTTGTGCCCTGGCGCCCGCGGAAGAGAACCACTTCGAACCCGTATGAACCAAATCTGAACCGTAAGACTCGGTTCGCGACCTCGCTCATACTAAATTCTGTAGCGCTGGCCGTCAACCCTGTATTTTGCGGTATTTGGAACAGGGTGTGAAAAACCGTCCACCTGCCCGGGAGTACAGGATTCCGACGACTTCTACAAATCTACAAATCGTCCGTTGCGTTGCGAATTCCTTCATCTTCCCCCCGCGCGAAGAGTGTGCCGAGAGCTATACTCTACGCCAGTCATGAAGAAAACAAAGCACCTATCCGCCAAGCGCCAGGGCCTCGGGGAGGCCGGCGTTTTGGGACGGATCGGAGAGATCGTGGCCCAGATGCAGACTCACAGCTCCAGAGTGCGTCTAGGAATCGGCGACGATGCGGCGCTCTTCAAATCCACGAGTGGATTCGACCAGATTCTTACCTGCGACTGGTTCCTGGAGGGCTCGCACTTTCTTCGCGATAAGCATCCTCCCGTTGCGGTGGGGTGGAAATGCCTCGCTCGATCCGTCAGCGATGTGGCCGCCATGGGAGGCGCGCCCCGATGCTTGCTGCTCAGCCTTGCCCTGCCCGCCTCGCACACCGGCGTTTGGTTCGATGAGTTTCTTCAGGGGCTGCTCCGGGCGGCCAAGCGATTTGGGTGTGTGCTGGCGGGCGGCGATACGACCCGAACGCAAGACATCCTTATCAATGTGACCGTGCTGGGCGAGGTGCGGACGGGCGGGGCAGTTCTGCGGTCCGGAGCGCGCCCAGGCGATGTTCTTTTCGTAAGCGGGCGGCTCGGCGAGGCAGAACTGGGCCTTCGGCTGATTCGAAAGGGCAAACGGCTGGCAAGCAGCCACGATCCAATTCTCAAAAAACATCTTTACCCCGAACCCCGGTTGGAGTTGGGCCGATGGCTCGCCGAAAATCGCCTGGCCTCGGCAATGATGGACCTCTCCGACGGTCTCTCCACAGACCTGCCGCGACTCTGTGCTGCGAGCGGTGTTGGGGCGCGGTTAACGGCTTCGAAGATTCCCGCGGCGCGGGTGCCCAGGGGTGAGCAGGGCGGCGACGCAGCTATGCTGGATTTGGCGCTACACGGCGGCGATGACTACGAATTACTCTTCACGGTGCCTCGCAAAAGGCTGAAGCGGATTCCCCGTTCACAAAATGGAATCCCCTTCACAGCCATTGGTGAAATCACGAAGGAGAGGACGTTGCTGCTGGTCGATGAGGCTGGGCGCGAAGTACCCCTTCCAAACCTGGGGTGGGATCCGTTCCGCAATCTCCGATAAGCAACAATAAAAAGCAACCTGCATTTCACCACCTGGTTGAATACAAAGCTTCTGCGAAACCCGGGCGCGTCAAGCCGGATGAGCATGCCATCGCTATTACCCGGGAGGAACTCCTGAGGTGCTGGCAGGTGCAGTTGTCGTCTTGATTGGCGGCGGAACGACCGGAGGCTTTTCCTTGGGAGCGGCGGGTTCGTCTGTTTCGGGTGCCGTATCGGGCGTGTCTACGTTGACTTTGTGGTCCAGCGCCTGTTGTTCGAGCGTGACAACGTTTGCAAAATCAAGGACGGGCTGGCCTTCCAGTGCGGTCTTCATGAATTCGAGCCAGATGGGAAGTGCAGCACGGGCGCCGGTTTCCTTTTTTCCGAGCGAAATCTGTTTGTCATCGAAGCCCACCCACACGCCGCAGGTAAGTTGCGGGGTAAAGCCCATGAACCATGCATCGGTATAGTCCTGCGTCGTTCCGGTTTTTCCCGCAGCGGGACGGCCGAGCGCTTTGGCCTGAACGCCAGTGCCGAACTGAATGACTTCTTCCAGCATGGCCGTCATCGTCCGAGCGACTTCCGGCGAAATAACGTCATGCACTTCGGGATGCGCTTCTTCGAGCAGCGCGCCGTCATAACTTGTCACGCGGCGAATCATGTGCGGGTCGATGCGGATCCCGTCATTCGGAAAAACCGTGAAAGCAGAGACGTGTTCGAGCAGCTTCATGTCAGCCGCTCCGAGCACGAGCGGAAGATAGGGCGGGAGCGAGGTGGTGATGCCGAATCGCCGCGTCATATCCACGACGGAGTTGATGCCGACTTTCTCCGCCAGCTTGACCGCGGGAACGTTGCGGGAGCCGGCCAGCGCGCGGCGCAGTGTAATGGTGCCCTCGTACTTCTCGTCGTAGTTGTGCGGCGAATAAGGCTGTCCGCCGCTGATCACCGTAAACGGCGTGTCGACAATGGTGTCGAACGGCGAGGAGCCTTTTTCGATAGCGTCGGCGTAGAGATAGATCTTGAACGAACTGCCCACTTGCCGGACGGCCTGCGTGGCGCGATTGAATTTGGAATCTTCAAAGCTATAGCCGCCGACCATGGCTTTGATTTCGCCGGTCGAATTGTCGATGGCCATAATCGCGGCCTGCGGTGCAGGCTGCTGCTCAAGCTGTACACGAGCCGTGGCTTCATGAAGCTCTTGAATGGAGAACTGCGCTAGGTCGCCGACTTTCAGAAGATCCGAGGGCTTCTTGCGGCCGGTCCAGGCGAAATCCGGCGGCGAAAGTATCGCGCGATAAGAACCAATTTTTATCGTGGCGTACTTATCGTCGACGGAAAGAACCAGGCCGGTGACATACGAACCTTTCTCGATGGGATGACGCCAATCATCGTCGTCGTAGCTATCAAGCTTGCCGAGATTATCGCGCAGAATGTTGGCAGGCTCGCCGCGCCAGCCGTGGCGCCGGTCGTAGCTGTGCAGGCCATCGCGGAGCGCTTGGTTGGCGGCTTGCTGCATCTTGATGTTCAGCGTGGTGTAAACGCGCAGACCGCGCTCGTGGACGGCTTCCGTGCCATACGTCGATTCCAAATACTTGCGAATTTCCTCGAAGAAGTAAGGAGCCAGATCGTTGCGTGGATATTGTAGGTGCAGGCCGAGAGGCGTTTTCTTGGCGGCCTCTTCCTCTACAGGAGTAATCTTACCTTCCTCTTCCAGGCGATGAATGACGAGGTTACGGCGTGCCAGGGCGCGCGCGGGATCAGCCAAAGGTGAGTAAATCGGCCCGCGGATCATTCCCGCGAGCAGCGCGGCTTCCTGCAGCTTCAGATCAGTGACGGACTTTCCAAAATAGAATTGCGCGGCCGCCGCGAAGCCGTAGTTGCCATGCGCCAGATAGACCTGGTTGGCGTACATGGCGAAAATTTGCGGCTTCGTGTACCGCCGCTCAATTTGCAGGGCTAGCAGAATCTCCTGCATTTTGCGGCGGAAGCTGATCTCGCTGCGATCGAGGAAGAGATTGCCGGCAAGTTGCATACTGATCGTGCTGGCACCTTGCGCCTTGCCCCCGTGCAGAATCTTTCGCCACGCAGCTCCGGCGATGCGCGGAAAGTCAATGCCCCAATGCTCTTCGAAGTGCTGATCCTCGATGGCCGTAACCGCGTTGTAGAGAACTTTGGGGCACTGCTCGTAAGTCATCAGGATGCGCCGCTGCAGCGCGAAGCTCCCGACGAGCTGCCCGTCGTCAGCATAGACCTCGGTGACAACAGTAGGGCGGTACGTTTCCAGCGCGCGAATCTCCGGCAAGTCGCTGGCGTAGACAAACAACAACCCGCAAGCTGCTCCCAGCGCAATGGCACAAAGGAGTAGAAAGGCAAGGGCGACGCGGTCAATCAGTTTCCAACCGCGCAGTCGCAACGTAATAGGAGGGAGACTCAGCATCGAAGGATAATTCTATCGCAGAACGATTGGCGGGCGGCGCTTTTGAGCAGAGCGCGACGCTACTCAGAAACGGAGCCCAATAGGCATTAGGATATCCATTTCATTCGTGCCTTCCTCACGATCCACTTTCCCCTTTCAAATCGCATATCAAATGGGTAGCGAACGTTCAGCCTCTCAGTGAAGCAGTTCATAGTAGCGTTCGCCGGCGCAAGAACGGCAAAGGGTGCGGCCCTGCACTAGGAGTTCGCGCTTGAAGTTGATGCCTTCACCGCATTCGGCGCACACCACACGCGGACCTTTAAACCCGGGCAGATCTTCGGGTTGCACCTCGACTTTTACCCATTGCTTGTCAAAGAGCACTTCATCCGATAGCGCAGCGTAAGCCTTTTGCTGCCCCGCGTCTTTCGCCATTTCCGGAAACATTTCGCGTGCAGCTTGCTTCGAGGATTCCTTGGCGGCGACCCGTACGGCGCGGCCCGTCTTAAGATCAACAAACGTGGCCGCCACTTTGCCCCAGTCGCGGAATTTCAGTGCGCGCTTTCCCAGCCGGCAGTTGGCGACAAGCGCGACGGCGTCCGTCACGCAGCGGTCAATCTCTACGTACGTAACGATTCGTTTGCGCTCAGCGATGGGGTCTTCAATGCCCAGCTCTTGCAACCCCAGCATCGCCAGCCGCACGCCCAGCACTTGCCCCGCGCACAAATGACCATGCGCGACCGCGGCGAGTTCCAGATACTGATTCAGAGTTTTCATCGCTTTCGTCTGCGAGCGGACTTCTCGAACGCTGCCTCGACTAAACCTGGACGCGCGTCGTCTCTTGGGCCGCCCACGGATGTGGCCGACGAGCTTCCATGAAAGTGAAGATAGTCATGAGCAGCGCAAGCCCGGAGAGCGCTGCGTCTTCCAGCACCTTCTGAAGATTGATCGGTTGGGGAGTCGAGAAACAGCCGCAATTGATGTCCATGTGCAGGAGATACGCCCGCAAGACCACAGCGAAGAAACCCAGCATGATGGCTGTGAGCACCGGAGCCCAGATGCGCAAGCGCCAGCCAATCAGAACCAGCAGCCCAAGAATAATTTCCGTGAAGGGCAGCGTGTTAGCGACCAATTGCACTCCCCAGGCGGGCAGCATCTTGAACGCTTCGACCTGAGTGGCGAAGTTCGAGAGGTTCAGGGATACGGAGAATTTAAGAATGAAAAACGGCCACAGATTATGGTTCGGGAGAAAAATCTTGGAGTAGCCGGCGTAAATGAAGATGCAACCTAGAACCAGACGGCCGATCCAAATGATCGCACGGCGCAGATTCAGTGGGCTGGATTGCATCATGCCTTGATTTTTTCCAAATTCTTCACTTCTGGCTAAGCAATTGGTCCAGGAATTGGTGCAGTGTTTCGTAAGGCATCACGCCGGAGTAAGGATACGTCTGCCCCTTGGAATGGAAGACCGACGTCGGCGTCGAACTCACACGGTACATCTGTCCAAGAGCAAAATCCTTGTCGATGAGAGGCTCGAGCGTTCCCCCCTTGACCAGCGCGCGGACCTTCGTCATATCCGCGGAGGAAAGCACGGCGGCAAGCGTTCCATCGACATCACCGGTCTGCTCCCATTTCTCCTGATTATCAAACAAGGTTCTCTCAACGACCTCGACCTTTCCAATCTCTGCCGCCGCCCGCGCATAACGTGCCGCTACTCGCGAATAGGCATGCATGGGTAGCGGAAAATCGCGATGAATCAGATAGACCTTCCCGGTGGTGACATAATTGTCCATGAGCTGCCTGTTGGTGGTAACGAAAAGCGTCTTGCATGCGGGGCACTGAAAATCGCTAAATACTTCTAGCACAATGGGAGCGCTCTTCGAGCCAAAGGCCTTGTGAGGATCGACGTCGTTCACGCCATCTACTAATTCGCGTCCCGCCGGCTGTCGCGTAGCGCTCACGTCCCTCGCCGGGGCGGCGGGCACAACTTTCGGTGAAGAATCAACACGCGGCTGGGCGCTGAAGCGCGCTGCGGCAACGGGGTGAATGCCTCGGCTCACTAGGAGCCGCCCACAGATCAACGCCAAGACCACAGTTACAGCAAACACAACGCGACGACTCACGCGACCCTCCCCGAAAACATTCTCAAAAAGGTGAGATGCAATCTCTCGGTCAGATTATCACAGGTTTCTACTCCTGAATGGCTCGAAGGCT
Source organism: Candidatus Acidiferrum sp. (assembly GCA_036521695.1). Lineage (GTDB taxonomy): Bacteria > Acidobacteriota > Terriglobia > Acidiferrales > UBA7541 > Acidiferrum. The sequence continues at coordinate 4,241 of DATDHE010000266.1, read as the reverse complement.
TCCGTGCCTTTTTAAGTAACCTGCGACCCCGCTCGCGGCCTCCGATAGACAGGCCTAAGCCGTAAGAAGTAAGTCCTTTAAGATACTGAAATATAGATACTTACAAAGTATAAAAGAAAACTTGACAGAGACACACTCAAGTTATATACTGCCCCTCGAACTGGACCAAGGAGCACGCCTTTGACCTCGGCCCCCTCCGGAAACCTTACCTTCCGGACGGCCAGTGATGTAGACGGGTTCCGGAAGGAATAACAGAGATGAGCAAGATTATAGGAATTGACCTGGGCACCACCAACTCGGTCGTAGCCGTCATGCAAGGTGGCGAACCGGTAGTGATCCCGAACCAGGAAGGCGCACGCACCACTCCTTCGGTTGTGGCCATAACCAAGACCGGAGAGCGCCTCGTGGGACAAGTAGCGAAGCGCCAAGCCGTGACGAATCCCGAAAATACGGTGTATTCGATCAAGCGCTTTATGGGCCGCCGTTACGATGAAGTTGCCGATGAGATGAAGCGCATCCCCTACAAGGTAGTCAAGGGAGATCACGATGATGCGCGCATCGAGATTTTCGGCAAGATTTACAGCCCGCCGCAGATTTCCGCGATGATCCTCGGCAAACTGAAGTCCGCGGCGGAAGATTTTCTTGGCGAAAAAGTCGGCAAAGCGGTCATAACAGTGCCCGCGTATTTCAATGACGCGCAGCGTCAGGCGACCAAGCAGGCGGGCGAGATTGCCGGCCTGGAAGTCGTCCGCATCATCAACGAGCCCACAGCGGCTGCGTTGGCGTATGGCCTCGAGAAAAAGAGCGACGAAACTATCGCCGTGTACGACCTCGGCGGCGGCACGTTCGACATTTCCGTGCTGGAAGTCGGCGCGGGCGTCGTGGAAGTGAAGTCCACCAACGGTGACACCCACCTTGGCGGTGACGACATCGACCAGCGCATCGTGGACTGGTTGATCGACGAATTCAAGAAAGAGCACAGCATCGACCTCGGCAAGGACCGCATGGCCCTGCAACGCCTGAAGGAAGCCGCGGAAAAAGCCAAGATTGAGCTTTCGCAAATGATGGAGACGGAAATCAACCTGCCGTTTATCACGGCGGGCGCGAACGGCCCCATCCACATGCAGCAGAAGCTCACGCGGACGCGCCTCGAGCAATTGATGAACGACCTGCTCGAACGCTCCATGAAACCGGTCAGGCAAGCTCTCGAAGACGCGAAACTGTCGCCGAGCGACATCCAGGAAATCGTGATGGTTGGCGGCTCGACGCGTATTCCGAAGGTACAAGCGCTCGTACGCACGTTCTTCGGCGAGAAAGAGCTGCACAAGGGCGTGAACCCTGACGAAGTCGTGGCGGTAGGCGCGGCGATTCAGGGCGCGGTACTCGGAGGCGAAGTAAAGGACATCTTGCTGCTTGACGTGACGCCGCTTTCTCTGGGCGTCGAGACGCTCGGCGGCGTGATGACCGTGCAGATCCCGCGCAACACCACGATTCCGACGCGCAAAGTCGAAACGTACTCGACGGCTGCCGACAATCAGCCCGGCGTCGAAATCCAGGTGCTGCAAGGGGAGCGCAAGTTCGCTTCGGACAACCGTTCGCTTGGCAAATTCAAGCTGGACGGCATTCCGCCGGCGCCTCGCGGCACTCCGCAAATCGAAGTGACCTTTGACATCGACGCCAACGGCATCTTAAACGTCAGCGCGAAGGACAAGGCCACCAACAAGGAACAGAAGATCACTATCACAGCTTCGAGCGGTCTGACGAAGGAAGAAGCCGAGAAGATGCGCACCGAGGCCGAATCCCATTCCGAAGATGATCGCCGCCGCATGGAGGAAGTCGAAGCGCGCAACAGGCTCGACGGCGTCATGTACCAGGCGGAAAAGATGGTCCGCGAGAATCGCGAGAAGATTGCGGAATCGGACGTCAAGTCTGCCGAGGACGCCATCGAAGAAGCCAAGAAAGCCATCGCCGAGGGCGGCACGGCTCGCTTGCGCTCCGCGACGGAGAATCTCGAGAAGTCTTTGCACAAGATCGCCGAGGTGCTCTACAAAGCCAATGAGGCCGCGGGAGCCCAGCAGGCTGCCAGTGCAGGTGCGGGAGCAAGTGGCGGGCATGCAGGCTCGACCTCTGGCGGCAACGCGCAGGACAAAAAGCCCGGCGACGTGATCGACGCAGAGTATGTAGACGTAGACGAAAGCAAGCGGCCTAACTAAGCAACCAAAGCCCGTGGGGGCGGGGATTGTTTACCTTGAAAGGGCTCCCGCCCCTTCTTGCTTTAGGGCGTGCCGTAGGCGTTTTTTCAACTTTTAACTGTCGACTGCTGATTTTAACTAGTTTCCATGGCCACAACCGCAAAACAAGGGTATTACGAACTATTAGGAGTCTCGAAGAAGGCGAACGCGAAAGATATTCGCACGGCTTTTCGCAAACTCGCGCGCAAGTACCATCCTGACCTGAATCCCGGTGATAAATCCTCCGAAGAAAAATTCAAGCAACTGCAGGAAGCTTACGACGTTCTGTCCGACACAAAAAAGCGGCAGATGTACGATCAGTACGGTTTTTACAGCGACAATATTCCTCCCGGCGGGCCCGGAGGCGCGCCGCAGCAAGACGGAGAACGCGTCAATTTTGATTTTGGCGGCTTTGATTTTGGCGGTGGCTCGGGCGCGCAGGGTGGCAATGCAAGTTTCCGCGACCTCTTCAGCCAATTTTTTCGCGGTGGGCGCGGCGGCGGCGAAGAACCGGAGCATGAGCCCGGGAGCGACCTCGAATATCAGATCGAGATCGACTTTTGGGATGCCGTTCGTGGCGCCGTCAAGAAACTGACCATCACGCGCCTCGATACTTGTGACACCTGCCACGGAACGGGCGCGATCGGTTCCCAGCAAACTTGCCCCGTTTGTCACGGGTCGGGAACCATTCAGCAAGCCGCCGGCAAAATGAAATTCAATGTTCCCTGCACGCGCTGCGGCGGTACCGGCAAAATCCGAAAAGTCTGCCCCACGTGCAGCGGAGAAGGACGCTTGCGACGCACGGAAACCATCGACGTGCGCATTCCGGCAGGCGTGGCCAGTGGTTCACGCGTGCGCGTTCCCGGCAAGGGTAACGCAGGAACGATGGGCGCGCCTCCAGGCGATTTGTATTTGCGCGTGGAGGTGCGGCCGCATCCCTTTTTCGAGCGTCGCGGTAACGATTTATATACCAAAGTTCCCGTGACGGTGCCGGAAGCCACCCTCGGCGCAAAGGTCGAAGTACCCACAATCGACGGCCGCTCGCTGGTGCGCATTCCCCCCGCGACGAACAGCGGCAAGACGCTGCGCCTGAAAGAAAAAGGCGTGCCCAGCGCGCGCAACGGCTCGCGTGGCGATCAGTACGTCGAGATCCAGGTAGTGGTGCCGCTCCCGACGGATGAACGCGTCCGCAACCTGATGAAAGAACTAGAAACAATTGCGCCGGAAGATCCGCGTAAAGATCTATTCACGAAGGCAGGAGTGTAAGGGCGCGATACTTCGCGCCAATCTCTGAGAATGCAAGGGCGCGAAGATCGTGCCCGAAGTTGAGAGAGCAACAAATGCCACAGCGAGCCAGAAAACGAGCCAAAGCCGGCTACATGATTAGCGCAGTAGCGGAGATCTATAAGCTCCACCCGCAAACGCTGCGGCTCTACGAACGCGTCGGCTTGCTGAAGCCCTCGCGCTCGCAGGGAAATACGCGCCTCTACACCGATTCGGACCTCGAGCGCCTCGACGTCATCCTGACGCTGGCGCGCGACATGGGCGTAAACCTCGCAGGCATCGAAATCATATTGAACATGCGCGAAAAAATGGTCGAGATGGAACGCCAAATGACGGAATTCGCCACCGTGGTGCAGCAGGAACTGTCGCGCGTAGCGTCGTTGCATTCGCAAAACAAAGAATCACGCCACGCCATCGTGCGCGCCACCCCGCGCATCTCCCGCACTTCCTAACCACTTTCTTACAGCTTTTCGAAATCATCAGTGGATCTTTCTGTAATCCAGCCAGCCTTCAGAAGCATTTCGTAAGCAACGTCGCTCACCTCTTGACGCGTTGCTCCATCACTTCGAGACTCGCCGTTAGCCGCCAGACGATCACGTTTTTGGCGGAAACCGGCCACGGCATAGTTCCAGATCGGCATGATCTTCCATTGCGCGCGCCAGCAAGAGCCGCCCCACACCGCGGAAAGCATAATTCTCGCAGACGGACTTGAGATTGCGGTACATC
>DATDHE010000265.1:0-2176 GCA_036521695.1 Candidatus Acidiferrum sp. | reverse complement strand
CCGAGTAAGAATAGCAGAAGGGGCAAGTAAATTGCAAGGGGGTGGTACGATTTTGGAGCACGTCTGGGACCAAGTCTGTGGAAAACCCGTTCCCATGTGTCGCACTCCTAGCGGCTCTATCTTTCGGCACCTCTATAGTTTAGCATAAACCCCGTGTTTCTGCACGAGGCAAGCCGGGCAAGAACAGCAAGCCTCAAATTTTCCCTAAAACGGCTTCTCCCTGGCACCGCCGGTTTGGCCAGAAACGCGGTAATCAGCAGCTGTAGAGATAGCGAGCCTTTGGTGCCAACGGCATGAACAAGCGAAGGACTGCTGCGACGATCGTTGCTGTGCTTGTGCTTGCAGCCCTAGTGCTCTACGGCTACCAACAATGGAGCGGCTCTGGATCCAGCTCGCGCAGCGAACTTCTTGCGCTGATGCCCGCCGATGCCAGCGTGGTCCTCTTTATCGACCTGGATGCGCTCCGGCAATCTCCGTTTCTCGCCGAACTCTATAAATGGGCGCCGCCGCCAAAGGCAGATGCAGACTACGCACAGTTCTTGCAATCCACGGGATTCAATTACGAGAGCGATTTAAACCGCGCGAGCATCGCACTCGTAAAGCGCGGCCAGGATTCCACGCTTTTTGCCGTCGCCGACGGACGATTCGACCGAAAGAAAATCGCCGCTTATGCGTCGCAAACAGGAACGCTCGGAACTCGCGACGGCAAAGAGATTTTTTCCGTGCCGGTCGCCGGCGGCTCAAGACGAATTACGTTCACGTTTTTGCGCAACAATCGCATCGCGTTGACAAACGATGCGAGCTTGGATTCCTCGCTATCCCAGCCACATGCTGACTCAGACACACAAGCCTGGCGCGAGCGATTCCGCCGGCTTGCCGGTTCGCCGGTATTCGTCGTGGTGCGGCAAGATGCCGGCGCCGGAGCGGCGCTAAGCGCACAAGCCCCGGGTGGGCTGCAATCTCCTCAGCTTTCGGCTTTGATCGACCAGCTCCAGTGGATCACCGTCGCTGGAAAGCCGGAAGCTGACCATCTGCGCGTCGTGCTCGAAGGCGAAGGCGGGGCGGGTGCGCCCACCAAACAGTTGTCTGACGTGATCAACGGGTTGCTGGTGCTGGCGCAGGCGGGCCTCCACGATCAGAAGCTGCGACAGCAGCTTCCACCAGATGTGCGCGAGGCCTACCTGGAACTGCTAAAGAGCGCGGACGTCTCGCAGATTGATCGTGGTGAGACAAAGTCGGTTCGGCTGATGTTCGATTTGACGCCCGGTTTTCTCGAGGCCGCGCGCACCACAATGCCAATCGCGCCTCCGCCTCCACAAAACAAGGTCCCACCAAACAAAAGCACCATCCGGAATTAGTCAGCCAGGTGCCATAAAAAATGCCCCGAAAAAACCGGGGCGCGAGAAATTCCTGGAAGCTAGCGGCTCGGACTAGTCGCCTACGGTCGATCCCTTCATGTAGCGCCACGGATTCACCGGCGCATTGTTCACGCGGACTTCGTAGTGCACGTGCGGGCCGGTAGAACGGCCGCTGATGCCCGTATAGCCGATGACCTCGCCGCGTTTAACGCGCGTCCCAGGCACCGCTGAGAAGGACGAAAGGTGCGCATACCAGGTGCTGATACCGAATCCGTGGTCGAGCACAACCAGACGGCCATAGCCGGAGTGGTTTTCCGCGATGGTCACAATTCCATCTGCAGTTGCATGAACCGGCGCGCCGTAATCTGAGGCCACATCAACGCCCGTGTGAAATGCGCCCTCACCGTTAAACGGATCCAGCCGCTCTCCGAAGCTGTCCGTGATGTGTCCCATCACCGGCCAGATTGATGGCGTGTACGTGGAGTCGGCAAAACTCATCACGGGCATGAGTTGCATTCCGCTGGAGGAGACGGCGATGACTGCCGCATTCCTCTTCAAGAAGGTGTACTGCTCGATGGAGCGGTCGAAGGCGTCTTCCGGTGTGACCTGGCTATCGGTGGTATCGAAGGCGGCGGGATGGTAGCGGAGCACGCCATAAGTCATGGCTACTTCGGTGGCCAGAGACTGGAGAGAGTCGAGGCGCTGGTTGGTATCGTTGACCGTGCTCTGGAGTTGCTGATACTGCTTCTTAAGGGTTTCCTGATCGTGCCGGAGAGCGTTGTAGTTGCCGACCTTCCAAAGCATCCGGGAGTAAGACC
>DATDHE010000264.1:0-10567 GCA_036521695.1 Candidatus Acidiferrum sp. | reverse complement strand
CCGTCTGCGCACGAAAGATGGCATTGCTGGACAACTTCATGGAGCTTCTGATCCCGGTAAGCTTGCACGACTTTGTGACCGTTGATTGCCATGTGCTGGAACCGCGTGTCCTCAGGAGCACCAGGAGCCTACGCAGGCGCTGCACTTCCCAAACGACTCGACTCAGCATCGGTCCGCATATTCAGCACAAAGCATGCCAGTCTGGAGTCCCTGGAGCGTCGCATCCGCTTCCTGGGAGAACCTCCACGACCAAGTGCTCGTAAAAGCCGTTGCTAAGCAGCGTCCGCTCTCAGCGGCGTGGGCTCCATCCAAACCTTACAACCGAAGTGAGTTCGAGCTCCTAGGCGATTAGGCCCTCGCCGATGGTGATCGTTTCTCCTCCCCGAGAGGCAAGAAGACACAATCCAACGCAGCGCGGAAGACCAACCCGCAGTTCAGAATCTCTCACCCCCGGTCGGCCAATCGTTCCTGAGACTGGCGAATGAAATTCTGCTATACCACATCCTTTTGGCCCGTATGGATGACTTTACTGGTGGCAAAGCGCCGTGATTTCCTCGGCATCGCCCAGTACGCATGAAAATGCCGCGCAGAGCCCTATATTCTGGATTCGTTTCTGCACTGCCGCTAAATCGTCGTGTCACGACAGAGTGCCAATCGGTGGCTTTCGGCAATGTATCCCTCACGGCGCGGCATGAGCAACGCGTCTCCGAGGAGTGGGAAGGGAGACCGCCCGACCTTGCGTGAGGAGAGCTTGTACGCTTTGAGTAACTTCGGTGATTTCGATCAACTGCTCAAAGGCAATCGGAGAAGGTTGACCGGTGCGCATAGCCTCGATGGTCAGTTCTAATTCCCGTCCGTGTCCCTTATCTTTGTGGGTGTGTAACACCCGCGTTTTGCGGTTACGTGTCAACGAGACAGTGCGGAAATCGTCCAAGCGAGCTACGCTTGCCCCGCAGAACACCTCGAAATACTCCTTGGGCACCGCAGTATCACCATTCGCCAGATAGAGAAGATTTGCGATCGAGCCATCGTCAAACGAAAGCGTAACAGCCACGTTATCCCGAGAGTAGCGAGCGCCATCCGGCAAACCAATTGCGGAGACGGATTGGATCGGACTCGCGATGACAAAGCGCGCCCAATCGATGAAGTGGCACAACTCACCGATAATCCGTCCCCCGTCTGCGTGAACCCAATGATCTTTGGGTTGATATCCAGCGTTTACACGAATGTGAACCACCATCGGCTCGTTCCGCGAGTTGAAGAATTCTTTGATTTCCTCAGTTGCCGTCGCGAAGCGTCGATTAAAGCCGACCATCAAACAAGGCAAGGGGCGGCCTGCCTGCTCCAGGATGTGGTAGGCGGATTCGATCGCCTGCAACTGCTCGCGGTTAACGGCAAGCGGCTTTTCGACGAACACGTGCTTATGGCCAGCGAGTGCTTCTAGGATGTAGCGCGCATGGCTGTCGTGCCTTGAAAGAATGAACACCGCATCCACGTCGCGATCCATAAGCAGTTGCGCGGGCGTTTCTGCCCGAGCGAATCCAAATCCTTTCCGAGCGGACTCTGCTGCCAGACCAGTAGCACTCGCCACGGAGTATAGGACCGCACTCTGATTTGCTCGAAGGGCGGGAAAGATCGTGCCCCGAGCAAAGTTGCCTACTCCAATGGCCCCGATGCGAAGAATCTCTCGCGCTTCTCCGTTGTTTCTAACTATGGCGTTTGCTACTTCCGGACGAGGTGCTTTTGCTAGCTCCCCATACTCAATGATGGCCGTGTACGAACCATTTGCCCGGATATCCTCGTAGGCCTTTGCTCCTTGCTCCACAGGGTACCGTCGCTCCAGCAAGGGGCTCAGGTCTAAGGCTCCCTGTGCCAGCAAATCCAGGAAAGCTTCCATGTTCCGTCGTTCCGTCCAACGCACAAAGCCGATCGGATAATCGTGCCCACCTTCTTCGTACTCAGGATCATAGCGGCCGGGCCCATACGAGCGGGACATCACAAGCGAGAGCTCTTTTGCATACATCGACACCCGCGAAACACCCAGACCAACGTCACCTACGACAACGACCCGGCCCCTGTCGCGGAGCAGGCGGGCTGCGAGTTCGACTGGTTCAGCCGACGGAGTTGCAGCGGTGATGATGGCGGCGTCTGCGCCTGAGCGTGAAAACTCGCGGACCGCAGCTGGCAGATGCGGGTCGTCCGCAGCCACTCCGAGCTGAGCACCCACCTCAGCAGCTTTTTGAGCACGCGCCGGATTCCGGTCGATGGCGATAACGCGGCACCCTGCAGCCCTCGCGAGCTGGATGGTGAGCACCCCCACCAAGCCCGCTCCGATAACTACGACTGTTTCGCCAAACGAAACCTGCGCTTGCCGCAGCCCGTTCATGGCAATGGCGCCAATCGTGGTCAGCGAAGCTGCGTCCAGCGGGACAGATTCAGGTACTTTTACTGCCAGATTGCGGGGGATAAAATTGACCTGGCAGTGGTTGGCGTAACCTGCGCCGGCGCAGGCCACCCGGTCGCCCGGCTGGAAATCCGGCACATCCTCCGCGACTTCCAAGACTAAGCCCGCAGCGCTGTAGCCCATCGTCGAAAAGGTATCCAATCGCGTCTGGACCTTGTCGTAGGCCGCGCGGATCCCATTCTGCAGCGCATAATCGATAACCTGTCGGACCAAGTCTGGCCGGGCGAGGGCCTTTTGGAGGAGCGATTTCTCTCCCATTTCCACTTTCACTCGCTCTGTGCCCGCGCTGATCGCGGAGTAACAGGTGCGAACCAGGATTCCTCCGCGACGCAGTTCTGGCGGCGGAGTCTCCTGAGTCAGGACTTGTCCCGTCTTTGTATCCTCAACAATTGCCTGCATAAGTCTAATCCCTTCCTGTTTCAACGATGCGGGTTGGAGCGGAGCCAGACGCCACTACGGCGCTCGCAACCTCTAACTCCCCCGTCCTCGGTTTGGAGAAGTCTGGTGTTCTCCGGTCAGGCCTGCCGGAGAGCAGATCACGAATCAACTGACCCACTTGCTTCGTTTGGGTGTCCCAGGTGCACTGCTTTACCGTCGCTTGCCGAAGCTCTCTATGAGCCTGGGTGTCGTTTTTCAATGCATCCTCGACAGCTGCAATGAACTCCTCAGGGGTTCGATACAAACGTACACCCGGCGTTTTGTTGTATTCATAGAGCGGAGAAATGACCACCGGCTTCCCGGTGGCCAGGTATTCCCGCACTTTGATCGCGCTGCCGTATTCGATGAAGGTATTGCCTTGGCGCCAGGGAAGCACGCAAATGTCGAACTTCTTGACGTACCTTGGAACGTCCTCATACGGCTTGGATCCCACGAAGTGCACGTTGGGAGCCGCAATCTGGACTAGGTTCGATTTCAATCCAACCATCACCCAATGCCAATCGGGTCGCCGCCGCGCGACTTCTTCGATCAAAGGGACGTCCATTACGTAATCCATTGTGCCGAGATAACCCAGGATGGGCCCTGGAATATCCGCCAGTTCGGGAGCGCTCTCCTGTGACTCGGTGGCGAAGTGCTCGTAGTCCACGCCCTGTTCCAGAAAAAAACGCTTGTGCACATCCCCCTCTTCATAGAGTCGGAGTCCCGAGTACATCACGACGGATGCCATCTCTTTGAGGCGGCGATCAAACTCCCGAATCACATCGCGGCCCAATTCACTATCTTCATTGGCGTCGTACTTATCAGAAACCTGGTAGATCACCAGCTTCGAAGAAAGCCGTTTGGCCACCTCCGCAGCGGTGGGTATGGCGACCCACAAAATGGGATCTCGCATGCGGCAAATCAGCATGGCGATCCGGATTTGCAAAGCCAGAAGCCTGGCACTCATGGCCCTGATACGCGGCGACCCATAAAACGGAAGATTCATAGGCGTCATCACGTAGAGCCCGTCAGATACTTTCCGGAGCCAGCGCAGGCTGCTCTTTAGCTTCCGTCGGATTTTGAGAAAGAAGTCCGGATGGGAGGCTGCGGGCAATCCGAGGCCGAGAGAATTCACAAACAAAACTCGATTGCTGCCCGCGAGGCGCTTTAGGATGTGATTTTTCGAGTGCGGGTGGTGATACCACCAGTCTTCACCGGCGAAACAGATGATGGATTCGCCAGAAATGCCGTAGTCGGTCACCTTCATTCCTCCCACATCAGTTCAGAATAAATGGCGAGCGGAAAACTTCCACTCAGCCGAACCAAAACCTCTTCGGCGCTGATGGAGTTCCCAAAGAGCCTGGAAATCCGAGACGTCCTTTTCTCGGCTACTAAAGAGTTGCAGCCTCGCACTCGAAGTTCAGCGTTCCGTGTACCTCTTAAGCCGATTCGCAGTTCCGTGGATTGGCTGTCGATGGGGCCGACCTTCCAGTTCTGGCCGAAGTGAAAATGAAGCTCCACATCGTGCTTGGCGCTTCCGGAAAAAGTATCCTCGATCAGAATTCTGTTCGCCGGCTGCAGCTTCAAAACGCGCGTGTGAACGACGCCAATCTTCCGGTAGCCATAGTGGCTGGCCCGGAGGCAGCGAACTTCACCGTCAGTGAACTGTTCTACCGGAGTGACTTGCGCCTCGTTTCCGAGTGAAAAAATGCCCCTCGGAGAATCCGGGATATCGTTTTGTTCATATTGATTGACGATCGCGGTGTTGTGCGCGGCAGTTGCTCGAAAAGAATTACGCCGGGCCGCATCGCGCGAATAGCAGCCCGTTCCGGAGTCGCTGAGCATCTCTTCGCCGTCGAGGCGAACAATGAAGCTCAGTTTATCGTTATGAGTGTGGCTTCCCTTGCCATGAATCCCGTTGGGTATGGCGATAAATATAATCTCTGCGACACCGAACCGCGACACCGCTATGCCTGAATCCGGAAGGACCTGGATTGCTAGATTCTCCGGCTGCGCAGCACAGCCCGTTGAGACAGCCCGACTGGGCGGTTTCAGTTCGTACCAGGTCGAGTCCGTCACTCCTTCGGACGGCGCCCCGCCAGGCAGTGTTTCGCCCATGCCAATAAGGCTGGAAACTCGCAGAGAGTCTCTCTCTGGCAGCGCAACCGAATGCATCTGCTTCAAATCGTCCAGCAGCCATTCCACTCTGCCGTCGTCGCAGTCGCCAATGTGGGGAAGCCGGCCCTGTTGATCCGCGAGCGATTTCATCCACGCATACATTTGCTTAAGACGATGTCGGTAGCTTTCCTTGACCTCGGCCTGGTCCGCTCGCAGCAGAAGAAACACTGACGTAAAGAGCTGCGCAACGAGCACCTGGTAACCCGACGATGCTTCGTAATCTCCGCCATCGGCATACACCTGATCAAGCATCTCCCGCTCTACGAGTTGTTGGTAGGACCGGCGCCTGGCTGTCATGCTTTTAGCTTCGAGTGAATGCGAGAGCCAGACGAGGCCGACGATATTGCTTAAGTAATGGTTGCTGCGAACGATGTGGGAAAATTCGAGGTGCGCCTCAATGTACAAGTAGTGATGCCACAGAGACCGGGTTACCTTCTCGAGCCAGGGCTTCTCCTCTGGTAGAAGCGGCCATAACAGATTGAGAAGAAGCACAATACTGATGGAGCGCAAGGCCGCTTCCATCGCGATCGTCCAATTGACGCCCATTCCCACGGGGTTTCGGTCAATCCAATCGGACAATAAGCTCTTTGCCGCTTCTCGATATCCACTCTCCCCACTCATCACATGCGCTTTGCCGATTACCGGAAGATGTTGAAGCCGCGAAAGTTCCCAAGGCGCCTTCACATCCGAACCGTCGTGACGAACAATTTCTAACTCTCCACTGGGGGCCATTTCCCATTTTTTCCCGGACACGAAATCCACATGCCAGGGCGGGGGAAATCCCAGCGTCACCGTTTCGTAGCTCAAAAAAGGGAATCTCCCTCTGCAAACTTCATCTGCGATTCCACAGACGATGTCCTTGGCGGAACTATCCCATGATTTTGGAATCGGGTGATAGTAAGGCAGGTGGCGAAACCGAACCGGGCAATGGGCATTTGAAGTAAGGGTTTTAAAACGGCTCCGCTTCCATTTTTTCCAGACGCGCCATGCAGATTCCTTAATTAATAGGACCGGCGATTCGTGAGACACGATCTTCAAAAGATTCCGCCCCGTCCTCATGTGGCTTGTTTACACCCTCCCAGAGGATCTGCAAACAGCACGTGTCCCCAGGACGGATTAAGCCTGTGCGTGGATAGCAATGAACCAGCCCCAATCGTCAGGAACAAACTTGTATAAGGCTTTGGGATGCATGTGCGTATCGTAGATTGTCAGGATCGGCTGAGCGGAGAACTGCCGGAACTCGGAGAACAGCGTCCCCAACTCCCTGATGGTATAGGCCTTGGTCCCTTTGCTCTCCACGTTGTTCCAGATCACGTCGGACAACGTGCGCCATGGTTTGGTTTGCCCCGCCCTAACGCGAACCACGCCCACGTCTTCAACACCTTGAGCGAGTGCCGCCCATACATCATCCCGACAAAGCGTCCGTTCGGCTTCAACACTCGTTTGATTTCGCGGATTACCTGTGACGGGTCCGCGGAATGATGGATCACGCCCCAGGAGTAAACCAGGTCGAACGTCCCATCCGGGAATGGCAAGCGTTCCGCGTCGGCCCGTTGCAGTTCGGAGTGAAGTTCATACATCTCGAGACGCGATCTCGTAATCTGAACCGCAGCCTCCGTCAAATCGATTCCGAAACATTCCGCCCCGGCACGTGCCCATTGGAGATGGTCGGTTCCCGCGCCCACTCCGATCTCCAACACCTTTTTCCCCGAGTACCGCGTGAATTGCGCGACGGAATGGATGTACGACTCGACGGAATAACGGTACTCCTCAATCCGCTCAAACCACTCTCGGCCCAATTCGGGCACGTCGCCGGTTAGCTTCCGGCTTGCTCCGCAAGGGTTTTTCTCCCAGTAGGTCCGTACAATTTCATTGGACAGGTCGGGAGGTACGTCCGTCGGCGCCAACTGGTCGGTCTGCATATCCGTTGACAGGCTCATAGAGAGCTGAGTTCCGGTTGCACCAGTTGGGACTCTGGTGAAACCGGAAACCCCTTGGAACTGTGTCCTCGAACAAGCCCCAGGATCGCCAGCAGGACGACCAGGTAGGACACCGAAGAAACGGCTGCAGCACCCACAATTCCGTACCGCGGGATGGCGATTACGTTGGCACCCAAGTTCAACAGGACGACAGCAAACCAGACTCCCACGATGCTCTTCGGGTAGCCAAAACTATTCAGAAACTGGACGATCACCGCTTCAACACCGAGGAAGAACGCCCCGGGCGCTAACCAGAGGAAGGCGGTCGCAGCTGGCAGAAAAGCCTTACCGAAGAGAACACGCACGATGAGCTTCGCGGAGAAGGAAGCCACCAGAAGCAGTAGACCCAGCAACGCTCCTGTACCGAAGGTTGCCCGTTTTGCCATGCGTAGCTTTTCTTTTACGTTGGTCATCGCGGAAAGCGTCGGAAAAAGGATGGCAGCCACAACCGTTGGCAGCGTGGCAAGATAGCCTGAAACAGCGGTGGCCACCGAGTAGTAGCCCGCGTCTTCGGCCCCGACGAAATGTTTTATGAGCAGGATGTCCGCCTTCAAGACGACGAAGTAAAAAAGACAGATGAGATAGGCCTTGATTCCTAGTCGGACGTTACTCCCGAAGAGTGCCATCGATAGAGCGAGAGGCTGATCCAGCAAGCCGTGCAATCTCCATAAGGCCCACACAAAACCGATTAACAGAGCCGCGAAGAAGGCCAGAAACATCGTCACCGGACTTACCAATCCAGAAAGAAGGATAAAACCGATGAAGACCAATGCCAGTAGTTTGGATACCAATTCAATTGTGTTGTACGCCCTCACCTCTTGAACTCCGAGGAGAAGGTTTTGCAACAGCATATACGCCAGGCCAAACGGCACCCAGGCAAGCACGAGAATCAGGAGATTTCCGTGGACCGGCATCCATTGCGGCCGTCCATAAAGCACGAGGTAAGTAATGAACGAACCAATTCCCACCAATCCAAAACTGATCGTCAAGGTATTCCCAAGCAGCTGTGGCAGCAGGGACCGGTCTTTTGCCACAAAATATGTATTCGACGCGTTGAGTCCAAGATTGCCGAACTGAACGCCCAGTCCACTCAGGGCTACGGCCACGGCCAGTAATCCTCTCCCCTCGGGCCCCAGGATCCGCGCGACGCAGACCGTTGTGACGATTCCGATGGCGATGATGGATATCTGGGTGACATAGGTTTCTGCTACCTTGCCGAAAAAAGTGGAGGTTGCGAGTCTCCGATAAAATCCCGGAGCAAAGGTTGCATCTCGGACGAGCGGGTCAGTAGGTGTCATTTTGTTCGATTGGATCGCTTGTGTGGGTGTGGCTATCGCGGGAGCGTCTGCGAACTCAGCACTCTCATCGCGAATGGTTCTCACTTGAGAGAAGCAGCAACACAAAAGTCCGCGGCCAACGCTGAGAGCCGAGCGCCCATTAGGCTATTCAGCTTCATGATCCGCTCGTAACCACTGAACAGCAGATGGCAGAATGGCCCGCTGGCCAGCGTGGAGCCTTTGCACTCCAGAATCTCATATCCGTTCTTTTCTAACAGGGCTTGGATAGAAGAGTAAGTGAAACGCTGTAAATGGGGCGATGTGTCCAGGGTCGATGCGTATGGACAATCCACGTATTCCTGACCTTGCATCCGGGCCTTCAAGCGTTCCAGGACACGGGTAATTCGCAGTCGCTCGGTCAGGCGTCCCAGCCCGACCTTGAAATAGAGCAGGCTGTCGAGTTCAAAGAGTCCAAACCCATTCGGCACAGTCACCAGAAGCTTCCCGTCGTCTTTGAGACGTTCACGGAGCATGGCAAGCACCCGCGGCAACTCGTCATCGCAGACGTGCTCCAACACCTCTGAAGCAACAATGACGTCAAACTGTTGATGGATATCAGCAAGGTTGCTATCGAGAAGCCGCGTGGCGTCAAAACCGTGTCGAGAAAAGACGTCGCGACCGTAAGCAATACTCTCCTTGCTTCGGTCGATTCCATAAATATCGACGCCCTGGCTGAGCAGTGGGAGCGTGATCATGCAGCCGGTGCCGCATCCAAATTCCAATGTCTTGGCCCGCGGAGCTAGATACCCCTTGATCCATTTCACTCTTTCCCAATGGCCGTATACATTTTCTCGCCAGAGCATCGGTACAGCCAGCAAGCTCGCTGCGACAACAACACTCTCCGCTAGCCGGTCAGTAGCCATCTAATTGCTCAACGTTTTCACCCATTTGTTGGTCCCTGGTTGGGTCACACCGGTTCGCTATTCGATCACCGATCTCCTGGCGCTTTTACCGCCAAAGTATTTGCTGTGCCCTTTACGACCAGAAACCACCCGATCCAGCGTCCCAGCGCTTGCCAATGGTTGAACTCGTACTTTTCGAGGGTGATCCTTGCTGGGGCAAACAGCTTGCGTAACTGAAGACCCGTGTACAGATCAAGATGGACCGGGTCACGGCTGTTCTCAATGTTGAGCTTCCATCCCCTGCCAAATTTGAGCCGGTAATTTAGGTGGGCGAAGGACCAATAGGCATAGACATGGATATTGAACCTGCCGCCGGGACGAAGCAGCCGGAAGATCTCCTGCACCACTTGGCGGGGCCTGTCGATGTGATGCAGGACTCCGTGGGAGTACACATAGTCAAAGCTTGCGGTTTTGAGCGGAATATTTGTGGCATCCGCATACAAAACCTGCGCCTTGTTACCCACCCTCTCGCGGGACAACCTGAGATGCTCCGGGGTAATGTCGATCCCGGTAGCCACAGCGCCCTGTTTGGCAAATTGGAGAAGGTCAGCCCCAGTCCCGCAGCCGATCTCGAGCACGCGCTCGCCGCGATGGTGACGAAACTCAGCTGCCTCATAGAGCCATGGATATACGGAATAGCGCTCCTCTTCCGCAAGAAAGAGCGGCGTCTTGTTCCAATGTTCAATGGCTTGCCGTGTGGCGGATGCACTTGCACTCATCTTTGAAATCTCTCCCAGAGAATCTAATCGTCTGCTGGTTTGTTTGCGACCACAAGAACTGCAGGGGTTGAACTTGCTGCGACGTTGATACTTCTGTTCGCTGTCGCCTTTCGCGGAGCAACCGTCTGCAGGACCCGGCAAGCATTTTGCTGCCAGGTGTGGTGGGCTACGGCAGCCTCACGGGCTCTCCGGCCAAGGCTGCTGCGCATTTCAGGATTCTCGGCCAATCGGTTGATGGCTCGTGCCAGTTCCTCGCTATCGCCAGGCGTGATCAGCAACGCGGTCTCCTCATGCTTCAAAACCAGCGCAAGCTGGTCCAGCCTGCTTGCAATGATGGCCTTGGACATCGCCATATACTCAAACAATTTCGTTGGGGAGCCAAAAAAAGGCTTCCCATCGGGCGCAGGCAGGTGCGGGGACACCAGGACGTCCGAGGCATCCAGATATGCGGGGACCTTGTCGTGAGCCACAGCACCGGTAAATATAACGTCGTCAGTTTCCTCAAACATACGAAGGGCTGCGCGCAGTTCCGCATGGAGCGGCCCGTCTCCGATCAGCAGGAATCGAAGTC
>DATDHE010000263.1:0-1932 GCA_036521695.1 Candidatus Acidiferrum sp. | reverse complement strand
AGACGAGGAGAGAATTTTCGCGGTCTCGTGAAAGCTATAGATCAAGCACCACGGGTTTTGGTTGGGCCAGCACCTTCGGATTCTTTCTTAGAACGGGATGGCACGACCACGTACTCAGTCCCGTATGAATTTCTGTTAGAGAATGAGAATTCATTCGCCGCGATATCTCCGAAAGAAGGCCAAAAAGCAATTGAGTTTGATCGGAAGGCGGTTGGCGCAGTAATTGTGTTTGGGAAACGGCCTAAAGGCCCTCAGGGGTCAGTGCAAAACCGGCCATGCGGGGTCACTTCAAAACCGGCCATATGAGATGGCCCGGGACGTGATCCTTTTATCCCGCTTTCTCCTGATCAGGCAAGCCTATTTTGGTTCTCCAACTCCGCGGCCCACATTTGAGGATATGACCGTGTTGGAGGAGGCGGTCGAGCATAGCGGTGACGGCCGCACTATCGCCGAGCAGTTTTCCCCAGTCCTCGACCGGTCTATTCGACGTCACCAATGTGCTCGCGCGTTCGTAACGGCGCATCACGATCTCTAACAGCTCTTCTGCCGCTGTGGGCGCTAATTTACGCATTCCCAAATCATCGATGATCAGCAGGGGCACGGTGGCCAGCAGTTCCATGTGCTCTTTGCGTTTTCCATCGAGGGCCGCTTCGGCGATTTCCTCGAGCAGGAGATGCGCCTCGCGGTAGATCACCCGATAGCCCTGGCCGATGACCGCTTGCCCGATGGCCTGGGCCAGATGGCTCTTGCCGGTGCCGGGCGGACCAAGAAAAAGTGCATCTTCGCGGCGAGCGATAAACGTGGCTGTCGCCAGATCGAAGACCAAGCTCCGGTTCATCTTCTTGTTGAAGTTGAAATCGAAGTTGTCGAGCGTGACCTGCGGATCGCGAAATTGCGCTTGTTTCCGGCGCCGTTCCAGCAGTCGGTCGCCGCGACGGGTCATTTCATCGGCTACCAGACAGGAAAGGAAGTCGATGGGGGCCATCGGTTCCGCTTGGGCTTGCTGCAGGCGCGTCTCTAGCACCGCAGCGATGCCCCCGAGACGCAGTTGCCGTAAGGAACGATTCAACTCGATCAGATTCATTCTGGTTGCTCCTTGATTTTGAGATTGATGAAATCGCGATACTCGGTAAGTTCACGGATCAGGGGATCGATCTGGCGCAAAAACATTTGCGGGTGTGGGCGGCGCTCCAGATAACGGCGCACGAAGCGATATTCATACACGCCGATGTCGAGAGCGGCGGCGCAAGCGTCTTCGACCGCCGCCGCCCCGTATTTTTTGATCAGGGAATGCATTCCCAGGATGCGGCGGATGCCGGTCTCGCCTTGCCGCTGATAGATCAACTGGCAGAGCTTGCCGATCTGAGTTCCGGCGTGTTCGGCGCGCCGCAAGAGTTGCGCCGTGCTCAGCGGCATCTTCTTGGGGTGGTCTTCTTCCTGAATGCGATATCCGCCGCGTCTCTGGCGCAAGTGTTCGCGAAGAAGTTGGTTGGTGCTGGGATGCAGGATGCGCACGTGCAGCGCATCCCATTGCACTTTGACACTTCGTCCGATCCATCCTGGCGGCAAGCCGTAATAAGCCGCCTCCACCTCCACGCAACCGTCCAGATGAACGACGCGTTCTCCGTATTGGTAATAGCGAAAGGGTTCGAGCGGTAATGGCAGCAGGTGCGGCTTTTCTTCGGCAAACATGGCTGCGACTTGGCGTTTCGTCGTGCCATGGATGCGCGTGTCAGCCCAGCGCTCTTCCCAACGGTCCAGATACGCCTGCGCCTGTTCCAGGCTCTCGAAGCGCATCCCTTTAAGGGGCGTTTTCTTCGTGTGGCCGATCCCCGATTCCACTTTCCCTTTGCGATCAGGAACTTGGATCCGGCAAGGCAGCGCCACCACACCGTAGTGCGCGAGGACATCGGACACATGAACCTCGGCTGC
>DATDHE010000262.1:0-3390 GCA_036521695.1 Candidatus Acidiferrum sp. | reverse complement strand
CCGAACGCCCCCTCCCACTGGGCCACCTGCCGCTTGTCGGATTCTCTTAATTTGAGCGAAACAGCTTTGCGGGACACAACCAACAGTATGCAGCAAAGCCGCATCAATAGTCCAGTTATTTATTGGACACTACACTAGCGCTTGGCTCGCCAGAATTCCGAGTACCAATCCTGCTGCAGAACCCAAGGCCAGCAGTTTGAAGGCTCGCCCCAATGCCGCCTGTAGCACGTCTTTACGTTGCGCGCCGAGCGCCATACGAATTCCCAACTCCTTCAGCCGCCTGCTAACCGAGTATGAAGCTATCCCAAAAATACCCGTGACCGACAGCATTGCGCCCATCACGCCCAGCACACCCAGCGAAATCGTCGCCATACGCGGGGCAAACATAGCTACACCCAGCCCCTTGTTCCAGGTTTGGATGAAAGAAGGCAGCCCGGAGTCCAGCCCCCGCAGTTTGCCCCTCATGGCTGTCATCAGTTGTGCCGCATCGAGATTGGAGCGCACCAGGAGCGTCGTCGAACTCGATGGCGATTGCAGGATCGGGAGGAACATCGCCGGCTCCGGATCTTCGGTCAGAGTCTGATATTTCCCATTCTCCACCATCCCCACCACTTGCACGCGCGTTCCGTCTTGTAGCTGGTAGTGCTTGCCCGTTGTGTTTGTCACTGAGTCAAAGATTTCACGTGCAAACTCCTGGTTGATCACCGCCACTCGCGGCGCGTTCGCGTCGTCGTGCCATGTGAAAGGGTTTCCTGACAGCATTGGTGTGGCCGCCGCGCCGACGTAGCCGGGAGAGACACTGTACTCGATGACATTGGCCGCCGCATTCGATCGCCTCAAATCGGTCGTTTTGTCCTTAAACACCATCAAACGTCTCAAGGTTCCATTGAGTGGCGTTCGATCCGCAAATCCCACGGACGTCACACCAGGAATGGTCTTCGTGGCCTCCATCATGCGCTTTTGCATCAGGGACACCGCGTCGCCGCGATAGCCTGCCATAGCCAGATCCGTATCCATCAGCACCGTGTTCCGCGGATCGAAACCAAAACTCCCGTTAAGCGAGCGCATGAGTCCGCGTACGGCAACGATGGAAGAAGTAATCAGCACGGCACAAATGGAAATTTGCACGACCAGCAACAGGTCTCGGACAGTGATTCGCCGCGCGGTACCTTCGGGGCCCGGCTTGACGATCTGATACGGATACGTGCGAAGTACTTGCCTCACAGGGGCCGCGCCAAAGAGGAACCCGCTGACCAATGTTAAGAGCAGGGCTACCGCATAGACATGTGCATCTGGGTACACAGCCATACGGACGGGGAATTTGGGAACCGGCTGCCATCCGCTCAACTCGCTCAACACGACTGCGCCGCCCCATAATCCGAGAGCGCCTCCTATAAAGGATGTCAGCAGAGCTTCTGTAAGCAGTCCCCGCAGAATGCGGCTGCGGCTCGCCCCCAGTGCGAGGCGCATAGCCGTCTCACGCGTTCGGTCCGCGGCCCGTGCCGCAAACAGGCTGCCGAGGTTGGCGCAGGCCGCAAGCAGAATCAATCCGGCCAGCAGCATCAATGCCGTTAGGAATGCCCGCGTGGGCGGGCCACTGAAGTCGCCGAAAAGACTGGGACGTGCCAATCCAAACTTCAATTTGGCGTCGGTTTGGGGATAGGTCTTTTCGAGGTACGAGCCAATCGAGTTCAGGTCGTCAATCGCCTGCTGCGGAGTGACTCCCGCCTTCAAATGCCCGAGGGTCATGAAAAGCGATGGGTTTTCCCGCACGTTCAGGCTATTCAGCCCTTCCACCTGCTCCTGGTTCACGATCGGGACAAAAAAATCCTGTGTGAAAAACAACACCGGCCCGTGGAACCCAGGCGGTGCAACACCGACGATGGTGAATGGATGCTTGTTGAGTTGAATTGTACGGCCAATCACGCCGCGATCATCCTGAAAATGGCTATGCCAATACGCATAGTTGAGGACAATGTACGGCGCGCTGTTCGGACCGTGCTCATCGGACCCGTGAATGAATCGGCCGAGATACGGCTGAATCCCAAGTACGTCGAAGTAGTTCCCGGTCACTTCATCGACAAAAGCGCGCTCGGGGTTGCCGCCGGCATCCAGCCCTGCTTGAGTGACCTTATAAGCGGCCAGGCTACCAAAGCTAAGGTTGTGGCCGCTCAAATCGAGATAGTCGGGATACGAGAACGCCAACGACTTATCTCTCCAGTGTTCGATGGTGTAAAGGCTCTGCGGGTGCGGCACATCCAGCGGTCGCAGAATCAGCGCGTTCAGCACGGCAAACGCCACGGCGTTCGCCCCAATGGCCAATGCCAGCGTCAAAACGGCGACAGCCGTGAAGCCAGGGTTTTTGCGTATCATACGCAAACCGAAGCGAACGTCCTCACGCAGCACGTCGAGCCAGAGGATGGTCCATACTTCCCGCGTCTCTTCCTTCACGCGCGTTCTATTGCCGAACTTGCGCAAAGCCGCGTAACGCGCTTCTTTTGGAGACATGCCCCGCTCGATGTGTTCCAGTGTTTCCGCCTCGATGTGCTCGCGAATGTCGTTATCCAAATCCTCCAACATACGCTTGCGCCTCATGATTGGCCCTCCTGCTCAAGCCTTTAACGCGCACAACGCATTCGCTGTGCGCTTGCCCGCCCGAGAATCCGGGCAATCGCTCCCGCGAACTTGTCCCACTTGCTGGTTTCAACTGTCAGCCGCCGCCGGCCCGCGGCCGTCAGCCGGTAAAACTTGGCCCTCCGGTTGTTTTCCGAGGTGCCCTCTTCGGCCGAAATCCATTTGCGCTTAATGAGCCGGTGCAATGCGGGATACAAGGACCCCTGCTCAACCTGCAACACCTCGTCGGACTTGAATTCGATCGCCTTAGCGATGGCGTGGCCGTGTGCCGGTCCGAGCAGCAGCGTGCGGAGAATCAGCAGGTCCAAGGTGCCTTGCAACAATTCGACGCGCTCGTTCTGCTGTTTAGTAGACATTCTAGGTGAGAATACCACGTTTCCAGTAGAATGTCAAGGTGAGACGCCGTGCAACTGTCTCGCTATCGCCGGCGGCCACCGTTTACCGTGCAGGGCTGCTACGGTAACACTTGAGAACGTTCGGGGCGCAGGCCAATACAGGCAGCGTCATGACCCATCACGGCAAAGTACGAGGATGGCGTCTTCAAGCCCCTCGAGGACGTGACGATCAACGAAGGAACCATCATTGAAGTGCAGATCTCTTGTTGCGCTGAACTCCTAAAAGCCAAATCACGTTCTGTTCGGGATTTCGCTTTCTACGGCATGTGGAAGGATCGGACCGACATCGGCGACAGCGTCGAATACATAAACCAACTTCGAAGCAATCTTCGGGACTGAAAGGAGCTTGCCCGCAAGGACT
>DATDHE010000261.1:0-6971 GCA_036521695.1 Candidatus Acidiferrum sp. | reverse complement strand
TAAACGGCAGGCGTTTTCTCTTTCGCTGGAGGGAAGAGGGAAAAGGCATTTTGCTCGCCCAATCGTGGCCCGGTTGTAGGTCTAAAGCATTTATTTACATAAGCTTAGAGATGGACCTCGCGGAAGTGTGGTTGCGGTAGGTCGATAGCCCTTGGCAGGTGAATTGCCCTATCCCTTGTGTGCGACGGCACGGCCCTGGGAGTTTAATGGCGGTAGCCTAGCCACCAGATGATCCAAGACCGTTAATCGATGTTCTTATCCATCAAGAGGCTCGCTTGAAACCTTTGACTCCTACTCCAGAAGTGGCTGGCAGCAAGTTTCCCTGGTTTGCCCTTCAGGTATGGTCACGGAAGGAACCAATGGTCGCTGCCCAACTTGAGGGGCAGGGCTTTGAATGTTTCCTTCCCAAGTACACAACTGTCCGACGCTGGTCAGACCGGGCAAAAGAACTGGAGCAACCGCTCTTTCCAGGTTACTTGTTCTGCCGCTTAGATTTCGAGAATCGCCGATCACTCGTCATGTCCCCTGGGGTCGTGCAGATCCTGGGATTTGGCCGGAAGCCCATGCCTCTGGAAGACAGCCAAATTGAAGCGATCCAACAGGCAGTCTGTTCGGGTTTACCCAGGCAGCCATGGCCATACTTAGAGGTTGGTGAGCGAGTTCGAGTCGACCAAGGAAGCCTGAGCGGTCTGGAGGGCATCTTGGTCAGCCTCAAAGGCCATCACCGGGTTATCCTTTCAATTACTTTATTGCAGCGTTCTATCGCCCTGGAAATTGACCTCTCTTGGATCACGCCATTGCGACAGCGCGCTTGTTTGCAAACTCAGGAAAAAGTCGTGTGTTCTGCGATTGATGAGCCGGCGATCGGTTGATCCTCAGCTAAGCATGAGAATCAGGCAGTACTGAAAGACAGAGACCATGAGCCTACTGAAGACTTGGATGTGGGATGAGAGAGAACAGCCAAAGCTGGAGACGATCCAGCCTGTTTCGGTTCCCTATGCGAGCACTAGCGCCGATCGCGCGATGTTCAGAGAAGAAGTATTCGCCTCTTTGCTGTATCTCGAACGACGGCGCGCAGAACGCGCCAAGAAGCGATTCGTTCTGATGCTTGTGGATGTCAAGCGCGTTATCGCAAAGCCAGACACCAAGCGCATTCTCCCAAAGTTCACTAGTGCGCTTTCGACTGCGATACGCGAGACCGACATCATTGGCTGGTACCTTGCAGACAACGTGATCGGCGTCATTGGAACGGAATTGGGCGAAACGAAGCCAGGCGCCGTGCAAGATCGGATGCTCGAAAAGGTACGAAACGCTTTTCACGAAGCGGTCGGCATGACAAAAGGTTGTACGATCTCGGTCACCTTTCACTTCTTTCCAGAAGAGTGGGAAGAAGGCGAAAAAGATCATACCGCCAACATTTCGTTATATCCCGAGCTTTCCCGGCAGGAGCAAGCCAAGAAGTTCGCCCTGGGTGTGAAGCGATCGATGGATATAGTTGGCAGCGCTTCGGCGATGATCCTGATGTTACCAATTTATGCCGCGATAGCGGTGGCTATCAAGCTGAGTTCGAAGGGACCAGTTTTCTTCCGCCAAGAAAGATTGGGCCTGTTCGGTAAGAAGTTCACGCTGCTGAAGTTTCGTTCTATGCGCACGAATTGTGATGCCCGTATTCATCAGGATTACGTACGCCAGTTCATCGCCGGGCAAGTCGAGAAGACTGCGGAAGAGGGAAGCAAAGCGGTATTCAAAATTCAGCAGGATCCGCGTGTGACGCCCGTTGGAACCTTTCTCCGCAAAACTAGCTTGGACGAACTGCCGCAGTTCTGGAACGTCCTGTGCGGAGAGATGTCTCTAGTCGGGCCGCGTCCGCCGATCATGTATGAATTCAGAGCATACAATGATTGGCATCGACGCCGCGTACTCGAGATCAAACCGGGCATCACCGGGCTCTGGCAAGTTCAGGGACGAAGCCGGCTTCGTTTTGACGATATGGTGCGTCTCGATCTGAAGTATGCGCGCATCTGGTCCATTTGGCTGGACTTGAAGATCCTCGTGCAAACGCCTGCGGCAGTGTTCACAGGTGAAGGTGCCCGTTAGCAATCCCCGGTGTCCCCCTCCTGTTCTATTCAGGAGAGAGCTGATAGCAGTTTTCGCTCCCTGATGGCCTTTATGTTGGCGTGACTTTGCCCCTTTGGCCACGCAGAGCTGCTTGGCGTATGGGCTCTTGAGAAGCTCCAGCTAGAAAGCATGCGTTGCAAACCGCATGATCTGTGAAGGAGAACCATGATCCGCATCGGCGTCATCGGCTATGGGTACTGGGGTCCAAATATTGTCAGGAATTTTCATACCCATGATTCCTCAGAGGTGGTACTCGTGTGTGATCAGAGTGCAAAATGCCTCGAGAGATTGCGGAAGGCCCATCCGGCAATGCCGTTTACAACGTCTGCGGATGAAATCCTAAAGTCTCCAAACATCGACGTAGTAGCCGTGGTGACCCCAGTACAGACTCATTTCGAGCTGGCAAAAGCGGCTCTAGAGAACGGCAAGCACGTATTTGTGGAAAAGCCATTTACTTGTAGTGTTAGGCAAGCAGAAGAGCTAATTGAGTTGGCCGACCGGAAGAATCTGAAAATCATGGTGGACCACACCTTCCTGTTTACGGGTGCGGTGAAAAAGATACGGCAGCTTGTCGATGAAGGGGCACTGGGTGATCTGTATTACTACGATTCGCTACGCGTGAATCTGGGACTCTTCCAGCACGATGTCAACGTAATCTGGGACCTCGCGCCTCACGATCTTTCCATCATGGACTATGTCATCCAGGCAAAGCCAGAGGCCGTCGTTGCAACGGGCGAGCGGCACCTCAATGGCGTAGAAGATATTGCCTTCATCACCGTCTATTTCGCTAAACGCATCATCGCACATGTGAACGTCAATTGGCTGTCACCTGTAAAGGTGCGAACTACGCTGTTGGGTGGCGAAAAAAAGATGCTCGTCTGGAATGACCTCGAGGCTGATGAAAAGATCAAGGTATACGACAAGGGCGTCAGTATGTCCACGAATCCGGGAAACTTGCACCGGCTTCTAGTGAGCTATCGCTCGGGTGATATGTGGTCGCCGCAGGTGGAACCCGTCGAGGCTCTGCGTGCGGAGACAGCTTACTTTCTCCAATGCATTAACGAAAACAAGAGCCCGTTCAACGACGGCGTGGCAGGGTTGCGCGTCGTCCGGATTCTGGAAGCAGCGGACAGGTCCATGCGCAGCCGCGGTGAGGCGGTGTCCCTGTGAACGAGTTCGTGTGCATCGCACCGACCGTTAAGCTAGGGAAGGATGTGAAGCTTTCGAAGTTCATCAATCTGTATGGCTGTGAAA
The DNA here is from genome assembly GCA_036521695.1 of Candidatus Acidiferrum sp. Classification (GTDB taxonomy): domain Bacteria; phylum Acidobacteriota; class Terriglobia; order Acidiferrales; family UBA7541; genus Acidiferrum. The sequence continues at coordinate 3,599 of DATDHE010000261.1, read as the reverse complement.
TTGGAGACGAGACGAAAATTGGTGCCTTCGTCGAGATTCAAAAAAATGCCAGCATCGGCCGCCGCTGTAAGATCTCCAGCCATACTTTTGTTTGTGAGGGTGTGGAGATCAAGGACAACGTCTTTATCGGCCACAGCGTAACGTTCATCAACGACTCCTATCCACGTGCAACCACCCCCGAGGGGGACCTGCAAACCGAAGCGGACTGGAAGGTTGAGAAGACGGTAGTGCACAGAGGTGCGTCTGTCGGCTCTGGGTCGACGATTCTGAGTAACGTGACCATTGGCGAAAACGCGATCGTCGGCGCCGGTAGCGTTGTCACAAAGGATGTTCCTGCCAACGCTATTGTCGCTGGCAACCCCGCAAAGTTCCTACGATTCACTACAGAGGAGAAAAAGGTTACCCGATGACAAACACGACCAAAGTTCCGTTTCTTGATCTCGTGAAGCCGCACCAGGAATTAAGGGCAGAACTTCACGCTGTCGCAGAAAAGGCTTTTAGCACCGCCGGCTTCATCGGTGGGTCGATGGTGGAAGAATTTGAGCGTGAATTTGCGCGCTTTTGCGATTCGAAATACTGCGTGGGCGTGAGTAGTGGCACGGACGCGCTGCGGTTCGCGTTCATGGCCGCAGGTGTGGGCCCCGGCGAAATCATCATCACCGCACCACATACTTTTATTGCCACGACGGAAGCCATCTCGCAGGTGGGAGCGCAGATCGCTTTCGTTGACATTAACGAATCGACGTACACGCTGGATCCGGAAAAGTTGCGCGAGTACATTGAGACGCGCTGCGAAATTGACAGCGACAGTGGAAAACTTATCGAATGCACATCAAAGCATCGCGTCACAGCGATCGTTCCTGTGCATCTTTATGGGCAGACAGCGGACATGGACCCGATCATGGATTTGGCTTCGAAATACAACCTCGTCGTCATCGAAGATGCTTGCCAGGCTCATGGCGCCGAATATTTCTCGAAGCGTGACGGAGTTTGGAAAAAGGCTGGCAGTATAGGACTCGCAGCGGCCTTTAGCTTCTACCCAGGCAAGAATCTCGGCGCTTGCGGAGAAGCGGGTGCAATAACAACGAACAACGAAGCCATCGCGCAACGCATGAAGATGATTCGCGATCATGGCCAAGCAAAGAAGTACTACCACGACATGGAGGGCTATAACGGCCGCCTCGACTCAATCCAAGCGGGCTGGTTGTCTGTAAAGTTGCGTCATCTGGCCAAGTGGAATGAAGCACGGCGTCAGCTGGCACACCGCTATCACGAGCTCTTTTCGGAGGCCGAAGACTACCTTGTGGTCCCGCGCGAAGCTTCTTGGACCAAGGGCGTTTACCATCTCTATGTTGTGCGCGTGAAGGATCGCGAGGAACTGCAGGCCCATCTCGCGCAAGCGGGCGTGGGCACGGGCATTCATTACCCGATTCCGTTGCACCTCCAAAAGGCTTATCAGCACCTGGGGTACAAGAACGGCGATTTCCCTGTCACGGAACGTGTTGCGGAGGAGATCCTTTCTTTGCCGATGTTCCCACAGCTCGAACGAAGTCAGCAAGACGAAGTCGTTGAGAAGGTGCAGGAATTTGTGACTTCGAAGATTGTCGCGTCCCGCTAAGACGGGAGGCTGGACCGATATTGCCCGGTAGGGCTACCAAAAAGCACAGACGATGTTTTCGGCCTAATGCCTCGCGACAGCGCGAATCTCTCCGAATTATTAACCCCTTATTTCATATGTTTTCCGACGGATTGTCTATGCCTCGCTTGGACCGACTCGCTTCGGTCTATTTGTGCCACCCGGCTACGCGTCTGTTCGGCTTCGGTTCCGGCGCACGCGTACCGATTCTCATGTATCACAGCATTTCGGAAAACCTTTTCGGTAAGTCCCATCCGTACTATCAGATCAATACTTCGCCGCCAATCTTTGCGCACCAGATGAGGTGGCTAAAGCAGGCGGGGTACCGCACGATGGGCCTGACAGAAACGCTGGCCGCCCTGGAGAGCGGAAAGGATCTGACGAAGACGATAGTCATCACATTCGACGATGGCTATCGGGACTTTTACACTGACGCGTTTCCCGTCATGAAACAATGCGGCTTTACAGCGACCGTATTCCTGGCTACTGCTAGAATTCAGAATATCCCGCTCCGCTTCGAAGGAGCGGACTATTTAACATGGCAGGAGGTTCGCGAACTTCACGAAGAGGGCATTCGATTCGGTTCGCATACGGTCACTCACGCCGACCTGCACTCGCTCGAACCCGAACAAATTGATTACGAACTGGGTTATTCCAAAGAGGTGATCGAACAAAAACTCAGTGCTCCGGTCGAATCCTTTGCTTATTCGTTTGCCTTCCCGGAAGAAGATAACAGCTTCAAGCGCTTCCTCGTCGATATTTTAGAGAATCATGGGTTCGACAATGGCGTCTCGACGATTCTCGGTCGCGCCCATCTCGGCAAGAATCGTTTCTATCTTCCTCGCCTCCCTGTGAACTCGTGGGACGATACGAAGCTTCTCAGGGCCAAGCTGGAGGGCGGTTATGACTGGCTGCATTGGCCCCAATGGTTCAACAAATTCGTGCACCACAATGTGTCGCCGATGCAACGTTCGAACTGGGCAGCGTCTGATTAAGATAGCTGAGAACTGAGCCCCTTTGCGCTAAATTGAACGCATTCGGTTGAAACTGAATCCCTAGCTTCGAACGACATGTCATTAGAGAAAGATATCCGGTGAGGAGTTGACTGTTGTGAAGCCGTAAAAACTCACGAAGACTCAGAAGCTGGTTTAAGCTTGAAGTGCTGGAAACAAGGAATGGGCCACAGTTCGGAGCTCCGGGCCCGTTCAAAGCATGGCTAGGTTACGAGGTATGTACTCACCAGGGCAGGGCGCGCTTTTGCTTCTAAAGCTATGGCCTCGAGTCGGTCGCCTGCGTGTATGCTCTATTGGTTCAAAACCAAATCTCGCGGACTACCGAGAGGATTGAAAGACAAATGGAAAACAAGATTGAAAAAAGGCTTTTGGGAGATGTCGTAGTCATTGTGCCGGACATTTTTCAGGATAGCCGCGGGTTCTTTATGGAGACCTTTCGAGAGGACCAGTTCAAGGCGCTCGGATTGCCATCTCACTTTGCACAGGACAACCACTCGCGTTCTGTGAAGGGTGTGGTGCGCGGTTTGCACTTCCAGTGGGATCCACCCATGGGTAAGTTGATGCGTGTCACCATGGGTAGCGCCTTCCTGGTGGCGGTGGACATTCGAAAAGGGTCACCCACCCTCGGCAAATGGGTCGGCATAGAAGCTTCGACAGAAAACAGGCGCCAGGTGTGGGCTCCCGCCGGTTTTGCCCGGGGATTCTGCGTCCTTTCAGATGTTGCAGAAATCCAGTACAAGTGCACCGGGATCTACAACAACAAAGCCGAATCCGGCATTCGCTGGGATGACCCCGAAATCGGTATCGAGTGGCCCGTCCAGGATGCGTTGCTCTCAGAAAAAGACCGAAACGCGCAAACCTTAGCCCAGTGGTTATCTCGAACGGAAGCAGAAAATTTCAGTTTGTAATCGAAAACCCTACGGACTCCAAGGAGGGACCGTGAAACTCCT
>DATDHE010000260.1:0-11878 GCA_036521695.1 Candidatus Acidiferrum sp. | reverse complement strand
GGCAAACTCTGCAGTGTAGCGCCACTTACCGAGTTGCCTACCGTAGCATTCAGGGTCTGAAGTTCCGCGCCCGTGCTTACCGTGACCTCGACAGTCTCTGCCACTGAACCCAATTCCATGCTGACGTTCAGGGTGAGCGTCGACCCAACGTTTACGATTTGACCAGTGAGCTTAGAAACGCGAAAGCCCGTCTTGTTAATAGAAGCGTTGTACGTACCAGGCACAACGTTCGCGAAGAAGTATCTTCCAGCGTCATTGGTTGATTCCGTGCGCACAATGCTCGTCGCGGTATCCGTGAGCGTGACCGTAGCACCGACAACGGCGCCCCCCGACGGATCCGTAACCGTTCCTGCAACCGTGCCCGTGCTCGCAGCTTGACCGAACAGCGAGGATGGAGTCACAGCAAACAAACAGAACAACGCAGCTAGGAGCAGAGCCACTCGCTTACTTGACATTCAACTACCTCCTGGATGGGCCTTCACAGCCCTATACATTTACATCTCGAGCAGGTAAAAAAACAAACAGAGCCAACTACTCTGCACGATCCGAACTTTCCTTGAATTAGGCAATCACCACAAAAGAAACCGTATGGCAAAGACATTAGCAAGCCAGCTACCATTACGAAAAAAAAAGTTAAACCGAATGTTCTCTATAAATTATCTAAATTTGACCTTGCATCCGTATACGTCCCTTCATATTTAGCTACAGGCTTTCATAGAAGAGATGCATTCTCTCCCCTGATAAAAGTTCCCGCAAGCGAACAAAGCTCTCCAGCCAGAAATGTAGTCAACGTAAAATGTGCTCGAATGTACAGGGCAAAACAACCCCGACACTTTGCTATGGGGGCGTTATATATTGCCGCTGAAAGGCTTTGTCAATAAGAATCTGACCGGCGAGGAATATAAATTTTAGATACAGCGGATGAAAATGACCGAGGATCATGCGATGAGCAAAGTATGGTTCTAGTACGCCTAAGCCCTTGGGCTCAGAATTTCAGGAAGCGCGGTGTGTGATAGATTCGCATAGAGGGGAGTTTTGAGCCGACTTTTTCTACGCGGAAGCCTGGGATTTCTGCTCTTGGTGGGCGCCGCGCAGCAACTGCGTGGACAGCCCCAGCAAGGCTACGTCGGAGCGGACGCATGCGCAAGGTGTCACGCGGGAATCCAGCATGAATGGTGGGGATCATCCCACGCGAGAATGATGCAGCGCGCGACGAGAGAGAACGTGAAAGGAGATTTTGCGCAAGGAAATGCCGTGCTGCGGGGAACGACCTACCTTTTGCAAGTCCGCGAAAATCAATTCTACATCACGGAGCCGGATCTGTCGGGAAAGCCGTTGGAGCATAGAGTGGAATATACGCTCGGCGAACGGCGATTTCAGCATTACCTTACTACGCTGGCGGATGGACGGATCCTTGTGCTCCCTCCGACGTGGGATATCACGCGGAAAAAGTGGACGCTTGATCTTGATATCGGGAATCCGGAAGAGTGGCAGGGAGATCCGATCCAGGTCTGGAACAAGAGCTGCTACTCGTGCCATGTGAGCAGGGGACAAAAAAATTTCGACCTGCAGAAGCTGCGCTATCAGACGACGTGGCAAGATTTGGGGATCAATTGCGAGAGCTGCCACGGACCGGGAGGAGAACACATCGCCAAAGCGACGGGCGCAAAGGCGATAGACGCAGCCATGCACGCACAGATAAAAGAAGCGATTGTTAACCCGGCACGACTGGACCCGGCAGGCAGCACCACAATTTGCGCGCAGTGCCACTCACTTCGCGATATTTATGCGGATAATTTCAAAGCGGGCGCGAATTATTACGATTACTTTACGCCAGTAATGGAATACCGCTTGCCATCGTCACCGGACTCGGCGTATTGGGCCGACGGGCGGCCGCGCCAGTTAGCGAATGAAGCGTTTGGATTGTGGCAAAGCCAATGCTTTCTGAAGGGAGGGGCGACCTGCGCCACCTGCCATACGCGTCCGCACAGCTCTGATGTCGACCAAGATGCGCGGCTGCGATCGATCAACAATGCACTTTGCACGAGCTGCCACGCGAAAACCGCAGCGAACATTTCCGCGCACACTCATCATGCAGCGAAGAGTACCGGCAGCCTCTGCATTGAATGCCACATGCCCGCCACGGTGATCAGCCTGAAGGCGCGCATGCGGGATCACTCGATAAGCATACCCTTGCCGGAAAATACTATGCGGCATGAGATACCTAATGCGTGCCATGTTTGCCACCGCGACAAAGACGCGGAATGGACATTGCGGCAGATGAACGCATGGTATGGAGACAAGACGCGGCAGAAACTCGTTAGCCGTGCGGATGCCTTCACACAGGCGAGGCAAGGCGACGCGGCAGCGATTCCTGAATTGCTGAAGCTGCTGGCAGACCCATCGGGCGGGCCATTGATAAGGGCTAATGCGGCGGGTTACCTGGGGAGCTTCTCAAACGATCCTTCGGCGTATGACGCGTTGCTGCAAGCCATCGCAGATCCCGAACCACTGGTGCGCGCAACAGCGGCGACGACAATACAGCCTAGCGCGGCCCAGCGAGAAGGATTGGCAACGCAACTGGTGACGTTGCTTAAGGACCCGATACGGACAGTACGGATGAACGCGGCGATCGCGATGGTGGCGATGGGAGTGCGGCCCTTTCCGGGCGAAGACGGGGAAAGGTATGAACGCGCTAAAGAGCTATACCATGCGCGCGCTGAACTGGACTCTGACGACGCACAACAGCAACTGGCGGCGGGGAAATTTTCGTTTTTGTCGGGCGACATGGCAAGAGCGGTGAGCGCTTTTCGAGCGACACTGAAGCTTGATCCTACGATTCAGGCGCAATACTACTTAGGCCGGTCTGTGGCGGAAGAAGGCGACTTCTCATCCGCGCGGCAGATTCTGAACGCGATTCCGCGTGATGACCGGCAGTATGACGCTGCGCAGAGATTGCTCGCGGAGATTGCAGCGAAAGAACCGAGCCCCGAGGAAACACAGCCAGGGCGTGGAACTTCGAACGGGGGCAGGGCTGAGGGCCACGCGAAATTCCTGAACGGGCAAGTCTTGTATCAAAGCGAGGAATACGGCGCGGCAGTGAAGGAGTTAGAAGAGGCGCTGAGACTCGCGCCACAGTCGGAGTGGGCAATGAAAGCGGACATTTATGAGGCGATTTGCCTCGAGAAGCTAGGACGCACGAGCGAGGCGGAAGCGGCGATGCGAATGCTCTCCGAACGGCCGGAGGGCCGACAGGATGTGGACTTGCAGGTGGCATTTGTGGAGTTGCTTTACGAAACGGGGCGCGCGGAGGAGGCGCTGAAGCGGGTGGATGGAGTACTCGCGGGAGACCCGAAGCCTCCGAGAGCCCACTTCTGGAGAGCGAAGGTACTGCTGCAGCTGCATCGTACAGACGAAGCGGCGAGCGCGGCGGAGGAAGCCATTCTACTGCTGCCACAATTTCCCGAAGCACACAACCTGCTGCTGCGAATTTACCAGCTGCAAGGCCGGAGTAAGGAGGCGGCGGAGCAAGCAGAATGGCTACGAAACTACCAACGACAAAGAGCTTCGCATTGATCGTGCTGCTGGCAGCGGCGGGGGCGAGCGCACGAGCGCAAATTCGGTTCGAAGATGTAGCGAAAAAGGCTGGCCTGAACTTCGAGGTGCACAATGGCGCGGTGGGGGAATTCCATCAGCCTGAGCTGATGCTCGGAGGCGTTGCCGTCCTGGACTATAACAATGACGGCTGCATGGACATTTTCTTTACGAACGGCGCAGCGATGCCTTCGCTCAAGAAAACGGGCCCGCAGTACTTCAACCGGTTGTACCGCAACAATTGCGATGGAACGTTCACGGACGTTACGGAAAAAGCGGGGGTGGCGGGAGACGGGTATTCGATGGGCGTGGCGGTGGCGGACTACGACAATGACGGGTATCCGGATATTTTTGTCGCGGGGGTGAATCGGAACATCTTGTATCACAACCGTGGAGATGGCACGTTTGAAGACGTGACCGAGAAAGTGCATCTGGGAGGAGTCGATCCGCACTACGGGAAGTTGTGGTCTGTCGCCGCGGCGTGGGTGGATGTGGATAACGACGGTTGGCTGGACCTGGTGGTTAGCAATTACGTGCAGTGGGATCCGAAGGTCGAGCCCAAGTGCGGGACGGCGCAGAAACCGCTGTACTGTCATCCGGGCGCGTACCACGACAGTCATAACCAACTTTTCCGGAACAACCATGACGGGACGTTTACGGACATAACGGAGAGTTCGGGAATCGGGGCGCGATTTGGCAAAGGGATGGGCGTGGCGATCGGGGACTATGACGGCGACGGGTTGATGGACATATTTGTAGCGAACGATAGCGTGCCAAATTTTCTGTTTCACAACCTGGGACACGGGAAATTCGAAGAAGTGGCGATGCTGGCGGGCGTGGCCCTGGACGACAATGGGCGGCCTGTCGCCAGCATGGGGGCGGATTTTCGAGACTTTGATAATGACGGACGGCCTGATCTGATCTTTACTGCCATGATCAACAACACGTTCCCGCTTTTTCGAAACACGGGGAAGGCTCCGGTATTCGAGGACGTGACGGCAGGGTCTGGGCTCGCGGTTGCCACTCGAGCGCTGACGGGTTGGGGAATTGGCTTGTACGATTTTGATAACGACGGCTTCAAGGATGTGTTCACAGCGAATGCGCATTTTCCGGCGCTTGAAGAGTCGCTGGGCACGGCGCCGGAGCTGCCGAATTCCGTGTTTCGAAACCAAGGGAATGGACAATTCGAGGATGTATCGAAAACCGCCGGGGCAGATTTTCAGGTCCCTGGCCAATATCGTGGAGTAGCGTTTGCAGATTTCGACAACGATGGGCGAGTGGACGCGGTAGTCTCCAATGTGAACGGACCAGCGCGGCTCTTCCGCAACGTGACTGCGAGTAGCGGGCATTGGCTGGGGCTGAAACTGAGAGGCACAAAGAGCAATCGGGACGGGATTGGCGCGCGGATTGAAGTTACACTGCCGAGCGGACGCAAGCTATTCAACCATTGCACGACAAGTGTGGGTTACGCCTCTTCGAGCGAGCCCATAGTACGGTTTGGCCTGGGCAAGGAAGCGATTGCCAAGCTCATTGAGATTCATTGGCCGAGCGGACGGGTGCAGCAACTCCACGATGTAAAGGGTGATCAGATTCTGGAAGTGCGTGAACCATAAGTGGACGCACTTTTTTTCACAGAACGGAGAACAGAACAAACAGGCGATGGAGAAATGCTGACTAGTTTCCCGAATACACGGTCCGGCCCCCGACGACTGTTTGAAGGACAGTCACTTTCGTGTACTGCGCCGGCGGAATTTTGGTGAGGTCGTTCGAAAGAACGATGAAGTCCGCGTACTCTCCGACTTTCAGTTCGCCCTTCTTTCCTTCCTCGAATTGCGCGTAAGCGGAACCGAAGGTGTAGGCACGGATGCAATCTTCCAGCGAAATTTTCTCCTGAGGCTCCCATCCACCTGCAGGCTCGCCATCCGGCAGCTCGCGCGTCACGCAAGCATAAAGTCCGCGCATGGGGTTGATGGGCTCGACGTCGTAATCGGTGCCGAAGGCGAGACGCGCTCCGCTCTTTAGCAAAGAAGCCCAAGCGTAGGCGCCTTTGGAGCGGTCGGGACCCAGGCGTTGGCCGGCCCAGCGCATGTCGGTGGTCTCGTGCGACGGCTGCATCGAAGCAATCACATTGAGCTGGGCAAAACGCGGCAAATCTTCCGGGGCCAGGACTTGCGCGTGCTCGATACGGTCGCGGCGGTCGCGCGGACCGTTGGCTTTCGCGACAGCTTCGAATACGTCGAGAGCCACGCGGTTGGCGCGGTCACCGATAGCGTGAAAATTAATTTGGAAGCCGGCTCTGTCGCGCTCGATGGCCATGGCGCGAAGCTTGTCGGGATCGTTCGTCAGGATTCCACCTGTAGAGGGATCATCCGAATAGGGCGCGAGCATGGCGGCGGTGCGTGAGCCGAGCGCGCCATCGGTAAAGCCTTTGAGCGCACCAGTCCTTAGCCAAGGATCGCTCGTGCCACCCTGCGCGCGCATGTTCAACAATTGGTCCATGGGCTGAAGAAACGGCAGCCATTCGGTGATGCGTAGCGTGAGCTTCCCTTCTTCCTTCAATTGCACATAAGCAAGAAAATCCGCCCAATCCGAAAAATCCTGCGCCGAGGTCACGCCATTCTTGGCGGCATCGGCGAGCACCATCTGAATGCCGCGGCGACGCTGGTCGGATTTCAGGTCGGGAATTCTGGCGGAAACGAGGCTCATCGCGGAATCTTCTTCGAGCATGCCGGTGGCTGCGCCATCCGCGTCGCGCTCGATCATGCCGCCGGGTGGGTTTGGTGTGTCCTTCTGAATTTCGCCGTGCCGTAGCGCGAGTGAATTGGCCACCGCCACATGACCCGACACGTGTATAAGAAAAACGGGATTCTTTGGGGCGACCGCATCCAGTTCCTGTTTGTTGGGGAATTTCTTATCGACCCAGAGCGTGTGATCCCAACCGCTGCCGGTGATCCACTCGCCCTCTTTGTGCTGCGCAACGGCATCGGCTATACGCTTCTGCAGCTCCTCAATGCTAGCGACACCATTCAGCCGTACCGAGAGCATATCCGCACCCGCGCTGCCGAGGTGCACGTGGGCGTCGTTGAACCCGGGCATGACGAATTTGCCCTTGAGCTGGATGGTCTCTGCGCTGGGATCGTTTCCGCTACATTCGAGAAGAACGAAATCGATTTTGCCAACACAGCGAATCTTGCCGTCGCGAATGGCCATGGCGTCGGCCCACGGCTGCGCCGGATCATTCGTATAAATCCGTCCGTGCAGATAAACGACGGTGTGCGACTCGCTCTGGACCGCTTGCGCCTTTGCGCGCAGAACAAATACTCCCGCGCAAAAACTCAAGAGCACAATTCCAGCTAGATAAAGCAGGCTCGTTCGGCGAATCTTCATCTCGTTTTCTCCGGCGCCACGTCTGCCATTCCAAGCAGCGTGAGCAGGGCGCGTTTCAATCCCATTTCGCGGCCCGCTGGGTCATACCATTCCTGGAGCGAGTGCGCGCCACCGCCATTGCCACCGGCGCCGATGGAAATCGCGTCGATGCCCTGCGAGAGAGGGATATTTGCATCGGTGGAAGAACGCTCGATCCGTGACTCGTTTTCCACGATAGCATCCGCCGCGCGCAATGCCGCGAGAAGCGGAGACTGTGCCGCCAATTCGCCACCAGGGCGGCTTCCAAGGAGCTCGACCTTCCATTCGAGCTTGCCCTTCGAGCGGTCGCGGGAGGATTCCATTTCGTCGCGAACGCCTGCGGCCATACACTCGCGCAAAGCGGATTCGAGTCGCGTCAGTTCGCTTTCGCTTTCCGAACGCACGTCCACCTTAAGGCGGGCTTCGTAGGGAATGGAATTTATGGAAGTACCGCCTTCAATTTGTCCGAGATTAAACGTGGTGCGCGGCGATGCGGGAACTTTGGTGTTGATGAAGCGAACAGAGCCGCGAACCAGTGCGTTGATCGGATTGGGCATGCCAAAGTCCGACCAGCTATGGCCGCCGGGACCGTTAATCACCACTTCAAGCCTGCGCGAGGCCAGCGCTATCGTCGTCACGTGATCCGTACTCGCGCCGTCGAGCACGATTACGGCTTTAAGCCGACTGTGGTAGGTATCGACCAGCGCGCGCATGCCGCGGAGATTGCCTTCGCCTTCTTCGCCGACGTCGGCAACGAACAGGATGGTGCGCTGCGGCTTGATTTGCGTTTCGTGGATAGCGCGCGCGATGGCCGCAAGCGCGGCGAGGCCGGTGCCGTTATCTGAGATTCCCGGCGCGAGCATGCGGCTGCCTTCGTGACGGACTTTGACGCCCGTTCCCGCGGGAAAAACTGTGTCTAAGTGTGCGCAGAGCACGACGATTTCTTTTTCGTTCACGCCACGGAGTTCTCCGATGACATTGCCGATGGCATCGACCTGGACGTTTAGACCGGCCGAGGACAGCAACGCTTTGAAGGCCGCCCCGCGCTGGCTCTCCTGAAAGGGAGGCGCGGGAATTTCGGTGAGGCGCGCCTGCTGCTCATTGATCCAATTTAGATTGGGCGCGAACCATGCCAGTGCCGCGCGAACCTGCGCGTTTTCACCAAGCTGGACGGAGGAAGCGGAACGAGTGGCGTGTCGGGCAAGAGAAGAGCGAACCGGCATAGCGAAGAGGATAACCCAAACAAGGACGCGTTTCACTGTCCTGCTCCGCGCTGTTGCGATGATCAATGCCGTGTGGCCTCGGAGCAGAGTGCCGAGATTTCCTCGTCGGTAAGCAGTCGAGCCGATTGCTTCGCGGCATCGAAGATGCGATTGACGAGGGTGTCGTCGGCTGGAATTTTGTGGCGCTCGAGCCAGAAGAGCACGTTGGACTTGCCGCTCATGGGGCCGATTTCGATCACCTGTTCGAGTCCAAAAAGATGCGAGGGCACCCCGCTATAGACGGAATCGGCGAGCGACTCGTTTCCTTTGTGAAACGCTTTGATGATCGCGGCGGCGTGAACGCCCGTTGCTGTGCGGAACGCATCGCGGCCAATGACAGGATAGTTCGGCGGAATAACTGTGTGCGTGCCTTTGGCGACCTTTTCGCAATACTCTCTTAGCCGCGACAAGTCCTGGTGGATGACACCCATCAGGCGCAGATTCACCAACATCAATTCCATCGGCGTGTTGCCGACGCGTTCACCAAGCGAATTCGCGGCGGCGTGTACTTGATCCGCACCCGCTGCAATCGCCGCCAGCGAATTCGCAATGGCCAAGCCGCGATCGTTATGGCCATGCCAGTCGACGCGGATTTTTTCTCCGCTGGGTTTCACGATTTCTTCGATCACAAATTTCACCAGGTTGTACGCGCCATTAGGAGTGGCGTGGCCCACGGTGTCGCACAACACGATGGACCGCGCGCCACTGCGAATCGCGGTGGCGTAAAGACGCTTCACGGTGTCAGGGTCGGTGCGAATCGTGTCTTCCGTAACGTACATGGACGGAAGGCCGTGCTCGACCGCGAACTTTACTGCCTTTTCCGTGGTTCGCTCGAGGTGATCGACGGTCCAGTCTTCAACGAGCCGACGGATGGGGCTCGATCCCAAAAAGGTGGCGGCTTCAATCGCCATTCCCACGCGCTGAGAGATTTCCGCGATAGGGCGAATGTCGGCCTCGATGGTTCGCGCGGCGCAGTTGGCTTTGATCTTCATCCGCTTGGTAACGATTTCGCGAGCCAGCGCTTCAGTGTGCTCGACGGCGCGCGCCCCCGCCCCGGGCAATCCGATATTCAGCGAATCGATGCCCAGCGCTTCCATCAAGTGCAAAATTTCGATTTTTTCTTCGATACCGGGATCGTGCACGCTCGGATTTTGCAGGCCGTCGCGCAACGTTTCATCGTTCAGCAGGACGCGCGTGCCCGGCGCGATGAGCGGCGCTGCGGCCACGTTCCAGTCATAAATCCATTCGTTTTGTTGCATCGGCCTAGCCTTCCCACTCTCTTCTGATGCGCGTTCAGCTCGCGCTGTGACTGCCGTCGCCTCGAAACTAAAAACCGTGATCTCGGAACATCGTCTTAAGTGCGCCGCGAACGTTCCGCAACTTTGCGGCGAGTCCCCCGCCAAACTCAAATTTCAGAAACCCGTCTGTGGCGCGTTCGAGATCGGCACCATAACGATACCACCACGGCTTTTCGCGGCCCGGCAAACGGTCCACGTCGATGTATTTGGTTTGCACCATTTCGAGCAAGCCCGCTTTGCCATGCGTGCGTCCCCAACCGCTTGCGCCGCAGCCTCCGTGCGGGGCCTCCGCGATGCCGAAATAGCTGATCGTGTCGTTGACCATGACCGCACCGGCGCGCAACCGTGCGGCAACGGCTTGGCCCCGCTTCGCATCTCCGGTCCACACGCTGGCAGCTAGCGCAAAGGTCGAATCGTTCGCGCGCGCTACGGCTTCATCGACGTCTTTAACCGATTGAACGGCGAGTATGGGGCCGAACGTTTCTTCCTGAAAAAGCTTCATCGAAGAATCCACGCCGGCAATTACGGTCGGCCCAAAAAAGTTCGCACCAATGTCGGGACGTGGTTTGCCACCGCACAGCACGCGAGCGCCACGCGCCACAGCGTCGTTCACCAAATCGCTCATGCGCTGCACATGCTGCGGGCGAATCAGCGGCCCAACATCCGTCGCCGGATCGCATCCGGGACCGAGACGCAGCTTTTTTGTTTTCTCGACGCAAAGCGCCAGAAATTTTTCCTCGATGGCCTCTTCCAAGAAAAGACGCTCGACGGACAGGCACACCTGTCCGCAATTCGTGTAGCTGCCCCAAACCGCAGCGCTCGCGGCAACATCCACATTCGCGTCCGCGAGCACAATCATCGCGTCTTTGCCGCCCAGCTCAAGCACGCTCGGAATCAGTTTCTTGGCGCAAGTCTCGGCGACACGGCGGCCCGTGGCCACGCTTCCGGTAAACATGACTTTGTCCGGAGTGGCATCGATCAGGGCCTGCCCCACTTCCCCGCCACCTTGAATGACCGTCACGAGGTTTTTCGGGAAACCCGCTTCTGCGAAGAGTTTTTCGATCAGTGCGCCGCAATGCGGAGTGAAATCACTCGTTTTGCAAACGACGGCATTGCCTGCAACCACGGCCGGAATGATTTGGCTCAGCGGAATGGCAAGGGGATAGTTCCACGAACTGATGATGCCGATCACACCCATGGGGTCGTAAATCAAACGACCGGCCTTTGTTTTACCCGCGCTGCTATGGTGCGGCACGCGTTCAGACCGCAGAAGTCGCTCGCCCCATTTCGCATAATACTGCGCCGTGTCGAGCGCAACAAAGAGATCTGCGAACAGAGCTTCAACGCGCGGCTTGCCGGACTCCGCGACAACTGTATCGGCCAGAGCATCTCGCGATGCCATCGTGCATTCGCGCAACACGCGCAGTTGCGCGCAGCGCTTTTCGATCGGCACCACGGACCACGTTGGTTGTGCCGCGCGCGCCCGTGCCAGAATTTCCTGCAGCGCCGCCGGCGGGGTCTTCTCAAACTGTCCAAGGATTTTGCCAGTGGCAGGATCAATCGACGGAATTGTCTCAACCGGGATGGCCGTGGCCGCCATAAGCAAATTCTAGCCGAATTTCACTCGAAAGAGTTCGCCCCGAACAACAAAGATCGCGGGTGACCATCGCGGCGTTTTCTACTTGTGATCGAGTAATCCATCCCGGTCAAATGGATCTTGGTGACTCCGCCCTAGAGCTCGGGCCACTACTAGCCACTATTGTGCGGCCTTGGGAACAAACAACGACAAATTTTCAGCTTTCCAGCGCATGGCGGCCCTAATGCGATTCCGCCCGCTTGGTGGTCGACGAAGACCCATTCCTCGAAAGGGCCCGGGCTCATCTTGCGATACTCGCCCAGATGGATCGCAGCTCGTGCGAATCCATCTGGCTGCCGGCTGGCGTTCAGCCCGTACATGTCCGCTTCATATTCGTTCGTGCGGATGTGCGTGTTGATAAAAAGCGTGTACACGAAAGCAAACACCGAACCGAAAAACAAAACCAACGGCAGTACTGCCGTGTCCCCAACGCCGCGGATTTGCCAGCGTTCGCAACGAGCAAGCGCGCTTTCAAGGGACCAGCGCAGCAGAGCGAAGAAAATAAAAATGACGACGGAAAAATAGAGCAGGTCCCTCCCGATGTGATGAAGGACATTTCGGTCGAACAGTCAGATGAGAATCCCGGCTAATCTACTATATTGCAATCCTATTTTGCGCCGGAAAGTAGCTAGACGCTCAATCACGCCGAATCTTTCTAGGAGGCCTTCAGAAATTATCGCGGG
>DATDHE010000259.1:0-10039 GCA_036521695.1 Candidatus Acidiferrum sp. | reverse complement strand
ACTTACTAGAATGGTTTCTAAGAAAGACGATCCACAGACGCTCCGCGGCTGGCTGCTATAATGATTGGAGTTCATGAATCCCACGAACGAACATACGGAGGCAACGGGCACCGAAACGACGGCAACACAAAAGGCGGAGGTTTCCACCGAGGTTTTAAGTACGCTTGCCGAGATCGGCGAAGAGGTCAACGCTTCGCTCGACCTGGACGAGGTGCTAGCGCGAACCGCAGCCCTCATTAAAAGGCACATCGACTATGAAATCTTTGGCGTGCTGATGGTTGAGGGAGATGGCGCGTACTTGAAACACCGTTTTTCCATCGGGTATCCGCCGGAGCTTGCCGAAAATCTGCGCGTTCCGATCGGGCAAGGGATTACAGGGACAGCGGCGGCCACGGGGCACCCCGTGCGCGTGAGCGACACTTCGAAGGATCCGCGATACATCAACGCGATTGAAAGCGTGCGGTCTGAACTCGCAGTCCCCCTGATGCTGCAGGGGAAATGCGTGGGAGTGCTTGATATTCAAAGCAGGCACCTGGACTATTTCACGCGTGAGCAGCAGAGCATCCTCACGCTGCTCGCCAGCCGTTTGGCGGTAGCCATCGATAATGCGCGCTTGTTCCAACGCGTGCGTGCGCAAGCAGAAACCTTGCTGCTGCTGAATGAAGTGGGACGAGAGACGAGTTCTATCCTCGACGTGGAAGAATTGTTGCGGCGCGCCGCCGAGCAAATCAAGCGTGTGATCGATTATCAGATACTGAGCCTCATGCTGTACGACGAGACGCAGAAAGTGTTTCGGCATCGCCTCGATGTGAAACACGGGCAGCGCGTCCAGGGAAAGATGCGCGTAGCTGTGAGCGAAGGCATCGTCGGAGCGGCAGCAACTTTGAAAGAGCCGGTGGTCGTTCCGGATGTGACGGTCGACCCACGCTACGTGATGGTGAATCCGGAGACGCGGTCGGAGTTGGCCATTCCGATGATGCACAAGGGGAAGGTCATCGGAGTGCTGGACCTCGAGAGCCCGCAGCTGAATTACTTTACCGAGGACCACGTACAGACATTGTCGATTCTAGCGGCTAACCTTGCTGTCTCGCTGGAAAACGCGAGACTATACGAGCAGGTGGCTCGCGACGAGGCGCGTCTGGAGCGCGATCTGCAGGCTGCGAAGCGCATTCAAGGTGCGCTTCTGCGTCCCGTGCCTACCGAAGATTTCGGTTTGGATATTGCGGCAAGATATCTTTCTGCGCGCGAAGTATGCGGCGATTTGTACGAATTTCTGCGCTATGGTCCGCAACAGCTGGGCATTGCACTCGGCGACGTAAGCGGGAAAGGAACTGCGGCGGCGCTTTATGGCGCGGTGGCCATCGGCATTATGCGAAGTCTTGCACCGCAAAAACTTCAGCCCGCAGAAATGCTCAAGCAAATGAACCAAATCGTCGGCGAGCGGCGTATCGAGGGCAGGTTCATGACGGCGTGCTTCGCGACGTGGCAGAGAGGGCGAAGCAAACTGCGTGTTGCGAACGCGGGGCAGTCGCAGCCACTGCTCTATAAGGACCGGCGGTGCGACAAGATCGCGCTCACTGGATTTCCGCTGGGAATTTTTGAAGAAGTCGGCTACGACGAGTGGGGCGTGTCGCTCAGCCCTGGCGATATTCTGGTGTTTCACTCCGACGGAATCGCGGAGACAAGCAATAGCGAGGGACAGTTTTTTGGAACAGAGAAGCTGCGCTCGCTCATTGAGCAGCAGCATGAAGTGAGCGCCACGGAGATGGCCGATCTGATTTTGCGCGAGGTGGATTGGTTCGCGCAGAGCGCGCCGTTGGCGGATGACCGGACGCTCGTCGTGTTGAAAGTGCGATGAGCACGAACTCAGCCAATCCGAGTGGAAAAGTTATGTTCGTCGACCCGGCTGAATTCACGCCGCACTTTGAGTGGAAAAAGTCGCCACTCGATAAGGGCGTCGAGCACGTTTTTTGTGAAGGCGTCGACCTTGTCGCTGCAGCCGCTTCATTTGGCACTCCTACTTATCTGTACAGCCGCGCGGCTATCACGGATGCTTACCGTGAGTTCGACTGCGGTCTCGGCAAGGTTCCACACACGATTTGTTTCGCAGTAAAGTCCAACGGGAATCTTTCTATCTTGCAACATCTGGCAAAGAAGGGAAGCGGCTTTGACATTGTTTCGGGGGGAGAGCTTGAACATTTAGGGCACCTCGGAGTTCGCGGCGACCGCATCGTCTTTTCGGGCGTGGGCAAGACGCGATACGAGATACGCTGCGCGTTGCGATATTCGCCTTTTGCACGCTCCGGCCGGAACGCTCGTGGCAACAGCGGAATTCTGCTGTTCAACATCGAGTCCGAAGCGGAGTTGGAAGTTCTGCTGGAAGAATCGGAACGCAATGCAGGGCGCGGCGGAAAAATTCCTTCTGTTGCTGTTCGCGTGAATCCGGATGTCACCGCGGGCGGGCATCCGCACATTGCGACCGGAAGCCATACGCATAAGTTTGGCCTTGATTGGCCGGAGGCTCGGCGTCTCTATCTCGCCCACAAAGATTCCAAACATTTGGGATGGAAGGGAATCAGCGCGCACATCGGTTCGCAGATCGTTTCGCTCGACCCTTTTCGCCGCGCGTTTCGCCGGATCGCAGGTTATATATCGGAATTGGAGCGGGCAGGAATTCAGTTGGAATATTTGGACTTGGGCGGCGGGCTGGGTGTGCGCTACACGACCGAGAAGAATTCATCGCGCGTTGAATATGCACGGATGGTCGCTAGCCTAGCTCAGCCGCTTGGGTTGCACCTCTTGCTCGAGCCGGGACGCTCGATCATTGCGAGCGCCGGGATTTTGCTGGCTAAGGTGATCTATACAAAGCGAAATCGGGGGAAGACATTTGTGGTCGTCGACGTGGCGATGAACGATCTGCTGCGGCCTGCGCTCTACGGCGCCGTGCATCCCATAACGCGGATCGCCCGTGAATCTGACGGCGAGAAGCGTTCAGCGGAGCGCGTGGATATTGTCGGCCCCGTCTGCGAAACGGGTGATTGTCTGCTCCACGACTGGCCACTCGGCGAGGTAAAACCGGGCGACGTTCTCGCCATCTGGGCCGCCGGGGCCTATGGAATGACGCAGGCCTCCAACTACAATGCGCGCACTCGTCCGAGCGAAGTCTTGGTCGAAGGGACGCGGAACAAGCTCATTCGCCGGCGGGAAACACAGCAGGATCTGCTGCGCACAGATCCGCTTGCGCCTGGGCGACGCCGGCCCTTCCGTTAGGGCGCGGCGCGTTCCTTTTGCGTCGCGTGAGCGAGCCGGATTCACTTCAAGGGTCCTGACTGGCTCGAACCGCAATATCGGATCGCCGGGCGACGGGTCATCTCGGCACACTTCGTTGGGCGCGACAACACCGCGGATGTAACCGGTGTGTTCAGCGAAATGCGAGATAGCTGGGATTACTCTTTCAAGGAGTTGGGGTCGGAAGTATTCTTTGGCGATTTCCGGTTGAGAAAGGCAACGAGTTTCTGCGCGGCAGACGGGACTGCGACGGCACCCTTGAAAATGATGGCTTCCGCTGACACATTTTGTCCGTAGACGCGCTCGTTGGCATCATCGTCGGGACGAACGGTTGAGCCTTCGAGAGAGATGCCTGCAAATAGGCCTCGCGACCGCGAATAGCTGAGGACCTCGGCGCGCAGCGTGGCGTCTGATTCGGCGCTGGCTGTTCGGCCCTTGGGACCGGCGGCAACGGATGCGTCCGCACCGAGCTTTACCTTGCTCTTGAGAATGGCGCGCGCTCCCCGCGGATTCATTACCAGGAGGACAAAATCGGTGGCTTGCCCGCCGATCTGGAGGCCGATACTACCGCCTTCAAGAGCCATCATGGAGGGTGCACTCCAAGGGCCGGTGTAGTGTTCACCCGTACGGCAAGTCATGGCTCCGCGGCCGTAGCTGCCGCCCACGACAAAGGCGGCTTTCAAAACCGAGGGATAGATGATGACGCATTCGGCTTTGTCGATGAGATCCTGAGGGATGTCATCGGGGATATCCATAATCTCCTTCATGACGGTACCGCAGTTCTCGAGCCGGTCGGTTTCTTTCTTGTCTTCCGCCGCGGAGAGTGGCAGAGCGATCAAGACTACCGCCATCAGGGAGGAAATTATTCGCTTAATCAAACTTCACCTCTTCTTAATTTTCTGGGCTGGGACATCATAGAGCGCCAGTGGGCCAAGCGCAATCGTGGCCCCGTCGACCATATCGCACCCGAGCGCCTGGCTCTATTCACGGGAAAGAATCCGCATTAGCCGGTCAACCTCTGGTGCCTCTCGGAGTCCTGCCACAATTGAATTAAGACACCCGCCGACAAGCTGAGATGCAGGACTAGGCATCGATATGCGCCGCGACTCGTCCTCTAAAGTTCTATTCCTCCTCCCGTCTCGCCGTACGCCCGCTGCAACCGCAACCACTTTCGAGTCAGCAAAATCATCTGTTTGTGGGCCGCGACATTCGCAAACCTCAATTCAATAGGATCAGCTATTTGCGGGTAACGGTAAGGAAGGGTTTTTGGGCAAGCGGCGCAGCAGGTGCTAGCAGCTTGCAATAGTTAACTTCCCAGGAGTGCGTTGTCGGTAATACCGCTATGCTCAGGAAGAAATTGCTGTTGCCGGATTTTAGAAGATGGTGCCACAAGATGAAACTCTCATTCTTTCACTAGCGGGAACTCGAGTTTGGGAATGGTGGGACCCACGTTGACATTCGCCACGGTGTGATGCGGCACGGGCCTCTTGATGTGGACGACTCAGCATCTACGACTCATCTTCGAGTTGGTTTAGTCGGCACTGAAGAGATGATTATCGATTTATGATGCTGGCTACCCGAGATGTGTGCGTTTTCATAATCGTTCTACGGCTGAGCCTGGCTGTCACTTAGTTGTCCCGTTCGCATCCATCTGTCGCATCCATCTGGCACAGACAGGCCCGATAGTTTAAGATTGCGCCTCTAGTCGCGAGTGAAATCTATTGCGCAGAGGCATAAAATGATGACCAACGTAACTCAAGCACAAAATGCGACGGTCAGCTGCGCCGGCCAATCCGAGGCGGCGAAGGGCTTGGCATTGGTTCGCATAACAATCGGTACGATGTTCGTGTGGGTCTTCTTCGAGAATCTGGAAAAGGGCGCCTACACCCCGGCGGGCTACGCGGGGGTGATCAATTACTACATCAAGAACAGTCACGCGCCGGCCGTATGGAAGATGGTTCTCGGGTTTATGTCGAGTCATGCGGCCATGGTCGCGCCCGGGCAAGCTGCGATGGAGCTCTCCGTGGGAATCCTGCTCGCTGTTGGCCTGCTCACTCGTCCGGTTGCCCTTGTAGCTTTTCTGTTCCTCGGTAGCCTTTGGGTCACAGAGCTGGGTATTTCTTGGATCTGGGAACTACTGGTTCCGGTGCTCGCATCGCTCGGACTCGCGGTGGGACGCGCAGGTCGTGCCTGGGGCATCGACGCGTTGCTGGCACGGCGTAGTCCCGCGTCCCAGTGGTGGTGATGAGGGAATCTGCGTGCGAGTATCGGTCATCATTCCTACCCATAACGAAGCACAGGCCATTGGCCGTGTTCTTGCCGATTTGCCTTCTGATCTCGCCACGGAGGTGATCGTTGTCGACAGCAATTCGACTGACGGAACGCCAGACCTCGCGCGAAAAATGGGGGCGCAAGTCATCCAGGAACCTCGCCGAGGATACGGGCGCGCTTGTTTGACAGGGCTTGCGAAAACGCAAAATCCTGATGTGGTCGTTTTCCTAGATGGAGACTACAGCGATCGCCCTTCGGAGTTGCCGATTCTCCTGGCTCCGATCATCGAAGGGCGCGCAGACATTACGCTAGGTTCGCGCCTCGGCGGCAAAAGCATTCCTGGTGCGCTACCCTGGCACCAAGCATTCGGCAATCGCCTCGCCGCCGGCCTGATCAGGCATTTGTACGGCGTGAAGGTCAGCGACCTCGGACCGTTCCGCGCTTCCCGCGCCGATGTGATACGCGCCCTCGCCCTGGAAGAGACTACCTACGGCTGGGCTGTGGAAATGATCGTGAAAGGGGCAATCGCGGGATTTCGCATCGTGGAAGTCCCTGTGAGCTACTACCCGCGTATTGGAAAGTCCAAAATTAGCGGTACGGTGAAGGGCACGATAGGAGCGGCATGGTTCATCCTGAGTCGGATCGTAAGCTATTCTTTTCGACGTCGAAGGGCGGGAACGCCGCGACCTGCCTAAGGTCCGTTGGACCCATCTCTCATGGAATCCTCTAGCCAGACCACGGTGAGTTCTTTTCACCCAAACCGCACGTTAGTCATTATGGCGAAAGCACCGAAGCCCGGTATGGTCAAGACCCGCCTCACGGTGAGCCTTCCTTCAACCGCAGTGACAGCGCTGTATCGATGCCTTTTGGAGGACACCCTGGCATTGACAACTTCATTGAAGAACGTGGAGGTCGCGGTGATGTGTCCTGAACCGGATCAGGACGAATTGGCGCACCTATTAGGTAGTGCAGTGCAGGTCGTGGCGCAAAAAGGCGCAGGACTCGCGGCGGGACTCACCTCTGTTTTTCGATATTTCACTGCCGCCGGCCAGCACGTCATCGCCTTCAATAGCGACAGTCCACATCTCCCGGAGTCGGTTCTGCACGGCGCGTTCGAAATACTCGCCACGCAGGACGTAGTTGTCGGGCCGACACACGATGGAGGCTACTATCTGGTTGGCGCCAAGGCCGCCCACCCGACGCTCTTCGAAAGCGATAGTATGGGAACGGGGAGTGCGCTCGACAGATTGCTCACGCGCACAAAGGCCCTCAACCTCTCCACGGGTTTTACGGAACCCTTCTATGACATCGACATCGCCAACGATTTGATTTTGCTGGCTCGCGAATTGCAATTCGCTCCTGAGAAGGCCCCAAGGACTGCCAGTTGGCTCGGCGAATGGCAGCAAGTAGTCGCGCAACTTCATCATCGTTTGGGAGGCGAGTGAAGCTCACACCCTCGCACAGACTGTACGTACTCGCCGTTATCTTGCTTGTGGCGCTGACGATCTGTTCGCAAAACTTCAGCCGCAGGGGTGAACTGCCGTTCTTCATTCCTCTGGCGGTTGCAGGCCTCGCCTACCTCCTGACCATCCGCGAGCTCTTCTCCGCGCCAGAATTTCCGAAGCACGTCATTCTTTTCGGCCTCGCTCTCTCCGCACTGTGGCATTTTCAATTCCTGCGAATGCCGCCGGGTATAGACGATGACATTCATCGATATGTTTGGGACGGCCGCGTTCAGCGGCTCGGCTATAACCCATATGTC
Organism: Candidatus Acidiferrum sp.; assembly: GCA_036521695.1. Lineage (GTDB taxonomy): Bacteria > Acidobacteriota > Terriglobia > Acidiferrales > UBA7541 > Acidiferrum. The sequence continues at coordinate 2,718 of DATDHE010000259.1, read as the reverse complement.
GTGGTTCCGAGCGACCGTGCCCTTGCAAGCTTGCACACATCAGAAACGCGTACGCTGAACAATCCAGAGGTGCCAAGCCCGTATCCAGCGGGCGCGCAGCTATTCTTTCGCGCCGTGACGTCCATCCACGAGTCTACATTCGCCCTGAAAGTAGCATTTGTAATTTGCGATTTCGCGATTGTGTTTGTGTTGCTCGATGTCTTGCGTCGTACGCGCCAGGGAGAGCACTGGGTTCTGGCATATGCCTGGCACCCTCTGCTGGCGATTGAGGTGGCTGGCAGTGGTCACGTCGATATCGTCGGCGTGCTATTGCTCTTGGTCTCCGCGGCCTCGATCGTAAGGCGCTGGCGCGCCATCGCGGCCATATCATTTGGGCTTGCGGTTGCGGTGAAATTCCTCCCGATCGTGCTGCTGCCGCTCTACTGGAAGCGCGTCCGGCTGCGCGACGCCGCGCTGGCCGCAATCGTGGTCGCACTTCTCTACGTACCATTTCTTAACCACGGGCGGATTCCAATCGGCTCGCTTGGCACTTACGTTCAGAGATTCCGCTTTAATGATCCGGTCTTCGCAACGCTGGAGCGAGTGGCGGCTCCGCAGTTCGTCGCCGGACTGGCATTGCTCGTCGGCTTTCTTATCGCAACCTGGATGAGAAAAAAGCCCGCGGAAGGGGCCGCGGGGGCGTTCGCGTGGCCAATGGCGGCATCGCTTTTCTGCGCGCCGGTTGTCTATCCGTGGTACCTGCTGTGGATGCTGCCGTTCCTAAGGTCGACCTCAACACTTCCCATCCTGGTCTGGACTTTGAGCATCCTTCCTACTTATTATGTGTGGCACCTGCGGACCGTTGGGCGCCCGTGGTTAGTTCCTGATTGGATTGTGATTCTGGAATACGGATCCGTGGCCGTAGCTGCTGCCATGATCGCTGTGCGTAGGACCACGCGACCGGCTACACTCCAATGCTCAGCGGACCCGGTAGAGTGAACGCAACCACGCCGTGCGATTTATTGCATCCAGGACCCATTGCACGCCATCCAAAAGGACGTTCGTTTGACTGAGGAGGACCTTCATGAAAACGTTGCGCCGTTCCATGATGATCTACTGCCTGCTCTCAGGGGCACTGCTACTTGCGAGCACTTCCCGGGCCCAGACTCGCCCACCCATTGTCGAATATCTCGCCAAAACCTATGGCCTTGATTCGTATGGGCAAGTTGAAGCGATTCGCTACACGTTCAACATACAACTCCCAGCCTTCAAGTTGGACATCTCTCATTCCTGGGAGTGGGAGCCCAAGACCGGAAAAGTCACCTACGAAGGAAGAGACAAGGACGGCAAGCCGGTCAAGGTTACGTATCTCCGCTCTCAGCTCAACACCGCGCCTGCCAACGTGAAGGATGAGATTGAGCCGGCCTTCGTAAATGATAATTATTGGGCAATCTTCCCTTTCCATATTTACTGGGACACGAGTGCGAACGTAGTGGAGACGGACAACCAAAAATTGCCGATCGGAAAAGGTACGGCGAAACTTGTCTCAGTTAAATATCCTGCGGAGATTGGTGGCTACACGCCGGGAGACACGTGGGATCTCTACGTCGGGTCGGACGGGCGAGTCGTGCAATTCATCTATCATCGCGGCGGACCCAAAAAGCCGAGTAACCTCACAGCAACCTGGGCGGGCTACAAGATGGCGGGCCCTCTACTTTTTTCAACGGAACATCGTGGAACGGCAGACGGCAAACCGGTGCGAGTTTTCTTTACGAATGTGGCCGTCAAGCTGACGGGGTCAGACACTTGGATGAACGCTCAATAGGAAACGGGCGGGCTCGTTCTGTCAATCGACGTCGATCTTCACGACTCAGACTCTCGGGCAATCACGACGGTGGTGCAGGAGCTGCCGAGTTTGGGCAGATCGCGATTTGCGGCCATGCGGATCTCGAGCCGTGGGCGCTCGCCCCGAATGATCGGACAATAAAAGTCCGGCTGCCTTAGCGCCCCTTGGAGGCGCCGTCGGCCTGCGCATCCTCCGTGACATGGTTCTCGAAACTCGCAAGTCCGGCACGCTTCCGGAAGCGTACGGGCCTCCTCAAAATGTGCAGAGTTCAGAATCTCGGACCCAGCCAAAATCAACTCGGACAATGGCTCTCCGCGGCCGGGCCAATAAACGCAAGGCTGCGTTGTCGCGCGGGGCGTAATCCGTACCGTGCTGACCCCGCATCCTCCTTCCAGTGCCGGCAGGCCGGCCATCGCCCGCACCAAGGGCTCGCCGATAGCGATTACATCGGTGCTCTCGAACAGCTTGCGGAATCCTCGCCAGTATTCTTCGTACGTAAGTGCATACAGATCGGACCGCACTGCCTGATATACGTTCACACGCAAGGGGGCGCCAAACCGTTTCGCGACCCGTGCGACATCCGCCAGCCTCAAATAGTTTGACTTCATCATGACCGCGATGATCGTCACCGGCACACCCAGACTCACACACCGCTCGGCCTGTTGATGAATCAGTTCCCAGTTACCTGGGCCGCGTTGCGCATCCTGTTCCGCTTGAGACGGGTAATCGAGGGAAAACTCAATGTCATGGAAGGCGCGTAAGTCCTCATCTTCCAGGACGCCAACACTGTGACCGTTGGAAGTAATAGTCAGCTTCACCGGTCGTGTCTGCAGGTACGCCAATATAGTTTTGTAGTCCGGGTGCATTCCGTTTTCGCCCGTTCCCAAATTCAC
>DATDHE010000258.1:0-7089 GCA_036521695.1 Candidatus Acidiferrum sp. | reverse complement strand
TATCCGGGAAGAGCAAACACTCTGTTGTGGTATGTTCGGACAAGCGAAAGCCTCCGATTGGTCTCAAAACCGACTAGACAACGGCTTTGTACCATGAAAGAGGCTTTCCGTCTTTTAAGAACGTGAATTATTCAGGCTAGGTCTTCTTGTGCTTGAAGAATTCTACTTGCTTCAAGTGCGACCTGACGCGGACTGGGCGGATAGTTGTGATTATTAATGTGGATTACTTCCACGTTTGGATGTGCAGGCCTACGGATTCCCCCGAAGTGTAAATGCACATTTCCTGTTTGTTGTCAACGGCAACGGCACACCAAGCCTTGACCTTCGCGCCAGTGAGCTCCTCCGCTTGATCGTCCTGTCGGATTACCCAATTTGAGGGCGCCAAGACCTGGAGACGCGCAACGAGATCGCGGAATCTTGTATCGGCGGCGGAAGCGGAAGCTTCTGGCCAATAGCAAACATATTGCACGACAGGCTCATTGGAGTGAAACCTTAACGCCGTGTTGACAGCACAATCTGCGGCCCCCGTGAGTTTGATGGTGGCATCGGAATCCTCGCTGCTGCTCGGCTTGGCAATGCGAATATCTTGAAAGCCGCTCACCCGAGCTTCAAAGGCCTTTTTAAGGCCAAGGCACAGTTCGTCGCAGCCAGTGGCAATCGGGGCCGGGGCCGCTTTTGGCGGAGGACCCGGAGGGCGGTTGACCAGATAAAACGACGAGAGCGAGCTCATCCAAAGATAAACCTTCGCCGTCCCATCGGTTTGTTTTGTGATTTGCAGATGGAGCGGACAGTGGCCGACGTACGGTCCCTCGGTGGCCGGAACCGAACAATCCGGGGGGCCGGCGTCGACAAAATGGTCAGCAACTGGCGATTCAATCTTGAACTGCCACGTTGGCTGAAGAATTCGAAGGGATGCGAGCGCGTTTGCGTACCAGCTTTCCGCGCTTGCATACGGAATTTGCGCGAAGCAGATATACATGGGCACATTGTTCGCCCATGTCGACATTTGGCAGGGGACCTTGGCTCCTTCGGTCGAGAGGGCCGAAACGACGGCGCTGTTCGCGCGATATTCTCGAAAGTCCGTGACCGCGGCGTCGAGAATGTTTTGCAGGCCCTGGCAGAGAAGAGTTTTGCACTGTGCGAGTGCGGAAACCGTAAGGAGAAGACTGAAACACAATAGGGAAAATGCCCGGAGCGTTTTCCTGATCATAGGCGGCCGTCAGCTAGAAATTGGACGTGAATCCAACCAGGGCCAGGGAGTGGAGGGATTGAGTCAGCAATTGAATCGTGCCTCCTGAGGAAGGCAGAGTCAACCCGTATTCTTGCTCTTCTTGCCGCTGGGATGGAGTCGGGGCTGAGAGCAATGGTAGGAACTAAACCTTTGCTCTGCGGAATACCCAGGAAGCGCGCGGCAAATCTCAGAGGGCGAGGGGCATTCGAATAACGGTTGCATGTTCAGCCGGATCGACAGCCAAGCCGTCGCGAAATGCGACCGGCTTGCCGGAGTTAGCGGCAATGCGTTCGCCTGGAACAACGATACCAACGAGATTCAGAGGGTCGGCAGCGGAAATGGTAATGAGTTCGCCGGTGGGCTGCTGATTGCGCTGGGCACGCAACGAGTCGACGGCCATGCTGAGAGCAAATTGCTCTCCGAGGAAGCCGCTTACAAAACGGCCGCTACGAACTTCGCCGCGATCTTCGAGGCGGCGGAGAGTGATTAGTAGTTCGCGCCACTTTGGGAGATTGGTTTCGCGCGTGAGGAGTTCTCGGAAGACGATTCCATAACGGCGCAGAAGCATCCAGCACGTGGCTTGGAGGGCGCGCGTACGATCGTGGGCGTCGCCGGAAAAGAGCAGCGACCAACGGCCTGCGCTGTGACGTGGACGCGAGGTTCGTCCGATTCCCTGCCCGGAGCGGCGCTTGGGATCGATCAGCGCCCGCAAATTGTCGAAACCGTCCGCTGTGAGCAGACCGGCAGCGACGAGTTCCCAGAGTGCAGATTCTACTTCCGACTTTAATTTACCGACGCCGCGCACGATGTCCGCGAAGAACGAAGCGCCCCGCTGTCGCAAAAACTGGAGGATGGCAGCAGCATCGGCGCCGAGGCCTATGATTTCGGCTTCGCCGGCTTCCCGGCGCGGGATCATCCACTCCGCGTCTTCGCGCACGAAGAGAGTGATGGGAGCGACGCTCGTGGGGATGACACGGCGTTTCGCGTCGGAGACGGCTTCTAGCGTCGCCGGATGCGGAGAGAGGCGTCCCCAGCCTACGGCGCCCGTCAAGCAAAGCTGGTCCAGAGTCGTAGGATCAAAATCGGCGATGCGGCGCTTGAATATTTGGCGTTCCCAGGTATTCGCGGGGGCTTCATAACCTTGAAGCTGACGAATGGCTTCGAGTGTGCCGCGCTCGCCGAGAAGCTGCGTGCCAGGAGCGACGTGTTGCCAGCGAAGCAGCCAATTCATGAATTGGGCGGGAGCTACAGACTGGATTTGCTTGCGGAGCCCGCCGAGTGTGAGTTTGTGAATGCGGGCGAGCAAGCGGCGCTCGCACCATTCGCTGTCGTTGGAGGCTGGATCGGTAAACTTGCCGCGGAGGACAACGCCGGTGGACTCGAGGCGAAGGAAAGATTTGTTGATGTCTGAAGCGGGGAGCGCGAGGAGACTGGCGAATTGGTTCGCGGTGACTGGGCCGCTGTGAGCGATCCAACCGGTTACAAGAGCGAGGAGCGCATCCTCCCTGTTAGCGGCAGTAGCCGATTCACATTCTGGAAGCGGCAACTCGTCGAAGCTTGCCGATGGGAAAACATGCGCGAACGTGCGAATGCGTTCGGCCGGGACCCAGTAGACCTGGCCTCCCACACACGCGCGGGAAACGCGACGATCTTGCGTCAATTGTTCGAAAAAGTTGTTCCACGCGAAACACGATTGTCTCAGCCTGCTGTACAAGCGATCGGCGACGGGCGCGTCTGCTTGCTGGCTGTCGGGCAGCGCGATCAGAGTCAGTAGGGCGTCGTGGAGTTCTTCCGCATCGCGCACATCGGGCCAGGCGTCGTCGCCGACTTCGGCGATGGCGGCCGGATCGAGACGGCCAATTTCTCCTAGCACGGCGTCAGGAAGAACGCGACGCATCTCTACGGCACGCGCGCGGCGCTCTTCCAGCGGGGCATCATCGAGATACGCATAGGGATTGGCGTTTAGTATTTCGTGGGAAAACTGCGACGGTTGTGGCGTATCCACTGCGAGGCAGGTGATGCCGCCATTGGCTATGCCATGCAGAACGAGCTCCAGACCTTCGATGTCCATCGCGTCGGTGAGGACGTCTTTCATCACTTCGCGGATAAGCGGGTGATTCGAGATGGTAATGTCACCCTCGATGTTTTCCCGGCAGGCTTGCGCCTCGGGAAAGACGGCGGCGAGCAAATCATCTGCGCGCATGCGCTGTATCGGCGGTGGAACTTTTTCACCGCCACGAAATCGAAGCAGAGCAAGGGCGCGCCCGGCGTCCCAGCGCCAGCGCGTGGTAAAGAGCGGCGACGTTAGGACGGCCTGCTCGAGAACGGAACGCAAGGAATTTGGATGGAGAAAATAAAAGACATCAGCGAGCGGGAAACTGTGTTGTTCACTGAGCGAGATATTCAGACCGTTGTCGGTGGCAGCCGCCTGAAGCTCAAAATTGAAGGAGCGGCAAAAGCGTTTCCGGAGGGCGAGACCCCAGGCTTTGTTGATGCGGCCGCCGAACGGTGCATGGATGACGAGTTGCATGCCGCCGCTTTCGTCGAAGAAACGCTCGGCGATGATCGTGCTTTGCGTAGGAACGGCTCCCAGCGGCGCGCGGCCCGCTACGATGTATTCGATGGACTGTTCGGCGCCAGAATCATCGAGGCCGCATTCGAGTTTTAGCCATTTCACCGCGGTGGCAAGGCCAGCGGCAGTTTGCGGGCTGGTGCTCTCCGAGGTGGCGCGAGGGACAAACGCACTGATCTTCTCGCGTAACTCCGCGACGTGGGCGGAGAGTTCGTCGGTGCGTGATGGAGCTTCGCCGCGCCAGAACGGCACGTTGGGTGCCGCGCCTTGCGCGTCCTCCACCAAGACGCTACCTGCCTGCACGCGGCGAATACGCCAGGAGGTGTTGCCCAGGAGCATGATATCGCCAGCAAGACTTTCGACGGCGAAGTCTTCATCGACCGTGCCAACCACCGCTGCTTCGGGATGTGCGACGACGGTATAAAGCGAATTTTCCGGAATGGCACCACCGCTGGTGATTGCCGCGAGGCGGCTGCCTCGGCGCGCGCGGAGCATTCCGTTGACACGATCGCGGTGCAAGTAGGCAGCGTACCGTCCGCGGACACCTTCGATGCCTTCAGAGAGCATTCCGACAATTGCTTCGAAATCTTCGCGCGAAAGATGTCGATAAGGATAAGCCTGGCGCACGGATTGGAAGAGTTCTTCTTCCTTCCAATCTTCGGCGGCACACATCGCCACGATCTGCTGGGACAGAATATCCAGAGGCGCTTCGGGAATGGCGATGCGGTCGAGATCACCCTGGCGAATCGCGCGGACAAGGGCTGCACATTCGAGCAAATCGTCGCGCGTAGTGGCGAAAATGCGGCCTTTGGGTATCGCTCCGCGCCAGTGGCCAGCGCGGCCGATCCGTTGCAAACCTACAGAAATAGACCGGGGAGAGCCAATCTGGCAAACAAGATCCACACTGCCAATATCGATTCCCAGCTCCAGGGAGGCGGTGGCGACGAGTGCGCGGATTTCTCCGGCTTTTAGTTTTCTCTCAGCCGCAAGTCGCAGCTTGCGCGAGAGACTGCCGTGATGCGTAGCGACGGCGTCCGGCCCCAAACGTTCGCCGAGGTGATGCGCCATGCGTTCGGCAAGGCGGCGCGTATTGACGAAGATAAGCGTGGAGCGGTGCTGCGTGGCAAGCGCGGCGATGCGGTCGTAGATTTCGCCCCACATTTCGTTGGAAGCGATGGGGCCAAGTTCGCTTCCGGGGACTTCGATAGCGAGATCGATCTCGCGCCGATTGCCAATTTGCACGATTACCGGCGCTGGGCGAGCAGCGCCGCCCAGAAAATCGGCGACGAGTTCGATCGGTTTCTGCGTCGCGGAAAGACCAATGCGCGTCAAAGGTTTGCCGGCCAAGTGGTCGAGGCGTTCGAGAGAGAGCGCGAGGTGGGAGCCGCGTTTGTCATCGGCAAGTGCATGGATTTCGTCCACGATAACCGTCTCAACTGTTCGCAGGACTTCGCGGCTTTTCGCGGCCGTCAGGAGGATGTAAAGGGATTCGGGAGTGGTGACCAGAATATGCGGCGGGCGAGCCAACATGGCGCGCCGCTCATGCGCGAGCGTGTCTCCTGTGCGCACGGCAGTGCGTATGTTCGGCATAAGGATGCCGAGCTCTCCGGCGAGTTGCAGGATTTCACCGAGGGGAATTTCCAGGTTTTTCTGAATGTCGTTGCTTAGCGCTTTGAGCGGCGAGACATACAGGACTTCTGTCTGGTCGGTCAATTCCCCGCTGACGGCCTTCCGGATCAAGCGATCGATGCAAATGAGAAATGCGGCCAGCGTTTTGCCTGAGCCCGTGGGAGCCGAGACGAGGGTCGTATTCTGGGCCAGAATACTCGGCCATCCTAATTGTTGCGGCTCGGTCGGCGTGCCAAAGCGGCCGAGAAACCAATCGCGGACGAGCGGGTGAGCCCATTCCAAGCCGGAGAAGGTCGATGGTGAAGTCTCGGCGTTCATCGAGCAGACTTAAATTATAAACAATTCTTATTCGCAGACAACGACCGTTTGCGGAGGCCTTCGCCGGAAATGCGCTGCGATGACAAACGTCCTCCGACTACGCCGACGAAATGATGTGACCTTACTAGTGCGATGCAGCCTCCCAGGACCCGTCCCCATGGAAATCCCTTCGAACAAACTCACGGATTGCTTGCATCATTTTTTCTGCGCACATCCGAGGTGTTCGCCGTCTATACTGCCTCTCCTGGCTTCGAATCAAATTTGTTCCAGAACGCACAACACCTGGCTTGGAAGTTGGCAGTCGTCTGAGTACCAGACGCAACCTGCGCGAGCGCGCCTAAGCTTGTTCATGCTAAAGGCCGAGAATCTCGCGAATAGCCCTCTGATCGGCGCCCGAACTGGCAAAATCGTCAAACGAGCTCTTCGCTGCTTCAATGATATGGCGCCGGATGAAAGGCGCGCCCTCTCTCGCTCCCTGTTCACTGCTCTTTATGCAGCACTCCCATTCGAGAATCGCCCATCCCGGGAAATCATATTGAGTGAGCTTTGAAAAGATGGTCTGAAAGTCCACTTGGCCGTCCCCAAGCGAGCGAAACCGGCCCGCGCGTTCCAACCATGGCTGGTAGCCGCTATAAACGCCCTGCTTGCCTGTGGGACGGAACTCCGCGTCCTTTACATGGAACATCTTGATACGGGAGTGGTAGAAATCGATGAATTGGAGATAGTCGAGCTGTTGCAACACAAAATGGCTGGGATCGTAAAGCAAATTGCAGCGAGGATGTTGGCGCACGCGATCCAGAAGCATTTCAAACGTCGCTCCGTCGTGAAGATCTTCCCCTGGATGAATCTCGAAACAAAGATCGACTCCGGCTTTGTCAAAAGCGTCGAGGATGGGGAGCCACCGTTTTGCGAGCTCGTCGAAGGCGGTTTCGATAAGTCCGGCGGGGCGCTGCGGCCAGGGATAGATATATGGCCACGCCAAAGAGCCTGAAAACGTGACATGGGATTTTAAACCAAGATTCGCTGAGGCACGCGCCGCGAACAGCAATTGCTCGACAGCCCATGCCTGCCGCGCATTTCGATTTCCGTGAAGGCTCTGCGGGCCGAACCCATCAAACATCGCATCGTAAGCGGGATGGCAAGCCACAAGCTGACCTTGCAGATGGGTCGATAGCTCGGAAATGACGAGGTTGTGCTGTGCGGCTATCGCTGCGACTCCCTCGCAGTACGCTTTGCTCTCGGCAGCGCGGTTTAAATCGAACAGTCGCGCATCCCATGAAGGAATCTGCACGGCGGCGTATCCGAGATTCGCCGCCCACGCGCAGATCGCATCGAAGGT
>DATDHE010000257.1:0-3268 GCA_036521695.1 Candidatus Acidiferrum sp. | reverse complement strand
ACACGCTAGGCCCATATCTGAGTAACTCGAAGAAGTGGCAGGATATATTTAGAGACATAGATAAATCCTCTTGGTGCCTACATACCACGACAAAGAGATTGTGGCCTCTTCACAATGTTTCTGGTGGAGAGGTCGCCGTGGCCGGATATGACATTTTCGCGATTGCCGACAGAGCGAGATTTGTTGTATTTCCCGGTAACGGCAAGGCAATTCCGACGACCCGAACATCAAACCCTGGCGGGTGTTCCCTTTCGAGTTCGCTGAGAGCAATCACTCTGAAACTGCCGTAAGTCCTTTGTCGAGCCGACGCGATGGCCAAACGGGGTTACCGCCGAAATTGGTACTGGAACGAACTTTGCCGATTTGCGGACAAACCAAGACTTAGGGCGCTCCCGTTTGTGTCACAGTTTTGTCTCGACCATGGTCTAGGTCGAAATCAGCTTGAGGAGGAGCTAGCTGGTGCAAATCTTGCGTCGTCAATCCCCGTTGTCCCGCTGTTCATCACAGGGAGACCGGGCAAACTTCCAATCGCACGCCTCTGCGCGTCCTCACCGCAAGCCAACCAGCTCGGTGGCGGATTGAATCAGCTTCGCAGGATCGAAACCCGCGCCATCTTTGAAGACCAGCTCAACCTTCTCTATGTTTTCAATCTTCTCCGCCGGGTTGCCGCCCAACACCACCAAATCGGCGGCCTTGCCCGGCGCAATCGATCCGATGCTCGAGTCTCTTCCCATGTAGATTGCCCCATTCAATGTGGCAATGCGGATCGCTTCGACCGATGAGAAGCCGGCCTCGACCAGCAATTCAATGTTGCGCTGGTCGCCGAAGCCCGGCACCACGCCGCCGTAGCCGCTGGGATCGCATCCCGCCGTCAGCAGTCCGCCCGCGGCCACAAACTCCCGCTCAAATCTCATCTCTTTTCCCAGCATCGGCCCGCCCACGTCGTGCTCGGCCACATTAGAGCGGCCCACCAGATACTCCTTCGCGGCTTGCGGCGAGAGCGTCTTGAGAGCCGCGCTCTCCCGCTCCATGGGCGGGCGATTCGAGCCGAGACTCTCAAACACCGCCAGCGTCGACGTGATGGCCACATGGTGCGCTACCAGGTCACGGATCGTCTCCCGCACCTCAGGCCCCTCTACTTCCACGCTTTTCTCGATATATGCCAAATTCGCCAGAAGACCGGGACACTCGTCCGGCTTCCTCCCCGGGAAGAACTCAGTATCCACCGACAGGCCATGTTCCAGGTTGTCGATGCCCAGCGCGGCCGCCTGCCTGAATCCGATGGAGCAAAGATGCCCGGTGATTTTGAGCCCGTGGGCGTGAGCGTGGTCGATGGCCGCCTTCAGCTCAGCCGCCGTGAGGTAGTTGTATGCCTTGAACGAGGTCGCGCCCTCGGCGGCCCAATAATCCACCGTGCGCGCAGCGTCGTCCGCATCCGCAAGCGCGTGCATCTGGACCGCGAAGCTGCCTTTGCCCTCGAGGTAGGGACCAGTCACGTCGAGTTTTGGTCCGGGCAGCAGCCCCGCGTCGATCTTTCGCTTCAGTTCCAGGTCGGTGTACGGCTCTACGCTGCCCGCAGTCGGCGAAAGAGACAGTCGATGGTTGGAGATGGCTACGCGATGGGTGTAACGACCCAGATAACGGAGCACATACTGGGGCCTCCCAAGGGAGGTTTCGCATAGACCACCCAGTTTTTCCGGAACAGGGGTCGCAGCCAGGCAGCAAAGACGGCGGGATTGTGCCGTACGGCTATGTTGCAGAAAGCAAAAGGCTGATTCCACACCCCGAGGAAGGTATTCGTGTACAGTTCATTTTCCAGCGATTTGCGGATACCCCATCTCTCTCCCGCGTACGGGACGAGTTGCATCGACGCGGCAGCTATATACGTTGGGGACTGTGACGAGGTTCTGGGAACACAGGCGAGAATTACAAAGAAAACACGCTCAAAACACATAAAGCGGCAGGCGGGTGATGCCGGCCAATCTTGAAAAGTCCTTGTCAAGAGTAAAAAGTGTAGCGTCGTGTTCTAAAGCAATCGCTGCGATCAGAGCATCGATGGTCGTAACCGCAACGCCTTTCGCTCGCGCAGCCCGAAAAATGGCCGCTGCTTCTCGATACGTCGAAAACCCCTTAGGTTCGAGCATGTCCCATTGCGACAGATAGTGCTCGAGGCGACTGAAGTCACGCTTGAGACCCTGCAAAACTTCCGTGATCACAACTCCAGCGAGGGCGAAGGGCTCAGCATCGGCGATCATGCGGCGCAATTCGGCGCCTGCAAAGGAAGGTGACGGGCCGAGAAAATCGATCCAAACAGAACTATCGACCAAAATCAAACGCGATTTCTCCGCATGGCTTTGAGATCCCCTTTCCAAATACCGCTGCCGTAATATCGCAGAATGCCCTTTCGGCTCTCCGAACGGACGAGCAATTCCAAGGCTTTATCGACGATCTGGCGTTTCGTTTTGAGACGCGTGAGCTTTCGTGCCTTGCGGACCAAACTGTCGTTAATGTCGATATTAGTTCTCATGGAATGATTATACACCACGCTCGAATATTTTTGTGCATCGTCTTGCGATATAGTATCGGCTGACGTCAAATCATCAGTCTACACTGAGGCAAAGAGGTGCGAAGAATGTTCCATATTCACAACGGAAATAGTGATGGGAAGCGACGTGAAGAAGCGCTGATCCGCGTCTGGAGACCGTCGAGTTTTATAAGGTGAGCGATCTGAGAGTCAGTGCAGGTGAGATGGAGGAAGAAACCCAGCCACCTCCGTGGCGCGGCATTCCACCGCCTCTTTCGATCTATCGCGAACGTGGTCATCGGCGGCTCGCGGCGCGAGCATACGAAGGAAAATGCACGACCTGCATGTGGGGCTGCCTCATGGCAGTCGAAATGATTATTGATCAGTGGAATCCGGACCGGCGTCGCTACCGAACCGAGACATTCTGCTATGGCCCTCTTTCTTGTCCTTTCTACCGATCCGGACCGCCTCGCAAGGTTCCTGGCCGTCGCGGCATGACCTACACGGAAGAGGACTGGATTGACGATGAGGCGACTTCACACCGCAGCCCGGACGAGTAAAGTAACAACGGCACGATGAAATCCTCCGATATCCCGATCCAGATCTAGCGAAGTTGGCTCTTCAAAATGGGCGATTCTATGCCACGACTGAATTTTTGCGGAGCACAACCGCCGGAAACGTCAGAAAGGACAGCGCAACCATAGTAGTTATTTATTTAATGATGCGGACTATGATTGATTGGAG
>DATDHE010000256.1:0-9381 GCA_036521695.1 Candidatus Acidiferrum sp. | reverse complement strand
ACGGATAATGACAACGCCGACGCGCCGGCTGTCGATCTCATCAATGAGGCGTTTGCCAGGAAATTCTTTCCGCACGAAGACCCGGTCGGGCAGCACATCCTGCACGGAGGCATGAACTCTTCCTCGTCCAGGATCAGGATTGAGACCATTATCGGGGTGGTCGCAGACTTCCACGACGGCGGCCTTGCCAAGCCTGCCGACCCGATGATCATCGCTCCGATTCCGCAGGTCTCGGATGGCTACAACGGAGCGTACGCCAACATCCAGCCACTCTTCTGGATGGTGCGAACCCACGGCGACCCGCACCTGTCCAATCCCGCCATCGCCGAGCAGTTACGAATCGCGAGCGCGGGATTCCCGGTGGGCCACGTCCGCACCATGAACGAGGTCATGGTCCGCTCGACGGCGCGGCAAAGCTTCAATATGCTGCTGCTTACCATCTTCGGCGCGGCGGCGTTGTTGCTCGCCGCCATCGGGATCTACGGCTTGATGGCCTACTCGGTGGCCCAGCGCACGCAGGAGATCGGAATACGCATGGCGCTCGGCGCAGACCGAGATACGATACGCAAGCTCGTTGTATGGCGGGGCATGCGGCTCGCCTTAGTCGGCATAGTCGCCGGCCTCGCTGCGTCCTTCGGCCTTACTCGGCTCTTGTCCACCTTCCTCTTCGGCGTCAAGCCTTGGGATCCAGCCGTGTTCGTATCGGCGCCATTCATCCTCACAGCGGTTGCTCTGCTCGCCGCGTGGCTGCCTGGCGCGCGCGCCTCCAAACTAGACCCAATGCAGGCCTTGCGCACGGAGTAATTCTAATGAGGTTCCACATAAACGCGACGTTCAGCTCGACATTCTCTAGCCGATCTCGACTGTGCACCAACTGTGCAAGAATCCAACCTTTTCAAGCCATTCGAGTTATCTTTGAGCGAAAAGCAGATTCCCCGATTTGTTGGAAACGTTAGTAGTTAGAGGTAATGGACGGAGTCATTGGAGTTGAGTGTCGTGCGCCCAAGGCAGGCGCGCTACCAGGCTGCGCTACGCCCCGATGTGATTGGCTTTCATTCTAGCTTACTTTGCGCATTCGTGGCCACTGACCCGGATCCAGCTGGATCCAGCTGTGCCCCAGCTATGCTCGATCTTAGGGACTTTTGGTGCGGTACTGCAACGATATACTCCCCTGTTTGTAGCCGAAGGTCAGACTTTCTCAGATGCCCCAAGTGTCTGTCACTAATTGGCGTACAGCGGAGTCGCCTTTCCACATGGTCGATGCACAAGCACACACCCAATTTTCTGAGTTCGCTGAGAATTCGAATCGTGCGCTCCTCATCGCGTACGGTCACACTTTCGGTAAGTTCCAACCTCAGGTTGTCAGGGGTAAAGCCGGTCTCGCTCAAGATATGACCGACTTGGGTCACTAAATCGGCTTGTGCAAACTGCTTGGCAGAAATGTTGACGGCCATGGTAAAGGGAAGCGTAGCATGTTGTTCGTGATCCATCCCCCGAGCGGCGGCGGAAGTAACAGCCGAGCGCCGGCCGTTGCTCGCCGACACTTTCGCGCTCTATGTCAAGGCGAAGAATTTCCACTGGCACATGACGGGGCGTCACTTCCGGGATTATCATCATTCTGCTCGATGAGCACGCCGACCCGGCCTTTGCCATGACGGACGATCTCGCCGAGTGCATGCGCAAGCTAGGCGGCACTACGCTTCACTCCATTAGCGACATCGCAAAGCACCAGCGCCTGAGGACAACAATAAGGAATCCGTTGGCGCAGAAGACATGATCCGAGAGCTCCATTCCGACAACCGGGAACTCACGGAATTCTTGCGCGCCACGCACGAAGTCTGCGAAAAACATAACGATGTCGCCACGGCCAGCTTGATTGAAAACTGCATCGATGAAACCGAGCGGCGTAATTTGTTTTTGCGCGAAATTCTTGGTGACTTCCAGGAAACTCTGAAACGTCCACCGTTCAGTCAATTCTTTACCTGCTTTTCAGGAGGTCGAGTATGGCTCCGCCACTAGACAACGGAATGCAGCACTTAGGCAGCTCCTACTCATTTCCGGAAACCCTAAGGCGCGTCGAATCCTTGTTGCAGGAGAAGGGCCTGACGATCTTTTGCCGTATCGATCACAGTGGCGAGGCCGAGAAAGTCGGCTTGAAGATGCACCCCACGCAGCTCATCCTCTTCGGAAGCCCCGTGGGAGGCACGCCTGTGATGGTTGCTTCTCCCACGATTGCCATCGATCTTCCGCTTAAAGCTTTGATCTGGGAAGACCCCGGCGGCAAAGTGTGGGTCTCCTACAACAGTCCCGAATATCTCCAACAACGGCACAACGTTCCCGCCGATCTGATAAAAAATATAAGTGGCGCCGGGCCCCTCCTTCAATTAGCAGTAAAATAGCATGGTCGCACAATAGTTGCTTTTCTCTTGAGAATTTATGCCTGAATCATCAGCGAAGGATTCTCAGCCGACGACCGGCAGCAATCCTAACCGCGCGCGCGACCATCTCGCCAATGAACGCACGTTTCTAGCTTGGGTGCGCACCGGGGTTGCCGTCGTCGTGTTTGGTTTTGCGATTGGCCGCTTTGCCATAGCTGTTCGGCAATGGATGCAGCTGGAGGGGCAAGGACATGTCGTGCCAACATCTGGTCTTTCAGTGTGGTTCGGCACGGCGGCGATCATGGGCGGAGTGCTGGTTTGCCTGGTGGGTTTAGTGCGTTACCGGCGGACCCGCGAACAAATTGACTCTGGAAACTTCCAGCCCGCCAGTTTCATCATCGACCTCCTTGGAATAGTGACCGCCTTCTTTGGTTTGGCTCTTGCGGCCTACCTGATTTACATCGAATTGCATTTATAGCTAGAGTCTGCAGATCAGCAGTTCTCTTTCGTAAACCATTTCTTTCGGTAGATGGTCGTGAAGCCCAATGAACAATTCTTCATGCTCAATCACTTCCTTGCGCCAGGCTTCCCGGTCAAACTTTTGCAGTTCTTCAAACTTATCCTTGGAGAGGTCCATGCCTTTCCATTCCATGTCTTCATAGCGCGGCATCCAACCGATGGGAGTTTCCCTCGCTAACGCCCTGCCTTTGGTGCGGTCCACAATCCATTTCAGGACGCGCATGTTTTCCGAAAATCCCGGCCACATGAATTGGCCCTCTCCATCTTTACGAAACCAGTTCACGTGAAAAATTCTCGGCGTCAGCGTGAGCGACCGCTGCATTTTGATCCAATGACGGAAATAATCGCCCATATGGTAGCCGCAGAAGGGAAGCATGGCCATCGGATCTCGGCGAACTTTCCCCACCGCTCCTGCAGCCGCCGCGGTAGTTTCCGATCCCATGGTCGCTCCGATGTACACACCCGAGCTCCAATTGAAAGCCTGGAAAACAAGCGGCATCGTGGTTGCCCGGCGCCCGCCGAAGATGATGGCGCAGATGGGAACGCCGCTGGGATCTTCCCACGCTGGATCGATCGTCGGACATTGTGAAGCTGGTGCCGTGAAGCGTGCGTTGGGATGCGATGCCTTTGCTCCGGTTTCTTTCGCGATGTCGGGAGTCCATTTCTGGCCTTTCCAGTCGAGGCATTCGGCCGGAGGCGTGTCCGTCATTCCTTCCCACCAGACACCGCCGTCCGGAGTGAGCGCGACATTCGTGAAGATGGAGTTTCTCGCGAGCGTGGCCATCGCATTGCGGTTTGTCTTCACAGAAGTCCCTGGTGCAACTCCAAAAAATCCCGCTTCCGGATTTATCGCCCGCAAAAGGCCACGCTCGTCCGGTCGAATCCAAGCAATGTCATCGCCGACGGTCCAAACTTTCCAGCCCTCAAATCCTTTGGGCGGGATGAGCATGGCGAAATTTGTCTTCCCGCAAGCGCTCGGAAAGGCAGCGGCAACGTACGTTTTTTCGCCGGCCGGATTTTCCACGCCGAGAATCAACATGTGTTCGGCCATCCAACCTTCGTCTCGCGCAATGTTGGAAGCGATTCGTAACCCGAAACATTTTTTGCCAAGCAATGCGTTTCCGCCGTAACCGGAACCATAGGACCAAATTTCTCGCGTCTCCGGAAAATGCACGATGTATTTTTCTTTGTTGCAAGGCCATGGCACGTCTTTCTGCCCTTCAGCTAGCGGAGCGCCGACAGAGTGCATGCACGGGACGACGCGTGGTATCCCTGTATCTATTTGTTGAAAGGCCGGCAAGCCTATGCGCGCCATGATGCGCATATTGACGACCACGTACGGAGAGTCGGTCAGTTGCACCCCGATCTGCGACATCGGCGAACCGAAGGGTCCCATGCTGTAGGGCAGCACATACATCGTGCGTCCGCGCATGGCGCCGTTGAAAAGACTCTTCAACTTCTTCCGCATCTCATACGGATTTTCCCAATTATTCGTCGGACCCGCGCTGTCTTTGGAGAGGGAACAAATAAACGTTCGGTCTTCCACTCGCGCGACATCGTTGGCATCCGACCGCGCGTAATAGCACCCGGGCCAAAGCTTTTCGTTCAGCTTGATGAGCGTTCCCGACGCGCCCATCTCCCGGAGCAAAGTGTCGTTTTCTTCCTGCGAGCCATCGATCCAATGGATCGCGGCGGGTTTGGCGAGCTCCGCCATTTTTTCCACCCAGCGCAACAGGTGCTCATTCTTGCTTAGTGGTACTGCGGGATTTCGGCCGTGCTTGCGTGTGGTGTCCTTTACCACTGCTTCGTGCATGATAATAATTAATCTCCACCATCAACTTTACTAGGACAGGGGATGAAAGGGAACTGCAGTGCCCGCTTTGGAAGGATTCGGTGGTGCAGTTTCTAGACCGCTTCCGCCGGCTTGCTCTCCTTTCTTGCCCGGGGACGAAGGAAGTAGTGGATGGCCGGCGTAAATATGAGAGACAAAACCATCGAACTTAGCAGGCCGCCAATCACCGCGATGGCCAACGGCTTGAGCATCTCCGAGCCTGACCCGAGGCCGAAGGCCAGCGGTAACATGCCTGCGACAGTCGCAAGAGCAGTCATCGCTATGGGACGCAAACGACGACGCCCAGCCTCAACCATGGCTTCCTCGGCAGAAAGTCCAAGAACGCGGAACCGATGCTCGGCGTCGAGCAGCAAGATTCCATTCTTGGCGACGATGCCTATCACCATGATTATGCCCATGAAGGAAGCAATGTTAAAGGTCACGCGAGTGATGAGAAGGGCCAGCAGTCCGCCAAACAGAGACAGCAAGGCGGAGGCCAGGATGGCTGCCGGAGCAGAAAACGTGCGGAACTCGAAGAGCAATACGCCGAAGAGAAGTAGAAGCGCCAGAATCAGCACCATTAAGAGATCGTGAAACGATTTTTGCTGTTCTTCATACTGCCCGCCGTATTCGACGCGAATGGAAGAGGCCAAGTGGAGGCCGGCAACCGCTTTCTGAACTGCAGCCATGCTGCTGCCCAATCCTGCGCCTTCCAGTTGGGCGGTTACCTGCACAAGACGCTGAAGATTCTGGCGACGGATTTCCGTCTGGCCGGGGTTCGTGCTGATAGTGGCCAGGGAACCGAGCGTCGCCGTTCGCCCGGCTGAACTTACGATCAGAGTGTTGCTCATAGTGTCGAGCGAGGAGCGGGTCTGCTCCGGGAAACGCACGCGGATGGGATACGCACGGTCATTGATGATCACCGGCGTAACGGCGGGCTCGCCTTCCAGGATGGCAGATGCATCCACGGCGATTTCTTCGGGTGTGAAGCCGGCGCGAGCTGCAACCGTCGGATTGACCTGATAGGTGACGGCAGGGCCGCTGGTCGTATTCTCGATGCCATCCAGAACGTCTACCACCGGGTGAGCATCTCCGATTTGAATCTTGCCGATGGCGTCGGCCACACGTGGCGCAGTCTCCTGAAGGAGTTTGCCGTCCTGAGAGAACAATTTGATGACCACCGGTTCGGGTTCACCGCTCAGGTCGTTGATCATGTCCTGAAGAACTTGAACGAATTCAACTTTGGTGGCCGGCTCGGTTTGTTCGATCCGTTTGCGAACGTCGGTCATGATCTCTTCGATGTCCCGGTCGCGGTCCTTTTTCAGGCGGACCGTGAAGTCGCCACGGTTAGCTTCGGTGACCGCGGCAAGACCGAGCTCGAGACCCGTGCGGCGCGATGTGTTCTCCACTTCGGGAGTGGCGTGCAGGATCTCTTCAATGTGCAGAAGGATGCGATTGGATTCGGCCAGGGAACTGCCCGGCGGAGTGTGATAATCCAGGATAAATCCACCTTCGTCCATCTTCGGGAGCAGATCGTTTTCCAGAAGGCTGAAGCCGATGAAGAGCGATAGCCCTACGAGCACCACAGAGGTGGCGGCAAGTATCCAGGGGCGTTTGAGCACGGCACGCATGACGCTTACATAAAAGTTCACGATGCGCTTGAAGAAGCCAGAGATATGGGCGTCTTCCGAAGCGAGAAGAGAAGCATCGCTGAGCTCGCCAGGTGAAGAGGGCCGCGGAGTTGCGGAGCCTTCGGCAGGCTGAGGCAAGTCCCTGCCATTCCTACGGCGGACAAAATAGAGGCTTAGGGTGGGCGTCCAGGTGAGTGCCAGGATCAAGGAGGTGAACAGCGCAACGGTCATAGTAATGGCGAGAGCGCGGAAAAAAGTGCCGGTCACTCCAGCCGTGGAAATAAGCGGGAGAAAGACGACGATAGGAGTGATCGTGGAGCCGATGAGCGGGACGGTCAGTTCGCGGAGAGCGCTGCGAATGGCTTCGGTGCGGGATTGGCCGGCATCGCGGTGCAGGACAATGTTTTCGAGCACGACGATGGCATCGTCAATGACGAGCCCAACGGCGGCGGCGAGACCGCCGAGGGTCATCAAGTTGAAAGTCTGGCCGGTGGCGTAGAGGACGATGAAGGTGATCAAGAGAGTCACTGGAATCACCAGACCGGCGACGAGTGAGGACCCCCAATCGCGAAGAAAAAGAACCAGAACGAGAGCGGATAAAATCAGTCCAAGAAGAACGGCGTCGCGGACACTGGCAATGGAATCGTGGACGATGGTGGATTGATCGTAGAAAGGCTCGAGATGAACTCCGGGAGGAAGCGACTGCGAGAGCTCTTTGATTTGATCGTGAACTTCGTTGGCGACCTGAAGAGTATTGCTGTCCGGCTGGCGATTGACGTTGAGAAGCACAGCCGGTTTGCCGTTCGCAGTGACGATGGTGTAGACGGGCGCGACGGAAGTGGAGATTTTCGCGATGTCACCAAGGCGAATGGGCACGCCCGCCTGCGAACTCTTCACTACGATCTGGCCGATTTGGTCGGGAGTCCGCACCTGTCCACTGACCAGGGCCAACGTGAGAGTGTGCTCGTGCTCAATCAACCCCGGAGAATCGATTAAGTTGGTGCGCCGAATCGCTTCGAGAATGTCCGGGACGGTGACGCCGGCGGCGAGAAGTCTCGCCGGATCGGGCGAGACTTGAAATTCGGGAACTCTGCCACCCTGAACGACAACGGAGGCTACGCCGTCCAGGCGATTGATGCGGGGCTTCAGATCATAGGTTGCGATTTCCCAGAGCCTCTCTGGCGCGATGGTGTCTGAAGTGATGCTGTAACCAAGAATGGGAAACACGGCGAAGGTGAGCCGATGCGTGACAACCTTGGCGCCTGGAGGGAGTTCGGATTGCAGGCGCGCGACGACGGCATCGACGCGCTGGAGCGTCAAAATCATGTCGCTCTTCCAATCGAAGAAGAGGTCCACTTCCGCATCGCCGCGGCTGGTGATGGAAGTGACTTTCTGAAGGCCGGGAACGCTGTTGACTGCCTCCTCGATCGGGCGGGTAATCGTGACCAGCATCTGGTCAATGGGCATGACGCCGTTATCAACACCGATGACGATGCGGGGAAAATCCGTGTTAGGAAAAACAGAAACGGGAATCAGGAAGGCGAAGTAGCCGCCAACCAGCGCCAGGCTGACGATCAAAAATAAAATTGGGCGTGACAGGCGCTGAAACCAGGGTAGGCTTGCCTCATCAGACGCAGAAATTTTCGACGATTCGGACCGAGGCTCCATGCGTCGCTACTCCTTGTCCTTGTCGTCAGGCTTCTTCGAGCCGCTCGCCTTGTCGTCTTTGTCGGATTTGTCTGCCTTATCGCCTGCTTCTTTCTCAGCCGGGGCCGCTTCGATTTTGATTTTGGTGCTGTCCGGCAGCGCGTAACCCCCGGAACTGATGACCGGGTCGCCTGCGTTTATGCCGCTAACGATTTGCGCGTCCTCTCCATTGCGAACACCGATTTGCACGGTTTTCCAGTGAGCCTTTTGGTCCAAGCCGGCGAGCACCACATAATCTATCCCGCCTTCGGGGTTCTTGAAAACCGCGCGCGCAGGTACGACGATGGCGTCCTTGACGGTCTTGCCCGTCATCGAAACTTCCACGGTCATGCCGGGTTTCAGCGCGGGATTCGGCTTGGTAGCTTCGACCCAAACTTCAATGGTGGTGCTGCCGAGATCAAGGGCTGGGCTCACAAGCGTGATTCGGCCTTTCACCGGCTCGTCGAGGCCGCTAACTTTCAGCTCTGCCGCGTTTCCCAGTTTTAGCTTTGCCGCCTCTGATTGCGGAACGTGAGACTTGGCGATCAGCCTGCTCAAATTCATCACGGTAAGGATCGGCTGATTGGCGGTGGCGAGATCGCCGGCATACAGCGGACGGTCCGTCACGACGCCGTCGATGGGGCTGCGAATCTCAGAGTAACTGAGCTGCGCTTCCGCAGTGCGCATCTGGCCCTCGGCCGATAGCCGAGACCCGTGCGCCGATTTCAAAGCTTGCGCTTTCCCTAGGCGCTGCAAATCCGCAAGCTGCTTCTGCGCGACTTCATTCACACTGCGCGCTTGCGCTAAACCGACTTCCGCCGCATCCACTTCGCGCTGCGGAATCGCACCTTCCTTGAGTAGTTCCTTGCGGCTGTCGTACACTCGCTGCTGCGCATCAAACGCGGCCTTCGCCGCCGCGGCATCGAGCTGCGCTTTCTGTACTTGCTGCGGAATGGTGGAGTCGACGGAGGTGACATAGCCAGCATCGGCTTGCTCAAAGTTTCCCTTGCTTGCTTCCGCCTGACCGGCGAGATCCCTGTTCTCCAAGACGGCCAGCACTTGGCCTTTCTTAACGAGGCTGCCGCGCTGCACCTTGAATTCCGTGATCGGCGCTGTGATCTTCGGAGAGACTATGGCTTGCTCGACGGCATAAACGACCGCTTCCGCAGAAATCGTTTCTGAAATTGTGGCACGTTCCGCGGGCGTCGTTTGCACCGTAACGAGAGGTTCTGCCTCCTTCTCCGAACTGCTGCATCCCACCGAACACAGAAGCAATGCAGCAAGCGAGCCGGTTGAGATAATAGAAGTCATTAGAATTTTCACGCAGTGGATCATC
>DATDHE010000255.1:0-3318 GCA_036521695.1 Candidatus Acidiferrum sp. | reverse complement strand
GTTATCGAACAGGAAGTAGCCGTCCTGTCGTCGTCGAAGCACGGATTGGTGTATCTCACGGCCAACGACTGGGCACTTGTCGCAGACAAGGCCGTACGGGATTACAAAAAGGCCAACCTGGATGAGGCGGTCACGGCAGCGGACAAGAAGTTTTCAGGCGTGCTGAACGCCACCGAGACAGACATGAAGCCATTCGAATCGCATGGCGGAAAGCTGATCATCTATCACGGCTGGAACGACGCCGCGATTTCCGCGCTGAACTCGATCAACTACTACGAAAACGTACGAAGCAAAATGGGCAAGCAGGATGCCGATTCTTTTTTGCGCCTTTTCATGGTGCCCGGGATGCAGCATTGCGGCGGCGGTCCGGGGCCTGATGTTTTTGGCCAGATGGGTTTCAGCACCGTCGACGACCCTCAACACAACATGTATCTTGCGCTCGAACAGTGGGTCGAAAAGGGCGCAGCGCCGTCGATGGTCATCGCAACGAAAGAAGCGGGGAGCGGAGCAGCCAGTGGAGCGAAGGTGACGAGGCCGCTCTGCGCGTATCCGCAGGTCGCGCACTATAAGGGGGCGGGCGACCAGAACGATGCGGCTAATTTTGTGTGCGGAGCGCCGCCGGCGAAATGAGGAAGGGAACCGGCGCCAGCGCGATTCAAGAATACTTATGCGGCGGTTTCGGGGCGGAAGACGCGTTGGAAGCGGGGGCCTGTGAACTGGACGCCGACCAGGCGCTCGCCTTGTGTGCGAGCTTCGACGACGTGGACCACGCGCCCTGATGTGGCGAAGTCCGACTCGGTGCGGCGCGAGGCGTAGTGGGAAAAAGGGATGCGGATTTCGAGGTCGGAGCCGACGGCGACGTCGAAACGCGTGACGAAGGCGGCGCCGCTGCGGCATAAGTTTTCACTGGAAGTTTCTTCCTCGAACATGACGCCGCGGCTGTCACGTCCTCTGACTTTTAGCGGGAGGCGTACGGCGATTCTACGCTCCGAGCGCTGCTTCGAGGCGGTCTGCGTCAAGTGGACCATGGGCTGGGTCCTCTTTTCTGGCGTTCGCTGTGCGACCGTCATGCTGGGTAGCCACAGAGCGGTCAATTGTTGGAGACGAGGCTGTCACCGTTTTGGACGGTCAACGAGCGTCCGACTCCCGCGGCGGCTCGGCCTTCAAAGAAGGATTCTACCTTCTCGACGACCTCACTGGGCGTGCGCGCCGCATGCACGATTCTACGAAGCTCGCTGCCGTTCCCCACGCCATGAGTAAACCAGCAAGCGAACTGCTTCATTTTGCCAATACCATCGGGCATGTTGGCATCATTAATTTGCCTATAGTAGCCAGAAAGTAACTGATGGCGCTCGGCCTCGGTGGGTGTGTCGTATCGGCCACTCGCAGCGTATTGCTGCATTTGCGAGAAAATCCACGGGTTGGTAGCGGCGGCGCGGCCGATCATGACGGCGTCGCAGCCGGTTTCGCGGACCATGCGCTCAGCGTCTTCGGGGGCGTTGATGTCGCCATTGCCAATAACGGGAATCTCTACCGCCTGCTTCACGGCGGCAATGATACTCCAGTCGGCGGCGCCTGCGTAGCCCTGGAGGCGCGTGCGCGGGTGGACGGCGACCCCTTCTACGCCGAGGCTTTCGGCCATTTTGGCGACTTCGACGGCTACGATGGAGTTTTCGTCCCAGCCCGCACGGAGTTTGATCGTGAGCGGGATTTTGACGGCGGTGCGGACGGTTTTGAAAATTTCTCCGAGTAGCGGGAGATCGCGGAGCAGGCCGGAGCCGCCGCACTTGACGACTTTCTTGGCGGGGCACCCGAGATTAATGTCCACGGCGTCGTAGCCGAGGTCTTCGACCATACGCGCGGCTTCCGCCATCACTCGAGGATTCGCGCCGAATAATTGCGCAGTGATGGGATGCTCATCCTCCCGGAAAAAGAGGTAGCGCAGCGTTTTGGCGGCGCTACGGGTGATGCCCTCGGAGCTGGTGAACTCCGTCATGAGCAAGCCGCAGCTGCCGAGGCCGCGAATGACGCGACGAAAAAGCGTGTCCGTCACGCCGGCCATGGGGGCGAGAACCGCCGCGGGGCGGATGGTCAGGTCGCGAATTTGAAAGGAAGCTGGAAGCATGCGCTCGCTCAATGACTCTTCCAGTCTAGGCTGATGCGGGAGGCTGTGGCAATCGCCCTGACCGCCAGCACTTCGTATTTGTCGGCATTCTGAATTTCCTGTGCCGTTACAGCAAACACCGTTACGGGTATGACGCGCTCTTTGCGACACGTCTTGCCCTCCGGCAGCATAGCGCACCACAGGTGGCAAAGAAAATAATCGGAGAGATTTTCCTGCCGCTCATAGAGTATTGTTTCATCCTCCCCAAGCGAGTTCGCTGGCAAGAACGCTGGTTGACATTCATACTTCGTTGATGGACGAATTGTCAGTGTCCGGCCAATGGCACACTGACGAGGATGGATCCGCCGACGTCTGCCCTTTCTAGGCAGAGCAGCTTTGAGCGCAATGCGAGGTGCAATTTGCGAAAAGGTTGGATGACGTTTCTGTTGCTTGCTGTCGCGACGTTTTTGGTGCCGGGGAGTCCTCGGGCGCAAAACGCCAAGCCAGTTTCCACTATGTGGAAGACACCTTGGAGCTACGAAGGAGCCAAGGGTCCTGAGCATTGGGGTGACCTAGATCCGGGATACGCTGCCTGCAAAGACGGCAAGGAACAGTCTCCGATTGACATTCGAAGTGCGGAGAAAGCCGATCTTCCTGCAATACGATTCGAATACAAAAGCGGCCCGCTCAACATTATTAACAACGGATTTACGGCGGTGCGAGTGGACTATCTCCATTCAGGAGATCTTCTGATTGTGGGAGACAAGCGCTATGAACTGAAACAATTCCACTTTCATTGCCCCAGCGAAGAGTACATTCACGGCAAGCCGTACCCTATGGTGCTGCACTTGATGCACGCAGGCAGCGACGGCCAGGTTGCGGGAGTCGCGGTTCTTCTGAAAGCCGGCAGCGCGAACGCCACCGTTCAAAAGCTTTGGGAATATATGCCAAAGACGGCGGGTCAACTAGAGGACATTCCCGGAGTGGAGGTCAATCCCGCCGGTCTGCTGCCCCACGACACCGGCTACTACACGTATCAAGGGTCGCAAACGGCTCCTCCGTGTACCGAGGGCGTGACCTGGTTTGTGCTGAAGTCTCCGATGGAAATCTCGACAGAGCAGATCAACGCGTTTGCCAAGCTTTATCCGCACGATGTCCGGCCCATTCAGCCGCTCAACGGACGCACCGTAAAGGAAGATCGGTAACGCGAAAAT
>DATDHE010000254.1:0-10384 GCA_036521695.1 Candidatus Acidiferrum sp. | reverse complement strand
CGAAAATGCTCGCAGAGAACCTGGACTGTGCCTGGCCGGGTTTCAAAAAAGAATTTGGCTCTCAGAAAAACAGCTCTTGAATCTACGCTGCCACCGCATAACGATGGTGCAGGCCACCGAGTCTCGGAAAGGATTGAATCTCCCTTTCACGCTCAGAGCGAATTTCTGTAGCCCGACTTGCTGGCGTGCCCTTCGCAAGTCCGAGATGCGTCCGGTCCTCGTGATAATAGAGCAGGTAGGAAGACATCAGCCGTTTGAGATGCCGCTCATTCAGGATGATCACATGGCTGCGAACTGAAAGCTGTGGCTGGCGAATTGTTATTTCGCCCGTAATTCCTTACGATTCCACGCCCTGCTACCATTCTTCAATGCGCCGTCTAGTCGTCCTTTTCATCCACCTAATCGCCGTCCTGACCCAGTTGTTCCAGCCTGGCGGCGTCCGTTCCCTCGTTGCCGAGTCCCTTCTGCTCAAACACCAGCTCCTGATCGTAAATCGCTCCCGGCGACGATCCCCCAATCTATCCTCGTGGGACCGCATCCTTGCCGGCTGGATGGCGCTCTTGATCCGTCCTACTCGTCTTCTCCGTTCCGCAATCGTTCTGAAGCCCTCGACACTCCTAGCCCTTCACAAAGCCATGAGCAAGCGAAAGTACCGCATGCTGTTCTCACTGAATCGCCGTCGGAAGCCTGGCCCGAAAGGACCTAGCGCAGACCTCATCCATTTGGTGGTCGAAATGAAGCAACGTAATCCCAGCTGGGGCTGTCCACGAATCGCACAACAGATCACCTTGGCGTTTCACATCCAAATCGACAAAGACGTCGTTCGCAGGATTCTCGCCCGTCACTACCGACCGGTACAGCACTCCGATGGCCCCTCCTGGCTGACGTTTCTGGGCCACATGAAAGACACTCTCTGGAGCATGGATCTGTTCAGGTGCGAGTCGGCAACGCTGCGGACCCACTGGGTCCTGGTCGTCATGGATCAATATACGCGCCGGATCATTGGTTTCGGCGTTCATGCGGAAACGATCGATGGTGCCGCACTTTGTAGCATGTTCAACCGTGCCATTCGAGGGCAACGCTGGATGCCGAACTTCCTCAGCTCCGATAACGATCCGCTTTATCGCTTCCACCAGTGGCAAGCCAACCTGCGGATACTGGAAGTGACAGAAATAAAGTCCGTCCCTTACGTTCCTCTGTCTCATCCGTTCGTGGAAAGGCTAATCGGCACCGTTCGACGGGAGTATTTGGATCACATTTTGTTCTGGTCTACGGCAGATCTCGAAAACAAGCTGCTCGATTTCAGAACCTACTTTAACAACCATCGGACGCATGATTCACTGGAAGGACGAACGCCGGATACGTTCGTGTCTCGACCAATCGCAAATCTCCGCTCGTTTCGATGGCAACCACACTGTCGCGCCCTCTACCAGACGCCGGCAGCCGCCTGACTGATCACAGACTCGCCCTTGCTGCGGTATCCGGTCGACCCCGGCGGCACTCCAAGAAATCTTTAGCTGGTCTCCAATCGCAACGCGCTTCCCCGATCCGATCACTGCCCTACCACCAGGTGCATTCCGAAAGTGAGACTCAGCTCACTCTCGTAAAGCAGGCAAAATCGGCCCGCGTAATAATTCGCCAGACACAGGCATCGTTTGAGCGAAAACGAACTCGCGCAGGCGCTGCTGGAGTTTGCCGAAGAACTGAAACAAAAACCGTTACCTGCCGACAGCCTTCCGCAAGGAGCAGCCCAGCCGGAACTGCGGCGCATAAAGCGGGGCAAAGGACGGCGGGCCTTAGCGAAGTTCGAAAATCTTCCGGTCAGTACCCACGTCTATGAGCTGAGTGCGGAACAACGGCTCTGCTCTGGCTGCGGTGTCGAACGCCAAGAGATAGGCAGCGAGGAAAGCTGGCAGATCGAATATCTTCCCGGCCATTTCGAGCGCTTGCGGCATGTGCGCAAGAAATATGCCTGCGCGCATTGCGAGCAAGCTGGGGAAAATCCCCAGATCGAAGCTGCGGCAAAAGCGGAGACGGCGATCGAAAAAGGTTTTGCGGGACCGGGGCTGCTGGCCTACATCGTTACCAGCAAGTTCGCTGATTACCTGCCTCTTTATCGTTTGGAAGACATTTTCGAGCGGCAAGGCTTTGAGATTTCCCGAGCTACGCAATCGGTGTGGTGCGGGGATGTCGCGGACCTGGTTGAGCCCCTGTACCGGCGGATGACGGAACGGGTAAGGCGGTCCATGTGGTGGCTACCGATGACACGGTCTTTCCGATGCTGGGGCCAGGACAAACGCAATCGGCGCGCATGTGGGTGTATGTAGGGGACCAGAAAAATCCGTACAACGTGTTCGACTTCACGTTGAATCGCGGGCGAGAAGGGCCGAAAGAGTTTCTGAAAGACTACACCGAAGTTCTTCTGGCCGATGCCTATGGAGGCTACAACGGAGTGGTGGCCGGCAACGCCATCACACGTGCCGGATGTTGGTCGCACGCGCGACGGAAGTTCGTGGAGGCGGAAAAAACGGCACCGGAGAATCGCCCGCGAGGCCGTAGATTTGATCGGCCGGGTGTTTGCAGTGGAAAAACAAGCCAAGGAGATGTCTGTAGCCGAAAGACTGGCATTGCGGCAGACGCAGTCGGTGCCGGTGCTGGCCGAACTGCGACAGAAGTTGCTGGCCTGGAAAGAACGGCTGCTGCCGAAGCATCCCATGGCCGAAGCGGTGAACTACACGCTCGGCCAATGGGAGGAGCTGACGGTGTTCACCAGGGATGGCGCGGTGCCCATCGATAATAATGTGAGTGAGCGAGAGATGAAGCGCGTGGTCCTGAATCGCAAGAACTCGCTATTCGTGGGTAACCCGCGCGGCGGAAGAACCGCAGCGATCCTGGCCAGCTTGACCAGCAGCTGCCGCCGGCACGAGATGGATCCGCAACTCTACTTCATGCAACTGCTGATGAATCTTCCCTCGTGGCCGGCAAACGACATCGACGCATGGCTCCCCGATCGCTGGAAACAAGCTCATGAAGCTCGGTGCGTAGCTCTGGGAATACCGCCACTCGATTCCTGATATTGTGTTTCGGTATAGCCTACGAAACGCTCGATCGTTTACGAGGAAACGTAAAGTAGCTTCTGGAGCGTTTTCCTTCTGGCGGAAGGCTTAACGCTGGCCACATAGCCTCTGAGTTCATAAGGGTTGAAAATCTCCCACACCGCGGCTTGAAAGCGCGGGAGCTCGGCAGCAAACTCAGAGTCTTGGTCTGCAGCCTTGGCAAAACTCAATAGCTTCTCGCCGACGAGATAATCCAGCGCACTCTTGACACCGAATCGTTCGCGAATCGTAGGCGTGGCCTCACACTGCTCTCGCCAGATCTCGTGGAAGTCCATGTGAATCTCCAGGCCGCCACTATATCGCTGTCCCTTAGGCACAGGCAACTCGGGCAAAAAGCTGTTAATCAGCTCAGCGGGCGGATACTCTTTGCTCGCCCAAACGCTTCTCGCAAGATGGGCTTCACGTAGCGCTCACCGTAATTCTGCGACTTTACTCGCGAAATCTGGACCGTTTTTGTTAAGAATTAAGTCTTGAAGTTGACTCTTCCACTCGATTGATTTGTCACTCATGGAACCTCGATCTGGAGAAAGAAGGCGAGGACTTCAGTATAACAGCTCAGCTTCCATTTCTCGACCGTCGGGAACTAGGCAATGAGTCGCGCAATTTTGCATTTGTCTTTTTCTGTTGGGGTGGACCGCCCTTACGGGCTGGTTCTTGAAAGGGTGGGTCTTTCTCTTCATCCTCTTCTGCTCACGTTCTCGTCAATCCGATCAATCCTCATCCCCTCGCCTCTTCTGTGTTTACATCAACTTGGGTAACCTGCTTTTCGCTCAAAGCTAACTCCAACCGGACGAAAAACATCGGATACTGGCACAGCAGCGCCCCAGCTTTTGTGAAATGACTCTGTGGATTAGAAAGTCGCTAGCGGCCGTGCCCTTCGCGGACAAGAATCTATGCTTCCACGATTTCTCCGCGGTCATTTAGCGTGACATGGGCAACCGGCCGCAACGGAACCGTGAGCAGGTATCGTGCATGCCTGAGTTCACCTTCGCGGGCGAGGGCTCCCTTTTCAACCAGATCCGAGAGATCACGGGTCGTTGTGGCGGGCGATGCGCCGGTTATCGTGGCGTATTTTCCGGCGCCCATACCGCCCTTGAATCCTTCCGGGCCTTCCTCAAACATCCGCAGGAGGGCTTTCTTCTGACGCTCGTTAATCTCCGCCCCGAGACGGTCAAATAGTCTAGTTTTGTCGATGAGGAATTCAATGAGCGCAAGCGTTCTCCGCTGCGCTTCAATCGTTGTCCCCGCAAACCACGTAAGCCATGGCGTGATTTCATTGGCCTTGTTCGCGTCCTCCAGCGCGTCGTAGTAGCGCACGCGCCGGGCCAGTATCGTCGCAGCGAGCGCGATGAGCGAAGGCTGCCCGACGCTCTGCGCGAGCGCCTTCTCCGCGAGAGCGCGCCCGATGCGGCCGTTGCCATCCTCAAACGGATGTATGCATTCAAAGTACAGGTGGGACACACCCGCGCGCGTCAGCGCGGGGAGCGGCCCCTCCCCGCCCGGAGCCGTGCGATTGAACCACGCGATGAAGCGCGTCATCTCCTTCGGCACGCGTGACGAAGGTGGCGCCTCGAAATGAATTTTCGGCGCGCCCACAGCACCGGAGATAACCTGCATCGGTTCATCGCCCGTGCGGTAACGGCCAATATCCTTCAGATCGCGCCTGCCCCCCGTGAGCATCCCGTGCCAGGCAAACAGTGTGTCGTAAGTCAGCGGATTGGAGAATGACTTGTAGAGATTGATCATCATCTCCGATATGCCCTGCTCAGCCGCGCCGACCTTTCGCTTGTCGGTTGCAAGCCCCAACTGCCGCTGAATAGAAGATTGAACGCTCGCGCGGTCGAGTATCTCCCCCTCGATCTCCGACGTGGTGAGCGCCTCCGTGCTCATCGCTTCCACTGTGACCTGGTTGCGGTCTGCTTCGCCCATGTGCTTGATAGCCCCCAGAAACACACCGCTTCCCAGCAGAAATTCCTTTTCTGCTGCAGCGAGGCGGTCCCGATTCCAGGTGAAAGCAGGCCAGTCGGGTTGTTGCCAGTTCCAGATCATGAGCGATAAGTTCAGATTCTATCGCTCATAATAGGCATAAATGTGAGCGATAGCAAACATTTCTATCGCTCAGGTAGTGCTCTATCTCCGCAAGATGAACAAATATCAGACACTTAGCGCATGGGACAAAGAATTACTGGAGAGCGACTTTGATCCGATCCTGAAGTGGCTTCAGATCGCTATTGTACGCGGCGGCCAATGCGGAATAATAGCCCGCAACGTCCTCAATAAATTCTTGGCCGATACTTTCGTTAAGTAGCTCTCTAGCGGCTTGATCCGTGACCGCCCTCGCAATCCGCCCATTGGCGTCCGTAAACGGATGAATTACTAGGAACCGGCGATGAAGCTCCGCAAGTCCGGCGATGATCTCTTCTTTGCTGTCAAAATCTCGAATCTACCCCTGCCGAGAGCGTGGAACGGAAGGATGTCTACGGCACCGGCCTCTTCCCTTGCGGCGGGCTCATTTGCCTCGCGTAAAGCCTCGTTCGCACGCACTTCTTCGTAATAGCTTGGGGATGATCAGATCATGCGGCGACGATTCTTTCACGAAGACACAAACAATCGTTCGCTCTCAGGGAGGGGCTGGGGTTCGGCGAGTTTCCGCAGTCTGAATGTTCAGGTGTTGCCTTTGCCGGTCGCCTTGCCCGAAGTACTATTCGTATCTCAGCGCGACCATGGGATCGAAGCGCATCGCTCGCCGTGCCGGAAGGTAGGACGCAAGAAAAGCAACGGTACCGAGCAGCACACCCACGGCAACAAATGTCAGCGGATCGGTCGGCTTGACATTGAACAAAACGCTTGACATCCAGCGGGTCGCCACGGCCGCTGCCACGACGCCGATGCATAGGCCGAGCAGAGTGAGCCGCATTCCATTCCACACAATTACGCGCAGAACATCGGTTCGTCGCGCGCCGAGGGCCATTCGCAGGCCGATTTCACGAGTACGCTGCGTCACAAGATAAGATAGAAGACCAAAAATTCCCGCTGCCGTAAGTAGCAGCGCGATGCCGCCAAAAACTCCGAGCAGGAGTGCGCTGAAACGGTCGCCTGCGGCCGAACTCGATATAACATCTCCCATCGTGCGGAACGCGGAAGTCGCCTCGTCCGGATCGATCGCGCGAATGGCTTGGCGCACGGCCGCCGTGAGCATTGCCGGATCACCTGCGCTGCGGACGACCACATTCATTCTCATGAAGGATCCCGGCGTGAACATTGCGGGTCGAAGGGATTCCTGCAACGTGAAATGCTTGTTGCCTCCCACGATTCCGACAATCTCGCGCGCCACGAATTCGGGCTTGCCTTCAAACATTTTCAAGTGCTTGCCTAGCGGGCTCTCGTTCGGGAAAAACTTCTTTACGAACGGCTCGTTCACGATCACAACTTTCCGGGATTCCAATGAATCTTGGCGCTCAAACGCCCGTCCGACCAGCAATGGAATTCGCATCGCCCCGAAATAGTCGCCATCAATGACGCGAACATCCGCATCTTCGTTGTCGTTTGGGTTTGTCGGCGGGTGCTCGGCAATCGTGAAAAACGTATCATCCGCCTCGCCGCTGAGAGGCAATTCGGAAACGAACCCGGTACTCTCGGCACCTGAAGCGGATTGCATACGGTCCTCGAGTTCATGGAAGAACGATTCCCGCGGTCGTTCGTCGTCGTATCTCGGCGAGACGAGCGACACTTCGGTGGTGAGGACGTTCGCGGGATCGAACCCGAGCTGAACGCGCATCAGCCGCCAAAAACTGTTGAGTAAGAGGCCCGAGGCGATCAACACCACCATCGAAAGTGCGACCTCAGCGACGACAAGTGCATTGTGCGCGCGATGCTTCGAACGCGAATCACCGGCAGCGCCGCCTTCCCTCAAACTTTGCGTCATATCCTGCCGGCTCGCTTTCAGCGCGGGCCAGAGTCCGAACAGTATCCCTGTGAAGATCGCGGTTACCAACGTGAAAACTAGCACGACACCGCTCACCGTCACTTCGTCAAGACGCGGAAGACTGTGTGGACCGAGCCCCTTCAAAAGTTCCACGCCTGCATTGGCAAGGAGAATCCCGGCTGCACCTCCGGCGAGGGCGAGAAGAAGGCTTTCGGTCAACAACTGCCTTACGAGCCGGGACCGTTCCGCACCAAGCGCGGTCCGAATGACGATCTCTCGTTGCCGTACCGTATTTCGAGAGAGAAGAAGGCTCGCGACATTCGCGCATGCTATGAGCAACACGAGCCCGACCGCCGCCAGAAGCACCAGCAAGGCAACCCGGACGCTACCGACGAGAACACTCTGAAGCGGCTCCAGGCGGAGGCTCCATCCGGTGTTCGTAACAGGGTATTCGCTTCTAAGACGGGCGGCGATGGTGTCGAATTCAGCTTGCGCTTGGGAGATCGTAACGCCACGCTTCAGAAGGCCTATGGGGCGGAGAAAATGGGAGCGGCGGGACTGCATTCCTTGATTTTGAAAGGGAGCCGGGAACCAAAGATCGGCTTGCGAGAGGAGGGAGATGTCATTCGCGAGAACAGCGATAACTGTGCGCGACTTGTCGTCGAGCGTGATCGATTTTCCAATAATGTTCGGATCGCTGGCAAACCGTTCTTCCCACAAATGACGGCTGAGAATTACAACCAGAGGATCCGTCGTCTTCTCATCTGAGAGCTCGAAGAGACGGCCATAACGCGGCTGAATGCCAAGTGCATCAAAAAAGCCAGCCGTCACCATCGAGCCTTTGATCTGAATGGGCTTATCACTGCCCGCCAAATTGAAAAGGGAATCTCCCCCAGCCATCGCACCGTAGTGTTCGAAAGAATGATTCTGCGCTCGATAATCGATGAAATCAGATGGCGACACCGCGGCCTGAGCACAGAGCGTACAGTTTCCCCACGACCATACGAGGCGCGAGGAATTCGCAAACGGCAGAGGCCGGAGCAAAACGGCATTCACAACGGAAAAGAGCGCGGTGTTGGCGCCGATGCCCAAGGCAAGCGTAACCACGGCGGCGGCGGTGAAGCCGGGATTCTTGCGCAACATGCGCAGGCCGTAGCGCACGTCCTGTACGAGGTTCTCTAACCATTCCCAGCCCCACGCCGTGTGACTCTTCTCCCAGATCGCAGTTACGTTGCCAAACCGACGCCGGGCGGCCGCCCGAGCAGAGTCGGCGGCCATGCCCGACTCGAGCTGTTCCTGCTGTCGCAGCTCCAAATGCAGCTGAATCTCTTCTTCGAGGTCCGCATCGAATCGGCTCCGATGCACGAGCATCCGGAGTCGTCTTGCGACTTCGCGCAGCCAGTTCATGACAGAACTCCCTTCAGACCGCTTCAATCACACGCGTGATGGCGCCAATGACGCGTTCGAACTGCGACATCTCGACGGCCAGTTGTCTGCGCCCTGCTGCAGTCAGCTGGTAGTAACGAGCGCGGCGGTTGCCAGCCGTCGTGCCCCATTTCGCGGTGACCCATCCCTTGATGAGCATCCGCTGCAACGCCGGGTACAGCGAGCCTTCTTCTACTCGGAGAACGTCATCCGATATCCGTTGAATGGAATTGGCGATCTCATATCCATGCATCTCGCCGGAGCGCGCCAAAGTTTTCAAGATCAGGAGATAAAGTGTTCCAGGAGGAATCTCGTCTCGGTGCAAAGGATCGCCCATGACATAGTTAGACTATGCGAGTGTCGGATGGTTAGCACCCGCCTACTGAAAAGTCCATCCGTGCGCGTCTCCTGATGTCGAAGTTCGCATTGATCAGCGAAAGCCGCCGGGACTCGTGACCGCGAGACAACTCCCGAGGTAATCGAAGAAGTGGGGACCAGTACCTAAGTTACCGGTAATGCGACATCCATGATAAGTCTTTGTCAAGAGGGCAAAAGCTCTCCCGACGCGCTACGGAGGAGCGCGTGACCAGAACTCTTCAGAGTGTCTTCAGTTCGCTTTCGTGCCTCTCGGCAGTGGTTCCTTCTCGATGAAGAACCAAACAAATCAGGAGTTGACAACTGTGGCGCATCTGCGCAGTCTGGAGGCACTTGTGCTTCAGAGAGGGTAAGATTCCAAACAGACGCAGACTTTTCGTAGGAGGTGTGGCTCACATGCAGAAATCACTCGCAGCAACCGCCGTCCTATTGCTCTCCGCCTGCATCGGAAGCGCCCAGGATAAGCCAGCCATTCAGATAACGATTGGCGCCTCGCCAGAGCAAATCAAGAAGGCAACACTGACAATGTTCACGCGAAGCGGCTACTCCATCGATTCGTAGACGCTGTTTTTCAGCCGGAGAAGTCCATTCGAGGTGAGCCTGTGGAAAGCTGCAAGTTACGCTATTTCAATTTGTTTGAGTTTTTTGACCATACGGGTTCGCTCTTCGGTCCAAAGTGCGTCTCTCTCGCGGTTGTCGTTCTCTGGCTTGGAGTTCTTCCGGTCGCGCCGGCAACTCGCAATGCAACCGGGAGCTTCGAGGTGTACTGCGATAGCTTTGGATTCTTCCTGGAGAAGGTCGAGGGCGCCCCCGCGCCGGGAGAGTTTTTCTTGCTTTTGTATAGGGGCTTTCCTGGGTTCGTCGATGCTCTACCAGGAGGAGAAGCATTGGATGTTTCTGTTTATCCGAAAGGGTGCCACGCTGACAGCAAATGCGACAGTGTGGCGAATGGAAAGCTATGGCTAGACTCGGAGCATGTGCCAGGCGGCACACAAATATCCGGCAAATATGACATCGACTGGCATGGTCAACATCTCAAGGGTCAGTTTCTCTCAAGGCGGCGCAAGTATAAGAAGCCACCACGGATTTGCATGTGAGTCCGGGCTTTGCACCTTCGCTGTCGATTTGACTTCTCCGGTTTGCCCGTTAGAACGTAGCCGCCCAGCGGCGGACGCTTCGCGTGGGACGTACGGAGAGGTGGTTGCCTTAGAGCTAAGATAAGTTTGGGTCACAGGAGGTCCCCGTGACCCATCTACGTAAACTGATGCTGGAAGATCTCCAGCGTCGTAATTATTCTGAAGATACCATACGCAGCTACATCTACACGGTCGAAGATTTTGCTCGACGATTCAACCGTCCTCCGGACCGCTTGGGTCCGCGGCACATTCGTGAATATCAGGCCGAGTTGTTTCAACAAAGGAACTTGTCATCGGGCACGGTTGCGATCCGTCTCGCGGCTCTGCGGTTCTTCTACACCAAGACTCTAAGAAAGGCTTGGAGCGTCGCGGACACGCCTTATCCAAAAAGAACGCATCGCCTGCCG
>DATDHE010000253.1:0-21520 GCA_036521695.1 Candidatus Acidiferrum sp. | reverse complement strand
GCGGGCGGGCCGCGTCCAGCCGACCATGCCGATGACAATTACGACGAGAAGGAATGCTTCGAGAGGGCTTACCGCGAGAGGTAAGAACGCGCGGAGCGCGAACAGAAGATAGAGCCAGGGTAGCGCGAGGAAAAGCTCGGCGATGCGCATCAAGAGTTCGTCTCGCCAACCTCCGAAGTAGCCAGCGGCCATGCCGATGAGCGCGCCGAGAAACAGAGTGATTCCAGCGCCAAGCAAACCGGCGAGAAGAGAGACTTGTCCACCATAGAGAATGCGCGAGAGTTGATCGCGGCCGTAGGTGTCCGTGCCGAGGAGATAGATTCGAGAGCCGGTCGCGCCGAAAAGATGCAAATGAGACGGCACAAAACCGAGCAGACGATAGGCGGCACCGTGCTTAAAGAATTTGAGAGGGACGGGTGTGGCCGTGTCTTCTTCGTATTGGTCGAAGGAACCTGCTTGCAAACGAAGCGGATAGAAGAACGGGCGCAAGTGGAGGTGGCCTCGCGCATCCATCATGTGAACGCGCATGGGCGGAAGATAGGGGCGGTCGCGGTCTTGAGCGACGGGATCGTATGGCGCGAAAAATCCCGCGGCGGCGATAATGCCGTGGAGCACCAGCAGGACGACGAACCACTTCGCGAATATGCGGCGCTGCGTCATTTGGCGCTCGCTGAGGTGCGGATACGGGGATCGGCACAGTAGAGGAGTATGTCTGCGAAAAGGTTTCCGGCGACGAGGAAAACGGTCGAGAAAAGGACGCCGCCGATAACTATGTAGAGATCGCGTGCCAGAATCGATTCGAGAAGAAGCGGACCCAGGCCGGGCCAGCTCATGACGACTTCGACGAGCAAAGAGCCACTCAGGAGCATGCCGACGCTAAATCCTAAAAGGGAAATCAGAGGATTTGCGGCGGCGCGAAGGGCGTAACCAAGGAGGAGTTTGCGCTGAGTGAGGCCGTGGCCAAGAGCTGCTCGCAGAAAGGGAGCCTCTAGAACTTCAGCCACGGAAGCGCGGACGTGACGGACGAGCATTGGCAGAGTTGCAAGGACGAGGGCGGTCACCGGGAGCGTCATGTGCAAGGCGACGTCACGCAGCTTTTGTAGCGCAGACAATTCATCGAAGCCAACAGAAACGAGACCTCCCGTCGGAAACCAGCCGGTGCGGACAGCCAAGATCAATAAACCCAGAGCGAGGACGAGATCGGGGACCACGAGGAGCGTCGCAGTGGCGGATGAAAGGACGCGGTCGGGCGCGCGGCCGAATCGCGCGGCGCTCCAGACGCCGAGGGGAAGGGCTAAGAGCCAGGCGAGTAGCGTGGCGGTTACGGTGAGAAGAAGAGTGTTCCTCGCGCGCACCCAGAGAAGCGGGACGACAGGGCTGTTATAAGCAAAGGAAAATCCGAGTTGACCGTGTGCGACGGCATTCAGCCAGTGGACATAACGGACGGGTAACGGACGGTCGAGGTGATATTGTGCGCGAAGAGCGGCGACGGTTTCTGGGGAAATCTGGGGATTCAAGCGCATCTCGTCGAAGTAGTTTCCTGGCGCCAGAGCGGAGAAAAGAAAAGTGAGCAGGGAGATACCGAGAAGAAGAAAGACGGCGTGGAGCGCTCTGCGAATGAAATAACGCATCAGTAATGCACCAGTACGCCGGGCGTTTCGATGAAGCGGGGCGTGGCCGCGATAAGTGAGCGAGTGGCTTCGTGATTTGGGGACGACAGAATCTTTTCGGCAGGACCAGATTCCACAATGCGGCCGCGGTCCATGACGGCGATTTGATCGGCCATGTGAGCGGCCATTGCAAAATCATGGGTGATGAACAGGTAGGTCAAACCGAGAGATGCTTGTAGTTCGAGCAAGAGATTGGAGATTTGGGCTTGCACGGAGCAATCCAGGCAGGAGAGCGCTTCGTCTAAAATGAGGAGTTTGGGCTCAAGGGACAAGGCGCGGGCGATCGCGAGCCGCTGCTTTTGTCCGCCACTGAGTTCGTCGGCTCTTCGCGTGGCCATTTTGCGAGGGATTGCGACATGGTCGAGAAGTTGTAGCGCTCTGACAGCGCGGTCCGGTTTGGTGAAGCGCCGCTGCACAAGAAATGGCTCGCTGACGATATCGAGGGCAGTCCATCGCGGATTGAGAGAGCTCGCGGGATCCTGAAATACGAGTTGTATCTGCGGGCGACATAGTCGTAGCTGATTCTCATCGAGTGCCGCAAGATCGATTCCTTCGAACCAGATGCTTCCCGACGTCGGAGGTTCCAGGCAGGCGATGCAGAGCGCGAGCGTGCTCTTACCAGAGCCGGATTCGCCGACGAGCGCCAGAGTTTCTCCCGATGGAATTGACAGGGAAACGCAATCGAGCGCTGCGAATTTGACCTTCGAACTCGGAGATCGTCCGGCTGCGTAATGCTTCACAAGATTTTCGACCTTTAAAAGTGGCTGCATATCACGGTTCCTTGAAGAGAGTCAGCCAGCAAATTTGAAACAGGAAACTTCGTGTAGCTTGCTAACCGCGGCTGCAGCGGGTTCGCCGCATTTGCAAACTTCCATTCTTTCTACGCATCTGGGCTCGAACTGGCAGCCGCGTTGGTGCAACGACAGGTCGGGTGAATCTCCTGGGATGACCTGCAACCTGGTTTTGCGCGCGCCGTGGCCATCTGCAAAACTCGGTGGCAGGCAGCGCAATAATGCCTCGGTGTAGGGATGTTGAGGTGCGGAAAGGACTTTCGCGGCTGGGCCAATCTCAACGACGCGTCCGGCGTAGAGGACAAGGATGCGATCTGCGAGGCCCGCCAGGAGAGCGGGATTGTGGGTGATGAGAATCATCGCGAGGCTAAGCTTCTGCTGGAGGGTGCAAAAGAGCTGCAGGATTTCCTTTTGGGTTGTTGGGTCGAGGGATGCGGTCGGCTCATCGGCGACGACGAGGGACGGCCCGCAGGCGATCGCTTGAGCGATGAGGACGCGTTGACGCTGCCCTCCGCTTAACTCGTGGGGATAAGAGCGGGAAATGCGTTCAGCGTCGACGGGAAAAACCGATGCGAGAAGTTGGCTGGTTTTTTCGTTTAGGGCGCGCCGAGCCAAGCATTCGTGGGCGGCCAAAACATCGGAAACCTGTTGCCCTACTTGCAAGGTGGGATGGAGAGAGGAGGATAGTTCTTGAAAGATCAGGCCGATGCGCCCACCACGAATTTTTCGGAGATCTTGGGGAGAAGCATCAAGCAGATCTTTTCCTTCGAAGAGGACAGAACCCTTCTGGATTTTTCCATTGGGTGGTAGAAGCCGCAGGAAAGCAGCTGCGAGCGTGCTCTTGCCGGAACCGGATTCTCCCAACACGCCGAGGATTTCTGCCGAGCCGAGGTCAAAATTAACACCTGCAAGGGCAGGGCCGAGTTCGCCCGTGCGGGCGGTGTAGGAGACGTGGAGATTTTTAACTTCAAGAAGCGGCGTCATCGCTTGGACCATGAGCGGAGGCTTCCCGCTCATTATTCATGGTCTGTTAAGAGCTTGAGGCGGACAAGATGGACGTATTTCCCTGCGCAGGAAGGTTATTGACGAGTAGGAACTTACTGGCCTTTGGTACAGGGGGCGGTACCTGCGGGGATCCTGTTGGAAGGCGGGTTATTCCGCGGTGTAGGTGACTTCAAGCCGACGAATCAGGAAGCAGGAGAGAACAAGAATCGCGACGGTAAGACAGACCAAGCCGAAGACGGCGAGGAATGGAGAGACAGGTTCGGCGACGATGGTAAAGATAGCCATGGGACCTTCGACGGGTATCTTAACGGGGCAGAGATGCTTCAGATAGAAGGTGACGCTCAGATGCTGTGCCCAGGACGGAAAGATAGGAGAGACTGCTTCCCAGCCCATCAGCATCACTCCGGGAATGATCGGATTTTTGAAGAGCAAGCTGAGAGCGAGGAAGACGGCGCCGTAGCCGAGGCATGCGAGAGCTGTCACCAGGAAATAAGAGCCCAGTTGGCTGAGACCTGGGCCGTCAAAGACGTACGATCTGCCCACGGAACCGAGGCGGCTGTAGACGAGGAAGAAGCAAGCAAGAACCGCTGCTTCGAACAGCACGATCGAAACAACGGCACCCGCAAGAAATTTTCCAACGACAAGGACTTCTCTTCTGACGGGGACTAGGAATTGATAGTGAAGGGTGCGTTCGACCATTTCCCCACGGAAAAGCCACGTGAAAATGCCCATACAGGCAAAAAAGATGCCAAGCCGCAAGTAATAGAGCTGGAAAGCAATTCCAGCAAGGAGAAACGTATCATTGTCGAGCTGAGAAGGGCTGGTATTTTTGTCCAAAACATAGCGGAGTAGGAGGAACACGACCGGTATCAACGCGAGCAGATAGACCCAAATTCTGCGGCGCGTGAAAAGGTTGCGGCGAACTTCGTTGCGCACAAGGACGGAGATCTGGCTGGCAAAAAGTCGCCACGGCTGTTCTTTCAGCGAGTTTTGGGCGCGGACTACGGATTCCTGGAGGCTCATGTTGGGCTGCCATCCGATCCGATGAGATATTGATAGATGGAATTTACGTCGTCGTCGGCGGGAGCAACGGCATCGACTTCGAGCAAGCCGCTGGAGACGATTTTGTTGAGCAGGAGGGAGAACTGCTCGGCATCGCGCGTGCGCACCAGGACACTCTGGGCATCATTCAAAATTTTGGCTTCGACGACGTGATCGAGTTCGAAGGCAGCGGAGGCCAGCGCCGCGGGATTCGAGCAGCGAACCAGGATTTGCATGGGATGATCGCGGACTTCGCGGCGAACCTCTTTGATCTGGCCTTCGGCGACGACGTAGCCGCTGCTCATCAGCACAACGCGATCGGAGATGCGATCGACTTCCTCCAAAATATGGCTGGAGATGATCACGTGCATTCCCTGCTTGGCGATGGCACCGAAAAGGGCGATCGATTCGGCGCGGGCCATGGGATCGAGGCCGTTGAGTGGTTCGTCGAGAACCAGCACGGAAGGGTGATGCGCGATGGCTTGAGCCAGGCGAATGCGCTGGCGCATCCCCTTGCTGTAGCCCGCTACTTTGCGGCGGGCGACTTGCGCCATGCCGGCGCGTTCGAGAGCTTCGTTCGTGAGATTGGCGGCTTGGTCGTGGCCAAAACCGTGGAGGCGCAACGGCCAATAAATAAAATCGTAGCCGTTGGTGCCGGGTGGAAAAGAGTCGAACTGCGTGCAGTAGCCGACTTGCCGAAAGAACTCGATGGGCTGTTGGGGTGTGAGGCCGAGAACGTAAACCGCGCCGTGTGATGGCTTGATCAAGCCGGTAAGCAAATTCATCAGTGTGGTCTTACCCGAGCCGTTGGGCCCGACGAGGCTGGTGATACCTGGCTCGAGCGAGAAATTCACTTTGTTCACGCCGAGAACTTCTCCGTAAAACTTGGAGACATTGTCGAAAACAATGTGGCGGGCGTCTGTGGTCATCCGCGCACCGTTTCGCGGGCGCGTAGGCGCGCATGCAGAACGACAAGCGCAAGCAAGCAGAGAGAAATCAGGGAGCCCCATGCCGCGGGAACTGGAATCTCGTCCCATCCCCCTCTAGCCAACCGTCCGGATTCCTCACGAAATCCGTGTGACACGATTAGCTGGAACATGTACGAGAAATTCAGCAGCCGGCCCCAGATGGTGCTCATGATGGCGTTGAACATTTCGCCGAGGCCTGCAGGGATGAAAAATGTGATGAACATTATGCCGGTAGCGACAATCCGCAACTTGACCCACGCTGATACGGCTAGAGAAAGGAGGGAAAGTGTGAGTATCCAAATCGCCGAGCACAACACAATAGGAACGACCATCCACAGGTGCGACCAGATCCAGCCGTTTCTAGCCAACCCGGATTGGAGGCCAAACAGGAGCAGGCAGGGAACCCACGTGACGGCGGAGAGCAGCAACCCCAGCACTGCGAGTTTTCCAAGAACATAATCTGCCCTTGTGAAGGGGCGGCTCAGAAAAAGGGGGAGCGCGCCATTTGTTAGGTCACCAGCGATCAGGAGGGGACCAACCCAGCAATTCAAAAGAAAGGCCGCCTGAGTCTGCACCATCATGATGACGATGAAATATTGGCTTTCCACCTTGAAAAAATCCACATCGGGGCGCAGTTGCATCAACAACTGCAATGTTTTGTTATTGGCTACGAAAATGTAGCCTGCAGCGAACAGGCAGGGGATGATGCAAAGAATCAAGAGAAGAACGAAGAAGCGCGACTTGAATAGGTCAGCGAACGCAAATCGTGTCAAAACGAAAAAACGCGACCATTGGGGCGTTAACGAGCCGGTGTAGGGATTATATCGGCGCTTATAGACGGCCATCAGCTACTCCTGATTGCTCCATCGCATTGAGGAAGATGTCTTCGAGCGAATCGCGGCGGTGATTCATGCGGCGAATCTGCACGCCGCGATCCGCCGCGACTTTAAACACTTCGCGGATTTCGACGCTGTCCGGCATGACGACCTTGATGCGGCCGCTGGTGAAAACCGCGCACTCGCACCCGAGGCTTTCGAGCGCAGAGGTGAATGTCGCCTCGGCGCCAATGGTTTCCAGTTCAAGGAACTTGCGATTGGCGCGCCGCTCTTCGACAAGATTGCAGATGGAGGCGATTTGCCCGTTCCGCAGGATGAGCACCTCATCGCAGGTTTCCTCAACGTCGCGCAGAAGATGCGAAGAGAGCAGCAGGCAAATATCGCTGGCCTCCCGGATTTCGCGAATGAGTTCGATCAAGCGCTTGCGGGCTGGCGGGTCCATGCCGTTGGTTGGTTCGTCCAG
Source organism: Candidatus Acidiferrum sp. (assembly GCA_036521695.1). Classification (GTDB taxonomy): domain Bacteria; phylum Acidobacteriota; class Terriglobia; order Acidiferrales; family UBA7541; genus Acidiferrum. The sequence continues at coordinate 14,746 of DATDHE010000253.1, read as the reverse complement.
AATGAGAACTTGGGGGCCGTGCGCAATCGCTTGCGCCAATTTCGCGAGTTGCTTCATGCCCAGGGAATACGTCCCCACTGGGCGATAACGCGCTTCGCCCAATCCAACGTAGACGAAAGCTTCGTGCGCGCGCTCCATGGCTTGCTCGGAGGGAAGGCCGGAAATTTCCGCCATGTAGCGAACGAAACGGACGCCGGACATTTTTGAAATGAAAGCGTCGTTCTCGGGCATATAGCCGACGAGAGAGCGAAGCGCTTTGCCGCTGGTATGGGAATCGAGTCCGAGCACGCGAGCGCTGCCTTTGGACGGGGCATGAAAACCAAGAAGCGTGTTGATGAGTGTGGACTTGCCAGCACCGTTGGGCCCGAGGAGCCCGATGGCGCGGCTCTTCAAAACTCCGGTGAGCCCATGAAGAATCGTTCGGCCACCGAGTTGAACTTCGAGCCCGTTGAGCTCAATCGTTGGAGTCGTCATCTAGAAATCAATACGGATTAGCCTATCGTGAAGTTCCATGATCGGACAAGCCCAGCAAGTGCAGAAAAGTTGGAAAGGCGGGGTTCAAGTCAAGAAGCTTGCCGCTGCTGGCCACTTCGATGCGATCGCTCTCTCCATACGCGCACATCACGCTCGGTTTGGAGTCGGTTGCCAATTGTTGAAGCATCGCCAACTGCCCCGAATTGAGCTGGGAAGCGAGCGGCTTCAGAATCGGACTGAGATTTTGATAGAGCATCGCTGAGAAATTGGCTTGGTTGTCGCTGGGCAGCAGGGCACGGAACGAAGCAGAACGCGCCAGCGATGTGCCGTTCGCGTGGGTCTCTATGGCGGCGATGAGCAGCGCGCGAGAAGGCGCCACGATCATGTATCCGTCCGCGAAGGTGTAGTCATACTCGGATGTAACGGCGGCAAGTCCCGGAGATTGCGATTGGATCGTGTAGAACGTTCGTCCACCGACTTGGGTTTGATTGAGTGTTAACCCAGGCTGGCTTGATTTTTGCGCCTCTCGGTTGGCAGCCTGCACCAACTTTTCAACGGCAAGCTGGAGAGCTCCCGATTGATTGACCTCGATAATTGCTTTCCACGAAGGCGTGGGAAGGACCGGGCCGTCGAGCGCGATGGTCATCTCTCCGCCGAGGGCGCTCGCGAGGTCGTCGCGAAGATTCAAGCCGAGTTCTGTATTTAGCTGAGCCAAATTTTGGCTGAAGTTGGGTTCCGCGGCGCCGAATGTACTGAAGAGGTCATCGAGCATGAGCGCTGGTTGCTTCCCAACGAAAGAGATTGCCGCGCCAGCGTTGGCGGAAACATAGTCGAGCGAGCCCACGGGAGCGGGAGCGGCCAGCCAGGAAGCAACGCCGCGCCGCTGGCCATTAAATTCCAAAGTGATGCGGTTGTCTGCTTGACTGGAGCCCTGACCACGGGTGGCGATCAAATACCTTACGTCTTTGAAGCCGCTATTCTGCAGCACGTTCGATTCCTGTTGCTGGGAGTGGGTCGAGTTCAGAATCTGGCCGAGATTCGCAGCGATCAGAGTTTCGGTGCCCTGACTGTAAACGTTCAAGATTCTTTGGCCGAAGTCGGTTGCAGCAAACTGAGTTCCACCGGCGTCTAGCTGCGCGCTCATCTCCTGCACGGAAGCTGAGTCGCCGCCGACAACGAGCATGTTCTGCCTGACAAGCATGATCATTCCGCGCTCGCCAGCTGCAAGGGAGGAGAGCGACTGGGTATCCACGACGCGCAGGTTGGATTTGCCTTGCGTGTTCGACAAGGTAGTCGCTAGGTAACTCTGCAAGTAATCCTTCAGTCCGGCCTGCTTTACCTCGGCAAGCAGAATCGGGCCCTGCTCGCGGGCGGCGGGGCCGGCTCTGAACGTAATCACCACTTCGTCGCCCAAATACTGGCTGATAGCTTGAATTTGTCCGATCAACTCTTCGGGAGTCGGATGCTGATTTGAGTTGCCGCTCTTGTTCCACCAGTCTTGCAGAACTTTGCTCTGTGAAAGCTGCTGCTGGAAGATTTGATTTGCTTGTTGGAGCGCGTCTCCAAGATTGGGGATGCCGATGTACAGGACGGTATCCGGCGCCAGCAACGGAAGGATTTTGCTTTCGTACCGCGGACCGGGCGTGGGGATGGTCTCGAGTTTCTCGCGAAGTTTTGAGAATTCCGCGAGCAAAGCCAGCTCATGGTTGAGGTCGTCGCTCCATCCAATCTCTTGGCTGACAGGAACCAGGCCGACGCTAGATGTGGTGGCCACCTGGTCGCCCGAGTGCAGAATGGATTCCTGTCCGGAATGCTTGACGTGGACTTCACCTTCAATCACGGAGACGCGCGAACCTTTCGTGCCGGAGTTCACGGAAAAGACCGTACCGGTGACAGCCACCGTGCAATCGGGAGCGCTGACGTACAGGTGACCGCTGTGACGATGAGCGGCCTGGACGATAATGCTGCCCTGATCGAGATGAATTGTGGTGTTACGACGATTCGCACTCACGGCCAATTCCGCGCGCTGATTCATTTCCACTTTCGAGCCGTCAAAGAGCCTCACGGTGGCATGGGAATTGGCGGCCGTGCGAATGAATTCGCCCTGGCTTAGTTCGTCGCCTAGCTTCAACATCTGCTCACCTGTCGGGCCAACGCGATACGCAAGCCCCGCAATGGAATCGATGCGTCCACGGTTGCCAGGAGGGCCATCGACGTACCAGTTGCGCCCGGCCCAAACCAATGCAACCAGCACAGCCAACGAGGCGGCCGCGAAAGACAAACTACCAAAACTCCACTGGAAACCGCGAGACGTTGGTTCCATTCGCCAACGGTCGCTTGTCTGGCTGTCCACTGCGCGGTCGTGAGCATAGGAACGGCACGAGATGCATTCCTTGAGATGATCTTCCACGATGAGCGCACGAGCTGGAGCCAGCTCTTGCTGATGAAAAGCAGGCAGCAGAGCGCGAATATCGGAGCAGCCACGAATGGGTTGAAGTGCGCCGACTGTCGCTTCTTCGCCTAGCCCTTCCTGCAGCTTCTGCCACACGTGCTCGGCGGACGCAGAGAGTGCCTTGGCGTCGGGCTGTTCGGCGCGGAGCTCGGAGATCGCTTGATCCAGCCGAGCGTCTTGCTTCGATCGAAAAAAATTCATGATGCACCTTTCCTAAGTCCACGAAGGCTCTTCTTGAGTCGCGCGCGCGTCCGATGCAGGGTGACTGCAACCACAGCCTGCGATGTGTTCATCATCTCGGCGATTTCTGGGTTATCCAGGCCTTCGATGTAGCGCAGTGTAAACATCTCGGCCGTGCGGGGACTGAGCTTGGCAAGCTCCTGGCGAAGCCAATTCTTGATTTCCATCGAGGAATGCGCCCGTTCTGGGGAGAGGCTGGGATTGGATTGAAGCTGGTCCGCTGTTTCCACCGGCACGACCTCGCGATGGCCCCTCGACCGAATGAGATCCAAGGCGGCGTTGACGGCTGACCTGTGCAAGTAACCCTGAAGATTGGATATGCGGCTGTGGTCGACCGAGCCGCGGGCCAATCGGAGGAAGACGGACTGTGCGACGTCCTCTGCGTCGGCCATGCTGCCGGTTACGCGGTAAGCGGCTTTGAGGACACAAGCCTGGTGGGAGCGAAAGACTGCCTCAAGCTCTGCGGCTGCTTGCGTTACCATGATGTTTTCTATCGCGGCCGCCAAGTATCCCTCCTCGGCTCTTCTATAACCTAAGACGCGATAGCTAGAAACTTCTTAACACACAATATGGAATGGCAGGTACTTTGCTTGGCCGGGGAAGCGGGATTCGCACCCCTCGATTATTCGGCGTTTTTCAGGCCGGCGGTTGCCCAGCCGTGGGTCTTCCGACTTCCATGGTCGGATCAAGCTGCGATTTGCCGATGGGCAGTCCAGCTGCCAATTCTTAAAACGCGCTTTGGAGAAAAATTCGGAACCGCCTCGAGCGCGAATGATGCCGCAGCTTTCGCAGCGCCTTGGCTTCGATTTGGCGGATGCGCTCGCGCGTAACGGCGAACGACTGGCCCACTTGCTCCAGCGTCAGTTCATTGCCGTCTTCGAGCCCAAACCGCATCTTGATGATTCTTTCCTCGCGCGGTGTGAGCGTCTTCAGCACTGAGGCTAGGTGTTCCTTCAAGTTGAGGTGAATGGCGGCATCCGATGGCGAAACGACACCCTTGTCCTCGACAAAATCGCCGAGGTGAGACTCTTCGTCTTCTCCGATGGGCGTCTCAAAAGACATGGGCTGTTGCGCGATCTTCTTCGTTTTGCTGACCGCGTCGACGGAAAGATCCATGCGCCTCGCGAGTTCCTCGGTAGTAGGCTCGCGACCGAGTTCTTGCACCAACTGCCGGCTGGTGCGGGCCTGCTTGTTGATCGTCTCGATCATGTGCACTGGCACGCGGATGGTGCGCGCCTGGTCGGCGATGGCACGAGTAATGCCCTGGCGAATCCACCAGGTCGCGTAGGTGGAGAATTTATACCCGCGGCGCCACTCGAATTTGTCGGCGCCCTTCATGAGACCGATATTGCCTTCCTGGATCAAATCGAGGAACTGCATGCCGCGGTTGGTGTATTTCTTGGCAATGGAGACCACGAGCCGAAGGTTGGCCTCGGTTAGCTCGGTTTTGGCCTGTTCCGTTTCTGCTTCGCCAAGCCGAATGGCCGCGAGCGCGCGCTTCAGCGCGTCCAAACCAACTTCGCAGGATTCTTCAATGTTCTTTCGTTCCGTCCGGCGCGAACGGAGCTCATCGCGCGCGCCGTTTGCGCTCTCGGATCGGGAGGAGCTCGCGCGGCGTTCCAACCGGACAATCTCACGATCGAGCGTATGCAGCCGCTCGGCCGTGATGCGTAGAGTATCAATCAGGCGCCTCTTCTCAGCGTCGCTGAATTCTATGGAGCGGACCAAGTGCGAAATCGCAATGCGGGTCCGGCCCAGACGGCGGCGGGCACGCAGATGCGCTAGCTTTTCAGATTTTCCAGTGTTCGCCAGCTTGAGCGTCTGCTTTCGTCCTAGCTGGTAGAGCTTCTCGATCTGGTGAATGGTCCGCAGCGTTTGGCGCAGTTTTTCTTCGATCTTGTCGTCGGTTAGTTCCTCTTCCTGGAGGTGAACGATTCTCTTGATGGAAAGAGCGCCCTTACAAAGCTCTGCACCTACGGCGATCAATTCCTTGGCCACGATCGGCGAGCGCGATACAGTCTTCAGCACGCGCAACTTGCCGCGTTCCATGCGCTTGGCGAGAACGATCTCCGTCTCACGCGTTAGGAGCGGGACCACGCCCATCTCGCGCAGGTAGGTGCTAACCGGATCGGTGCTCTTCTGCACGGAGTGCACCGGGCGTTCAATCTCGGTTTCTTCTTCGTGGATTGCGTCGTTCCGTGGACCGAGTTCGACTCGCTGGGTGACTTCGAGCGTCGTGTGCGCAGCTCTCGCCGCGGCAATATCTTCGAAAATTTCGGTGCCGTCGCGCTCGAACGTAGAAAAGAGATTATCGATCTCATCCGTGGTGTGTTCTTCCGCGGAAAGGACGTCGTTCACTTCTTCGTTGAGCACGTAGCCACGGCTCTTGCCGAGGCTGATAAGGTTGCCAACCAGATCGTGTTTTTCCTGAATGAGCAGAGCCAAGCGTTTTCTCCCCCGTACGGTATCGCCCGAGACTGACGGTCCTGCCTGCACACCACAGCATGGCCAAGGAACAAGACCACAAGCTTTTGTGGCAAACGAGAAGGCGGTATCCGCATTACAATTCTGACGGTAGATTCGCCGCGGCGACCGTCATGACAACCAAGTTCATCCCGACGCGCTCGGGTAACGATACCTTTATTCTGGAATTTATTCTCTCCCACAGTATACGCTATTTTCGGCTTCAATTTCCGGCCAATTCGCGGCCATTTCGACCGCGCGGCTAAGTTCTAGGCCTGCAAGGATTTACTGAGACGGGCCTTCGGATCCAGGGTGAGTTGCTTCGATTTGAGAGGGCATTCGGGATCAGATCACCCTTAACTTCTTGGCCACAATTCTAAGGAACTTCCGTCACGGGGATTACATAAGTATTACAGAAGCACCACTCCCCACATGCTACGTTGAATTCATGAGCATCCTAGGCCACGACAAGACATTTTCTCAACCTATTAATTGGACGACATCCCTTTTCATGCTGGCATTTCATATCGGCGCGGTCGCCGCGTTGTTCTTCTTTACCTGGAAGACCCTGGCACTGGCGGTTGTTCTTTGGTGGATCGCTGGAAGCCTCGGCATCGGCATGGGCTACCACCGATTGCTGACTCACCGTGGCTACAAAACGCCGAAGTGGATGGAGTATTTTCTGACGGTCTGCGGGACGCTGGCACTCGAGGGCGGACCCATCGCTTGGGTAGCCACGCACCGGGTCCACCACCAGAATACAGACAAAGATGGCGACCCGCATTCGCCGCAGGATGGCGGCCTGTGGGCACACATGGGTTGGATCATGACGGGGCAGGCCATGCATAGCAATGCCAAGGAGCTTCTGCCCTTTGTCCCCGATCTAAGAAAGGACAAGTTTCATATTTGGATTACCAAGTGGCACTGGGTCCCTCTCACTATTCTTGGCATAGCACTCTTTGCGATCGGTGGCTGGCCCTTCCTATTGTGGGGAGTTTTCATGCGAACCGTATTCGGGCTGCATTCCACTTGGTTGGTAAACTCTGCGACGCACATGTGGGGTTCGCGGCGGTTCCTGACGGACGATACTTCCAAAAACAGCCTTTGGGTCGCCCTGCTTACGTTCGGCGAAGGCTGGCACAACAATCATCACGCTGTTCCGCAGTCGGCGCGTCACGGGATTGCCTGGTTTGAAATAGACCTCAACTGGTACGGCATCTGCGCTTTACGAGCGTTCGGCCTGGCATGGGACGTCAAGCGCCACAAACTTGCGCCGGCGCCGCATGGCGATGAACGGGACGCCGTGATTAAGCCGGAGGTTGGCCCCGCCGTTGCTCCTATAGTGATATCCAGCGGCGATTGATCCTTTCCCGCCGTCCGGATGAGATCGTACCCGCGATCAGGGCATCTACGAGTCTTCTTACTGTTCTGACGTTATGGCAATCGCTCGCCCTGGCGTAAACTAAGACGTCCATGCGCATCACGCGCCGCACCAAAGCCATCGCGTTCTTCATCGCACTCGGGGCTTGTCTCGTTGCCCTGACGATCGCACTCAATGTCAGCTGGATCATTTTTCACTGGCGGCAAGTTGTTCCGCTCGTGCTCGGCATCATCTTCTTCGGTGTGCTTATCGCCGGGCTGGTCGTCAACACGATCTTTCTTGTCCGCGAGATCCGGCGAAATGAGCAGCAAGACAGCTTCCTGAATGCCGTCACCCATGAACTAAAGACACCGATTGCCTCCATCCGTCTTTACCTGGAAACGCTGGCGAGCCGGAACCTGGACGAAGCCAAGCGCCGCGAATTCTATCGCATCATGATTGACGACACCGATCGCCTGCTTGGGACGGTTGAACAAGTACTGAAGGCCGGCGAAGTCCGCCACGCCAGCGCCCGAAAGAACTGGCAGGAAGTGCAATTCTCGGAGATTGTGCGCGAAGGCCTGACGCTCGCGCGTCTGCGACAGAATCTTTCTCCAGAAGTCTTGAGTCTTGGTACAGCGCCGCCGGAGGAAATCGTAGTTCTCGGGAATCCGGAGGAATTCCGCACCGCCATCTTCAATCTACTCGACAATGCCATCAAATATTCCGGCGACAAGAAAAACATTGTAGTGGATTTGCTCACGCCGAATATCGATACGGTTCTGCTCCGCGTACACGACCGGGGCATCGGCATTCCGCACAACGAGATGAAGCGAATCTTCAAACGATTCTACCGCGCCTCGAATTCCAAGACGGATAAGGTAAAGGGAACTGGCCTCGGTCTGTTTATCGTGCGCTCAATCGCGCGCCGCTACGGTGGCGACGCCTTTGCCGAAAGTGCTGGCGAGGGGCAGGGGAGCACGTTCACCATTCGTCTTCCCAGGGTCTACCCGGCATGAGCCGTATCCTCATCGTTGAAGATGAAGCGCACCTGGCCGAAGGCCTTCGTTTCAATCTGGAAGCAGAGGGCCATAGCGTCCAGATTACGGACACCGGCGAAGGAGCATTGAAACGCCTGCTAAAGGACCGCGAGAACTTCGATGCTCTCGTGCTGGACATCATGCTGCCCGGCAAAGATGGATTTTTGATTGCCCGCGAGTTGCGCAAAGCGCAAAACTATACTCCTTTGCTCATGCTCACGGCTCGCGGCCGCCCGGAAGATGTTCTGAAGGGATTTGAATCCGGCGCGGATGACTACCTGCCGAAACCGTTCAATCTTGCCATTTTGATCGCGCGTGTCGAGAGTTTATTGCGCCGGAAAAATTGGCAGAGCTCAACTAATCCCGCGTCCACGCAAGATGTTCCGCCAACTGCCAACCCCACCTCGCCGGAGATCTTTCGTTTCGATGACAAAACCGTGGACTTTCAGAACCTGCAATTGCGTGTAGGCACACAGGTCATTCCACTGACGATGATGGAATCCGACCTGTTTCGCTGCCTGATCAACAATAGCGGCCGTCCCGTCTCTCGCAAGCAACTGCTGCAGGAAGTATGGAATTTGCGCGAAGATACTGACACGCGAGCCATCGATAACTTTATCGTGCGTTTGCGCCGTTATATTGAGAGGGAACCCGGTAAGCCCCGCTATCTGCTTACCGTTAGAAGCATTGGCTATAAATTCGTGCCGAGTCCCAGGGGAAAGAATCCGAAATAGCAGTTCGAGCATCACGTAGCCGTCTATTTTTCCTCTGTGGCTCCCGCGGTGTATGAAGCCACAACGCGATCCCCGGGTCGGGCATGCACGCCCATGCGCGGTAGCTGTATTATGTGTCCGGGGCAAATACAAATCTCATGGCAATCGTGGCTGGAGTGGATTTTGGAACTTTGAGCGTTCGCGTTTCCATCGTTGACAGCGAACGAGGCTTGCTAGCAACCGCACTCGCGGAATACCCGCTTCACCGCAAACGCGAAGATCCCGAATATGCCACGCAGTCGCACGATGATCAGATGCGCGCGTTGGCCACGGCTACCCGCGAGGCGGTGCAGAAGGCGAACATCTCAGGCGATCAGGTGCAAGCGCTGGCAATGGACACCACCGGCTCTTCGGTAATTCCTGTGGGAAAGAATCTCGAGCCTCTGGACGAATATTATCTTTGGTGCGATCACCGGGCCAAGACAGAAGCTGCGGAGATCACGGAAGCGGCGCATCAGGAAGGGCTTGCAGCCATTCAGTGGTGCGGTGGAGTGTATTCGTCCGAGTGGGGTTTCTCGAAGCTGTTGCATTGGCTGCGTCACAATCCAGATAAACGTTCGCAATTTGTATCTGCCTTCGAGCATTGCGATATGGCGGCGGCGAAGCTTTGCGGCATCACAGACCCGCGCAAAGTAAAGCGCAGCGTTTGCGCCATGGGCCACAAATGGCTCTGGAATGCAGAGTTGGGCGGTCTGCCGTCGGAAAACTTCCTTGTCAAAGTCGATCCTCTTTTTGCGGGAGTCAGAGAAAAACTACTGGGCGAGTATGTCACTTCCGACCAACTTGCCGGAAAGCTTTCGCCGCTCTGGGCCGAAAAGCTCGGGTTGAAGGCGGACATTCCGATACCAGTCGGGGCATTCGATGCGCATTGGGACGCCATCGGGGCGGGCTGCCGCACCAAGGACATGGTAAACGTCGTAGGAACTTCGACTTGCATCATTGGCATCACGCCGTCGGTCAATCTGGTTCCGGGTGTCTGCGGCGTTGTCCAGGGGAGCGTCCATCCGGGGCGAACTGGAATTGAAGCAGGGCTTTCCGCAGTGGGAGACATTTTCAACGCCATCGCCACTCGGGCTGCAACCGACGTCGCAACGCTAAGCCAGGGACTCGAAAGGTTCAAGGCGGGGCAGACCGGTCTTCTGCGCATGACTTGGGACAACGGAGATCGAACGGTGCTGGTGAACCCAAATTTGCGGGGGATAACGCTCGGTTGGAACTTGCAGAGCACCGCGCAGGAAGAACTCTTTGCCGCCATCGAAGGCACAGCGTTTCACACGCGAATTATTTTGGACCGAATGGCTGAACACGGCGTGCACATCAAACGCGTGATCAATGCCGGCGGCATTCCGCAGAAGAACAACGTGCTGAATCAAATCTACGCGAATGTGCTGGGGAGGCCGGTTCTCGTGCCTAGCAAAAGCGTTGTCAGTCTGGGTTCGGCGATATTTGCTTTTCTCGCAGCCGGGACGTTCAAGACCGTGGAAGAGGCGCAGGATAAGATTTGTCCCGACCATGCCGTGTTTACACCGGACCCAGCGGCGGAGAAGGTCTATAACTCCCTGTATGTGCTCTACCAAAAGCTCTATTTCGCTTTTGGACAGCCGCACGACGTAGCGTTCGGCGATGTTTTGCCCGCGCTGATCCATATCGCTGAGAGGGCGAACCAGAGTAGTTCGTAAGCTGATGCGTGTGGCCGGCAGAGCTCTTCTAGCAACCGGAAGGTGAATGCGCGAATTAGCCTAATGCTTTTACAGAGCTTCGCATGTAAACGTTTGCTCAAGGCCGCGTATAATGCCGGTCGAGAGACGCTGACCCGAGGAGGCAAACATGTCAAAGCGATCGCAGTTGTCGCGCCGGGAATTTGTCGGCGCGGCCCTCTCCGTGGCCACGGTGAGCTCCGTGCCCATTCCGAATTTGCTCGCTTCGTGCTGGGGAGGCAATCCGAGCGCCGCCGATCCTGCTTGGAGAGATGAAGGCGTTCTTTTTGTCGATAAGTCTCCGTACGCCATGCTCCATAACATTCCTTTACACGCGGTCACGATTACACAGGGGTTTTGGGGAGCGCGCCGCGAGACCAACGTGGACAAAAGCATTCCGTCTATGGAGAAACTGCTCGAAGCCAATGGCAGGATGAACAATTTCTTGCGGCTTGCCGGCAAGAGCGATGCCGCGCAGCATGGCCCAGTCTACTCGGACTCCGATGTCTACAAGTGGGCGGAGGCGGCCGGCTTCGCGCTTCAGTCCGGCGATCGGCCAGAACTACGCGCGATGACGGACAAGATCATCAAGGAAGTCGTCGCGGTGCAAGAACCCAACGGCTATCTGAATACTTACTACGTTGGAGACCACGCGAAAGATCGCATGACGCCCCAAGTCCAGCGATGGGGCCACGAACTTTACAACATCGGCCACATGATCCAGGGCGCGATTGCGTATTATCGCGCGACGGGCGATCGCACATTACTGGACGCCGGAATTCGCTTCGTAAACGACTTCCTGCTGCCCAATTTCGGCCCGGGAATCGATAAGAAACCGATTCTCTCCGGCCATCCAGAAATCGAACTGGCGCTTGTAGAGCTATACCGCACCACCGGAGACAAGCGCTACCTCGAATTGGCGGGCTACATTCTGCATGGCGACGATCGCATCAAGCTGCCGCAGGATGGCTATGTTTATCACTTCTGCGGAATTCCTTTCACGTCGCGCACACATCTCGAAGGCCACGCGGTGCGTGCCATGTACGCCTGTTGCGGCGCCACGGACTATTACCTGGAAACAGGTGACCAGACCTACTGGAAGACTCTCAACGTGCTATGGGAAGACCTTGTGTCAACGCAGATGTACGTTACAGGTGGAGTTGGTGCGCGCAGCGAGGGTGAGGCGTTCGGCGACTCCTATGAGCTGCCGAATTTCACCGCCTATGGCGAGAGTTGTGCGGCGATAGGCAACATGATGTGGAATTGGCGGATGCTCGCGGCCACGGGCGACGCGAAATACGCCGATGTTCTCGAGCGGGCCTTGTATAACGGAATTAATTCCGGCATGTCACTTGACGGCACAATGTATTGTTACCGCAATCCGTTGGGATTCGACCCCTCCGGCGGCGACCACATTCGCAATCCCTGGTACGACACGACCTGCTGCCCCCCGAATCTGGAGCGCACGTTCGCTTCCTTGCCGGGCTATTTTTACAGCACAAGCAAGGACGGGCTTTATGTGCATTTGTATGACAATTCGCAGCTGGATTGGCATCTTGAGGACGGAACGGGGCTGAAAGTGGTGCAGAAGACGAATTATCCGTGGGACGGGACGGTGGAGATTTCCGTTACGCCGGCGAAACCGACCGAGTTTACGTTTTATCTGAGGGTGCCGGGGTGGTCCGCAGGCACGCAGGTCTTGATCAATGGCCAGCCTGTTTCTGGGGCCACTCCGAGCCAGTATCTCTCTTTGCAGCGCCACTGGTCGCCCGGTGACGTTATTAACGTGAAGTTCGGCATGACGCCGCAGGTGATCGAAGCAAATCCGCGCGTAGTGGATGACTACGGGCGAGTGGCGGTGCAGCGTGGGCCGCTGGTTTATTGTCTTGAGCAACTGGATCAGCCCGATGGTGTGCAGCTGTTTGATGTTTCTCTCGATGTGCGGCAGAAAGGCGAGTTGGGGTTTCACGAAGAGTTTCGCGGCGATCTGCTCGGGGGAATCGTAGTACTGAAACATACGGGAGCGGTCAGCGTGAAGTCCTATTCGCATGGCTCACTCTATCGTTCGTACACTGCCGATGCGCCCGAGGCGCGGACCATGGAACTAAGGTTTGTCCCGTACTACGCGTGGGCGAACCGTGCGGCGACGCCGATGCAGGTTTGGACGCCGGTTCTGAAGGCGTAGGAAGCCGGAGCGCGCCAGGGCGACCCTAAGTCGCCAACGTGTTGCCAACCAATGGCCATACTGACTGTTAGCTCAGCTGAATATTCAGGGCGACCACCGAGGCAGGTGGAAATTCAACCACGAGGGCCCCGTGGCTCACGCTCAGCGACTTTGTTTGAGGAATAAGCACCTCTCGCTGATCGAACGTATTGTGTGCGTGGATTTCAGTGTTGGTCAAAAACTTCATGCCTGCTTCCTTGATTGTTACACCCCTTAGAGCGATCTCCGCCAATCGAGGCTCGTTGGTGCTCGGATTAACCGCCGTGATGGTCAAGATTTTTTCGCGTACGGATGCAGAGCCGCGCAGTCCCCAGAAGGTTGCCGGACTTCCATCGCGATCATAGTACAAATTCGGTGACGAAAAGACGGTGCGCAACGCCTGCCCACCCTGATGGCTCGCGTACAATTCGAACACGTGGCCGACCGGCGTAATCACGAAATTGTCTTCGTGCGCGAGGTAGAGGCTGTTCAGGCAGTTGATGAGCTGTGCGCAATTCGCCATCGCAACTTTCTCAGGATGCCTATTGAAGATGTCCAGCGTCATCCCGCTGAACACGGCATCGCGCAACGTGGGCATTTGTTCAAGCTGGTCACCTGGAGTCGCCTCGCTCCCGGGCCGGTACCACGGTCCCCATTCATCTACGACAAGCTTCACCCTGTGCTGAGGATCAAATTCGCTCAAGACTTGCCAGTGGCCGTTGACCAGGCTCTCTATTCGTTGGCCTTCTCGCAGAAGCTCGTACCAATCTACGGGTTCAAACTTTATCGCGTCGCCTTTTCCGGCTTCCCAGTCTTGTGTTTTTCCGCGGCTTAGGTTCCAGGCGTAGTGATGGAGGGCCATTCCGTAAATCCGGCGCAATTCTCCAGGACCTTTGCGCAATACCTCTTCCAGAAACTCTCTCGTCCAACTCCATTCGCCCGTGTTCGGCCCAGACGCGATCAAATTCAAGTTGTCACCGTAAGTAGGGAGCCACGTGGAATATCTCCGAAATTCCACGGCGTATTCCTGTGGAGTGAATTCACCGCCGCAACCCCAAGATTCGTTTCCGACGCCCCAATACTTCACGCGAAACGGCTCAGGATAACCCGCCGCGGCGCGGACATCGGCGAGAGTTGTGCTTCCCGCCGGAGAATTGCAGTACTCCACCCACTGCTGGAAAGCGGAGGCGGGCAGGCTCCTCACATTTGTGGCTAGATAGGGTTCCGCGCCGATGAGCTTGCAGAAATGCACGAACTCGTTTGTACCGACCGCGTTGGGATCGTAGCGATGGCTCGTTGGCGCTTTCTCGGACTCGCCCATGGCCCAGAAGTTCGTGCGTCGCGGCCGTTTTTCGGCGGGGCCAATACCGTCGCGCCAGTCGTAACTGTCGGCGAAACAACCGCCGGGAAAGCGAATCACCGAGGCTTTGATCTTGCGCATGTGATCGATCAGGCTCTTCCGAAGGCCACTGATGTTCGGTACAGGTGATTTCTCTCCGACCCAAATGCCGTCGTACAGCACGCCGCTGAGATTCTCGACAAAATGGCCGTAGATGTTGGGAGAAATGGTGCCAAGCGGCTCGTCGAAAAGAACTTCAATGCGGGAGTCCGCGGCGCGTGAGTTAGAAGCGAAAGCCCAGCTGCTCTTTGGCATCAATAATAGCGAAGCAGCTCCGGTTGCTCCATGCTGCAAAAAATCACGCCGATTCATCATCTCGGTCTCCTCCGTGGCCGCGGCTAAGCCCGGTGGCTCACAACCTGCGATCGGAAACACCAGCAGACGTTCACAGGTCGAACGCACAATACGGCTTTCTGCCCGCGCCCTGCAAGGGTCTTGGGCAGGGAAACTGGGTACGGCTGTTGAGTGCCCAAGGGAAGGAGGGCATCATTTCTAGATTGACGCTTGAGCCTGCAAGAATCACTGACGCGGCGTGGCTTCGCGGTGCTATTCGTCAGCAGCGGTAATTGAGCTCGCTGTAGCCAAGCGCGCCATTGGAATTGGTGGGATAGATTCTCTTGATGACTTCGCCGCCGACTGCATAGC
>DATDHE010000252.1:0-42806 GCA_036521695.1 Candidatus Acidiferrum sp. | reverse complement strand
ACTGCGAAGCTGGTCGATGGGGGAATGGCGTTTGACAGCCAGCCAAAGTTCTCGCCCGATGGAAAGTGGGTCGCATTCATTTCTGACCGCGAAGGCAGCGAGAACATCTGGATCATGCATCCGGATGGCAGCGGCGTGAAGCAGGTTTCCAAGGATCCCAATAATGAGTTTGCTTCACCGAGCTGGTCACCGGACGGCAACTACATTTTTGTATCGAAGGCCGGATTTGGCATCACCACATTTGAAGTGTGGATGTACCACCTGGATGGCGGTTCCGGCGTGCAAATCACCAAAGCCAAGCCGACGCCAACGACCCCGCGACGCGAGCGCGGAAATGCCATCGGTGTCGTGGCTTCTCCGGACGGCAAGTATCTGTATTATGCGAAGCGCAGCGGCGGCTTCGAGTACAACGCGCAATTTCCACTATGGCAAGTGGCACGGCGAGACCGCAAGACCGGCGACGAGGATATCTTGTTCGAACAGGCCAAGAGCAGTTTCCGGCCGGTGCTTTCGCCGGATGGCACGCAGCTTCTCTATGTAACGCGGTATGAAACGGAGAGCGGGCTGCGTTTGCGCAATCTGCAAACGGGCGAAGACCGCTGGGTTAGATATCCCATCACGCGCGATGACCAGGAGTCTCGTTTTACGCGCGATCTTTTTCCGGGATACGCGTTTCTTCCGAACGGCAAGGAAATGGTCTACAACCAGGATGGAAAAATTCGGCGGCTGAACATCGCGACAGGCGCCGAGAACGTGATTCCGTTTACGGCGCAAGTGTCGCAAGAGCTGGGGCCGAAGCTGGATTTTCCGCAGAGAGTCGAGGAAGGTCCTGTAAAGGTGCGATTGATCCAGGGCCCGGTGGAATCGCCGGACGGCAAGAAGATGGTGTTTTCCGCGATGACACGCCTGTACATCATGGAGATTCCGGGTGGCAAGCCACAGCGCTTGACGAGCGGAAATGCGCGCGAGTTTCAGCCCGCGTGGTCGCCAGACGGAAAATCCATCGCTTATGTGACGTGGTCGAGTGCGGGCGGACAGCTTTGGAGAGTTTCGGCGGCGGGTGGAACGCCGCAGCAGTTGTCGACATCGGCTGCGTTATATAGCAATCCGGTTTGGTCACCAGATGGAACCAAGATCGTGGCACTTCGCGGAAATGCGTATGACCGCGAGAACGTGGAGTTCGATTCTGGGCAGACGCAAAATGCCGATCTCGTCTGGATTCCCGCGGGAGGCGGCGACGCGAATTTGATTTTGCCTGCGCGCGGGGCGGGCTCGCCACACTTCACCCACGAAAAGGACAGGATTTATATCTATACGCCGCAGGGACTTGTCTCGCTCCGCTTTGACGGCACGGATCGCCGCACGCACATTCAGGTAAAAGGGCAAGGCAGTTTTTCCGCGGAGGAACCTGTCGCCGCGGACGATGTAAAGGTGAGTCCCGACGGAAACTGGGTGCTGGCTCAGGTGATGAATCAACTCTACGTGACCGCAGTGCCAGTGGTGGGCGGCGAAGCACCCACAGTGGTTGTTACATCGCCGTCTGTTCCCGCGAAGCGGTTGACAGATATCGGCGCCGATTATTTCAATTGGGCCGATGACGGAAAAACCATCACGTGGGCCGTCGGGGCCAGCCTATTCCGCGAGCCGTTGAGCGCTATTTCGTTTGAGCCGCCCAAGGAAGAGGAGAAGAAGGACGGCGACAAGAAAGACGCTGCGGCTCAACCGGCGGATGCCAGCAAGGGCGAAAAGAAGGACGAGAAAAAAGAAGAGAAGAAGCTGAAGGAAGAGGACAAGAATGTCCAGGAAATCGCCGTGGACCTG
This sequence comes from Candidatus Acidiferrum sp., assembly GCA_036521695.1. GTDB lineage: Bacteria > Acidobacteriota > Terriglobia > Acidiferrales > UBA7541 > Acidiferrum. Next base: position 40,985 of record DATDHE010000252.1, on the reverse strand, counting down.
GAAGTTCCGCGGAAGACTCCGAAGGGGACAATTGTGCTGCGGGGCGCGACCGTGGTGACGATGAAAGACGATGAAGTCCTGAAGAACGCAGACATTGTGGTCGAAGACAACCGCATCAAGAGCGTCGGCCCAAAGGGCGCGGTTCCAGCCGGGGCCAAGGTGTTCGACGTAGCCGGGAAAACGATCGTGCCTGGCTTTATCGACACCCATGCGCACTGGACTGAAATTCGCCGCGGCATCCTTGACACGCAGAACTGGGCGTTCCTCGCGAACCTGGCGTATGGCGTGACCGCCGGTCTCGACGTGCAAACAGGCACGAACGACATGTTTGCCTATCAAGACTTGGTCGACAGCGGGGATATTCTCGGGCTGCGCGCATTTTCCACTGGGCCCGGCGTTTTCTCCGATAACAATTTTCAGTCGATGGAAGAAGTAAAAGGCGTGCTGACCAAGTACAGAAAGTATTACGGCACACACAACATCAAGAGCTACGTTGTTGGCAACCGCAGGCAGCGGCAGTTCATGGTGATGGCGTCGAAGGAATTGGAAATGATGCCGACGACGGAAGGCGCGCTGGACCTGAAGCTCAATCTGACGCACGTCATCGACGGCTTCCACGGCAACGAGCACACGCTTCCGATTACTCCGCTTTTCAAAGACGTGCTGCAAATGTTTGCGCAATCGGGGATTTCGGAGACGCCAACGCTGATCGTGAATTACGGCGGCCCGTTCGGTCAGGAATACTGGTTCGAAAATACCGACGTGCACGACAATGCGAAGCTCAACCATTTCATACCGCACAATCTTCTCGATGAAAGGACCAACCGGAGGCCGGCTTGGTTCCGCACTGCCGAGTACGCTTTCCCGAAACTGGCCGCTCAGATGGCCAAGCTCTCAAGAGCTGGTGGTCTTGTTGGAGTGGGCAGCCACGGACAGTTGCAGGGGCTGGGGTATCACTGGGAGATGTGGATGTTTCGAAGCGGAGGAATGACGCCGCTCGAGGTACTACGGTGCGCCACCTTGAATGGCTCCAAAATCATCGGGCGGCCGCAGGACCTCGGTTCGATCGAGGTGGGAAAGCTGGCCGATTTGGTCATTCTGGATAAAAACCCGCTCGATGACATCCACAATACGAATACTGTTCACTGGGTGATGAAAAACGGCGAGCTATTTGAGGGCGATACGCTGGATCAGGTTTGGCCGGAGCAGAAAAAGCTCGAACCTTTGTACTTCTGGAACTTCGACAAGCCGAAGGTGGGAGAGCCGTTGAGCTATGGGAAGACGGTGAATCCGTAGGGCGCTGACTGCAAGTTGGGACACAGCCTCCTGCTCACCTTCAAGAGGAAACGGGAAAAAGTAAGCCGGTACCATGCATCGTGCCCCTAAGGCCTCGCGTCGGCTGCTCACTCTTTGGATTTTGCTTCCGCTTTGGTCTGCGTAGAGCGGTACCAATTAAACGTACGGCTGAGACCTTCTTCGAAAGTAACTTGCGGATCGTAGCCGAGATATTCGCGCGCTTGCGTAATGTCGGCTTGCGAATCGCGGATGTCGCCATCGCGCGGCGGCTCGTACTTCGCTTCGAGTTTCTTGCCGGAAATCTCTGCAAGCAACTGAACTGTCTGATTTAACGTAAAACGGCTGCCGGTGCCGACGTTGAAGGTCTTGCCCGAAACGTTGGGGGCTTGGCAGGCGAGGAGATTGGCTTGCACGGCGTTCTCGACGAAAGTGAAATCGCGGGATTGTTCGCCATCGCCAAACATGACGGGTTGCGTCTCTTCCAGAAAGGACGTGCAGAATTTCGCCAGGACGCCGGAATATGGCGAGCCGGGATCCTGACGAGGGCCGAAAATGTTGAAGTAACGGAGGGAGACGTTTTCCAGGCCATAGCAGCGGCCAAACGCTTGCGCGTAGAGCTCGCCGACGAATTTGGTGACGCCGTAGGGCGAGATGGGCGCCGGAGGCATGGTTTCGACTTTCGGAAGCGTGGGCGTCTCGCCGTAAGCAGAAGAAGAAGCGGCGAAAACGACGCGTTTCACCTTTGCGTCACGCGCCGCGACGAGGACATTTAGAGTTCCATCGATATTTATTTTGTTTGTTTCAATGGGATCTTTCACTGAGCGCGGCACCGAAGTACGCGCCGCGAGGTGGAGCACGTATTCGGCCTCGTGCATGGCCTTGCGAACGACTTCGATGTCCGTGATACTGCCCTTTATGAAAGTGATTTTGTTGCGAACTTCGACAAGGTTATCTTCCTTGCCGGACGAAAGGTCGTCGAGCACAACCACGCTGTGGCCGCGCCGCACGAGTTCGTCTACCGTGTTCGAGCCGATGAAACCGGCGCCGCCCGTGACGACGTAGCGCATTCAGGAATTCCTCCATCGATTCGAGGTCCGAGAGCGGCGGAGTGCCGTCTCGGTCATTTAACGCGGCGCCGGCCAAGACGCAGGCCTCGCGTTTTGGTAACCTCAGAGTTTGCGGGTAGCGTTCGGCGGACTTTGCCGTGCTATCGCGAACGAATTCGTATTGTACGACGGAAGGCCAAAAGGCAAGGGACTGTTTCCCGTACAGGTCACACAAAGAGCATGAGCTACCGAAAAGTCATTGGCATCACCGGCCTACTGGCGCTTGGATGCGCGGCGGGGGGCTACTACTGGATGAGAGAGAGAAACGCGGGACTGGCGCGCGCCTGGGCTTCCGCGCGCGCCTCCCAGCCGATGAGCGCCCCGGCGACGGAACTTCCCGCCGTTGCGCCGACCAGCACCCCTGCTGCTTCGAGCCCTAACAGGAATGGCGAGCCCGCGGCAGATCCCGGACTACCCTTGCGAGGGGGCGAAGTGCTGGATTACACGGCGAATGTCTCGAGCCTGAACAATGTGGCCACTGTGAAATTGCAGGTCGGCGAACACCAGGATTTTTTCGGCAAGAACGCGTGGCATCTCCAGGCGTTTGCGCATACGGAAAGCCCCCTGCGCATGGTCTTCGAGTTGGACGACCAGTTTGATTCGTACAGCGATGCCGCGACCATGACCAGCCTGCAGTACGAAATGCACTTGAGTGAACGTGGACAGAAAGTGGATTCCGTCCAGCGGATGACGGCCACAGGAAGAGAGCCGGCGCCTCCCGAGGCCACCGAAACAAGGGTCCTTCCTGGCACGCGAGACCCACTCGGCATGCTGCAATTCTTGCGAAATGTGGATTGGACGAAGACCGCGGAAGTTCGATGCCCGGTCTACGATGGGCACAAATTGTATGATGTCAGGGCGAAGCTCGTCAGCGCGGGCGAGGCGGTCACCGTGCCTGCGGGAAGCTACAAAACCTCCAAGATTGAGATTCGTGTATTTGAGAACGGGCAAGAGATGAAGGACGCCCATTTCACGATGTACTTCGCAAATAACGCCGCGCGCACGCCAGTGCTACTGGAAGCGATTATGCCCTTCGCGACGGCCCAGGTACAGTTGGTGCACGCGAAGTGAGAGTTCGCTCTTCATTTGCAGCTTGCTGAAGGAATCTGAAGAGGAAAGAATGGCGCGGCGGCCAAACACAGTCGGGCGCTATGTTGTGGCCAGGTGCTCTATCAACGCACAAGCGATGTGGCCCATCGTGATATGGGCTTCCTGGATTCGCTGCGGATCTTGCGAGGGCACGTTGAGCAGAAGATCGACCTTGCCGGCGAGCGCGCCGCCTGTTTCGCCCGTGAAAGCGACAAGATAAGCGCCACGGGCCCGGCCAGCTTCCACACCACGCACGATGTTCGGGCTTGCGCCGCTGGTTGAGAGGGCCACGAGAATGTCCTCGGGAGCGACGAGCGATTCGATCTGACGAGAGAAAATGCGCTCGAATCCGTAGTCGTTGCCGGCGGCGGTGAGTACGGACGGATTTGTGGTCAGTGCAAGCGCCGCGAGGCCGCGGCGATCGGTGCGCAGCCTGACGACAAGCTCAGCTGCAAGGTGTAAGGCATCGGCTGCGCTTCCGCCATTTCCAAAAAACACAATTTTTCCGCCGCCGCGGAGAGCCACCGCGCCTTTTTCGGCAAATTGTCCGATGCGCCCGATCAGCTCATCGGAAAAGCTTCGCTTCACGCGAGCGCTTTCCTCGAGTTGCCGTCGGATCTCTTCGGCGAATGAGGCCATCGGCGCCTAACAGAGAACGATTTTGTCGCGATGACGCATGACGCGGCGGGTGGCGTTGCGGGTGTCCACAACAAGCTTGGCGGCGTCCACGATGGCAACGTAATCATAGCTGGAGTGATCCGTCGCAATGATGACCCCGTCGTAGCTTCCCAAAGTTTGCGCATTCAGCGGGACGGACTTCATGTTTTGGTAATTATAGTGCCGCATTTTGTGAAGCCGCGGAAAATAAGGGTCGTTGTATTCGAGGTTTGCTCCGCGCTGCTGAAGCAATTGCATAATTTTCAGCGTGGGCGATTCGCGCAGATCGTCGACGTCCTTCTTGTAGGCTACGCCGAGAATCAGCAGCTTCGATCCTTTGAGACTCTTCTTGTGGTCGTTCAGAGCCGCGGCAACCGCGTCCACCACGTGATAGGGCATGGCGGTGTTGACTTCGCCGGCCAGCTCGATGAAACGCGTCGAGAAGTCGAACTCGCGTGCCTTCCAGGAAAGGTAATAAGGATCGACAGGGATGCAGTGTCCGCCGAGGCCCGGGCCGGGATAGAAGGGCATAAAGCCGAACGGTTTGGTAGCGGCCGCGTCGATCACTTCCCAAATGTCAATTCCCATGCGCAGGCTGAGCATTTTCAGCTCGTTGACGAGCGCGATGTTGACGCAACGGAAGATATTTTCGAGGAGCTTGGCCATTTCCGCGGCTCGTGTGGAACTAACAGGCACGACACGCGCGACAACTTGCGCGTAGATTGACTGCGCGGCGCGGCCGCTCGGCGGATTCACGCCACCGACGACTTTGGGAATCTGCGCCAGGCCAAACTGTTTATTGCCGGGATCTTCACGCTCGGGCGAGAATGCGAGGAAGAAATCGCACGCAATATTTTCGTTTTCCGGGCCGGCAGCAATGGGACAGTGCAGGCCACTCTTTTCGAGGATGGGGAGCACGAGCTCCTCAGTGGTACCAGGGTAGGTTGTCGATTCAAGAACAACCAGCTGGCCTCTTTGGAGATGTGGCTGGATGGAAATCGCGGTCTGTTCGACATAACTGAGGTCAGGTTCACGGCGCTCATCCAGAGGCGTAGGTACGCAAATAATGATGGCGTCCGCTTCCTTGATGCGCGCAAAATCCGTGGTGGCGCTGAAGTGCTTGGAGTTGACGAACTGTTGGATTTTGGTTTGCGGGATGTGCTCGATGTAAGACTTTCCTGCATTGAGCATCGACACCTTGTTTGGGTCGGTGTCGAATCCCGTGACTTTGTGTCCAGCTTCTGCGAAACGCAAGGCCAGCGGAAGCCCAACGTATCCGCAGCCAATGATGGCGACTTTCAATTGAGCGCCTTTGAAGAATTCAGGTTTCCGGTCTGCCGGCATGAGTTACGTCGCTCTCCTAATCATTTTTGGGGATAAAGCAGGCCATCTGGCCGATTGGATAAAGACACATCAATATAGCAGGTTCCACACTAACAAAAAATCATGGACGCTCAGAGTGTTACCGCTTGTTCAAGAGTGGTTGCGAGGCGCACGGAGACGCGGCAAGATAGAACCGATGCATTTTGCTGAGAGAAATAACGCGCGAACCGCGGCCGCAATTCACCCATGACCCTCATCATCCTGCTGCTTGGGCTCGCTGTGGGCGTGCTCGTGGGTTTGCTCGGTATTGGCGGTGGCGTGGTGCTGGTGCCGGCTTTGGTTTATCTGCTGCAAATGGACCAGCATCTGGCTCAGGGCACCTCACTTTTTATTCTTTTGCCACCCGTGGGACTTGGTGCTTTGCGTGAATATTGGAACCAGGGCCAAGTGGATTTGCGCGCTGGAATTCTGTGCGCGTTGGGAATGCTCCTGGGTGGTTATCTGGGTGGATTGATCGCCGTGCCACTCGCTTCGCGCCACCTCAAAGGGTTGTTTGGTTGCTTTCTGATCTTGGCGGCGTTCTTACTTTGGCGAAAACCGCAAGCGGAGCGCGGGATGCCGGTCTCCACCGGTGGGGAGCCAGCCCGTGGTTGAGCGTCCGATGCGTGACGCCGGCATTTTTGGAGCGGCGTGCCTCTGCGGGGTAGCTTCCGGGCTATTCGGCATCGGCGGCGGCACTCTCCTGGTTCCCTTCTTGGCGTTGTTTTTTGCTTTTGGGCAACATCGCGCGCAGGGGACCAGTTTGGTTGCATTGATACCACCGACAGGCGCGCTGGCGTTTTTCGCGTATGCCAAGGCGGACTACGTTTCCTGGCAGACCGGACTGCTCCTGATCCCAGGAGTTTTTGTCGGAGGCATTCTTGGCGGGTGGCTGGCTAAGCGGCTGCAGCCGCAGCGAATGAGAGAAGTTTTTGCAGGGCTGATGTTTGCGCTGGGAGTGTGGCAAGCCGTTGCCGCTTGGGCGCGCTAAGGAGTTTGCGAAGACCATGGTCGATTTGCATTGTCATATCCTACCAGGGCTCGACGACGGCCCGGAAAGTATTGAGACATCACTGGCGATGGCGGAGTCCGCGATTGCCGACGGCATTACGCATGTTGTGGCCACGCCGCACTCGAGCCATCAATATACGTTTGACTATCGGCTGGTACGAGCACTGCGAGCAGAACTTCAGGAGAAAATTGGCGACCGTGTAATCCTGGCGACCGGCTGTGATTTTCATCTCAATGCCGAAAATCTGGACGCGCTGCGCGAGGATGCGCCCCGCTTCTGTATCAACCAGCGTGACTACCTGCTCGTCGAGTTCAACGAATATTCCATTCCGCCCAGCATGGACCAGACGCTTCATGAGATTCAGCTTTTGGGACTGAGGCCGGTGATTACTCATCCGGAGCGCAACGCTATCCTGCGCCTGCAGACGGAAAGGCTAGCGAAATGGGTCAGGTTAGGCTGTTTCATACAAGTGACGGCAGGTTCGCTCACAGGAGTCTTTGGCCCTGGAGCGCATAAGGACGCCTGGCGGTGGATGACCGACGGATTGGTCCACCTCGTGGCCAGCGACGCTCATAACACGCGTAGCCGGCCGCTAAAGCTGAAGCCCGCATTCGACCTTGTCCGAGAACAGCTTGGCGAGGAAAAGGCCCGCGCTCTATTCGTCGAGAATCCGAGGGCGGCATTCGAGGGACGAGACTTGCCGCATGTTCCTAAGCTACCGGATGAATTTGAGATGCCTCGCCGCAAACGTTTTTTTTTCTTCTAGGTTTCTAGTTCGCGGGGCGAAGCGGCAATCCGGCCCAGGCATTCAAGATGCCCAGAAATTCGCGAACGACATCGAGGGCGTCGCTAGTCGTGCGCCACCAACGCCTCGGATCGAAGGGGTCATCCGAAACAGCCCTGATAACAGCCTGCCCGCGGCCTGCGGCGAGCCGGTTCCATAGAATTCGGACGCGGCGGGTGTGCACCTTGGTTGTGACGAGGATCACGGTCGTGCCTTTTCCTCCTTCTAGTGCCCCGGAAACGGCCGAGAGTTCATCGGCGGTGTTGAGGATGGGAGGTTCAAGCAAGCGGATGGCCTCCGTAGGCACTCCTTCGTGCATCAGCACCTGCACATTGTAAACATCTTCACCGACGTAGGAGACCCCCATCGTTTTGAGCATTGCACCAGGTTCGGTGGAATGTGTCAGCCATACTTTTGGTGCAAATCCTTCACGATACAACTTCGCTGCTTCCATTGCTCGCATAGGCATACGTCCGCTAAGGACGACGATGGCCTGAGCTTTTTGAAGAGGGTCTTCCGTTACGAGCCAGCGGCCTATGCCGAGCAGAAAGATCACCGCACTGAATAGGACTATCCCCAGGAGACCAAATACTAACCTCCGTGTTCGACGATGCTTCGGCGGGTTGGCCGCCAATTTATTCTCGACCGACATAGCGGGGCGATTCCTAATCGCGTGCGCGCATCGTATCCTTCGCGCGGCGGGTGGTCAATCAAGCTGCCGCAAGCTAAACTAACGGGCTGGATTTTTTGGAGGGTGCATGAGAGCTGCGGTCACCGGCGGGGCCGGATTCTTGGGGTCGCATCTTTGCGATCGCCTGATTGCCGAGGGGTGGGAAGTTTTGGTTCTAGACAATCTCGTTACGGGAGTCGATTCCAACGTCGGGCATTTGCTCAATCACCCGAAGTTTCGCATCGCGCGATGCGACGTCTCCAAATACATTGACGTGCCCGGACCGGTGGACTACGTTTTGCACCTGGCCTCTCCAGCGAGTCCTGTCGATTACCTGAAGCTTCCCATCCAGACCCTCAAGGTTGGTTCCCTTGGCACGCACAACGCACTGGGTTTGGCGCTGGCGAAGAAGGCGAAGTTTTTCCTGAGTTCGACGAGCGAGTGTTACGGCGACCCGGAGATTTCCCCTCAGCCCGAAGAGTATTGGGGCCATGTGAATCCGATTGGGCCGCGCGGTGTTTACGATGAAGCCAAGCGCTTTTCGGAAGCTCTGACAATGGCTTATCACCGCTGTCATGGCGTGGACACCCATATCGTGCGGATCTTCAATACATACGGCCCACGGATGCGCCTTAATGACGGCCGCGCTCTGCCAAACTTCGTGCATCAGGCGCTAACCGGGAAGCCCATCACCGTTTATGGAGACGGCAAGCAGACTCGCAGCTTTTGCTATGTTTCCGACCTCATCGAAGGAATTTACCGCTTGATATTGTCGGACGAACACTTGCCGACGAACATTGGAAATCCGCAGGAGATAACCATTCTTGAATTTGCCGAGCGAGTCCGACGACTTTTTGAAAATGCTCCCGCAGTTGTCTTCGAGCCTTTGCCACAAGATGATCCGAAACAACGGTGCCCGGATATTAGCAAGGCGAAGCGAATTCTGAAATGGGAACCCAAGGTTGGGCTGGAAGAGGGATTGCGACTGACGATTGATTACTTCAAGAAGAATTTCGCGGCTAAGAAAACCTCCTAAGAGCTAACGCGGAACGAACAGCGCTTCCTTGAAGAGAGGCTCATTCAGCTTCCAATTTGCAATTTGCTGCGTTCGCAATGCTCTACGCCCTGCCGAACGAGTAATACTCAAATCCAAGCTCACGCATGTGCTTGGGTGAATAGAGGTTTCTGCCGTCCACGACGAGGCCCCGCGCCATGAGCGGCTTGGCGCGTTTCCAGTCTAGGTTGCGAAAAATCTCCCACTCGGTGCAGACAAGCGCAGCATCTGCTCCGTGCAACGCTTCGTAGGGGTCCTCGTGATACGTCACCTTCGGGAAGAGGATCTTGGTTCTCGATATGGCTTCCGGATCGGTGGCGTGCACAATCGCGCCCTCCTCGAGCAAGCGCTTAACCACTTCGAGCGCGGGAGCAAATCGAATGTCGTCCGTTTTGGCTTTGAACGCAAGGCCGAGCACAGCCACGTGTTTGCCCCTAACGACCCAAAGAGCCTTACGTACTTTTTCAAGAAAGCGGTCAATGCGCTGTTTATTGACGCGCTCCGTGGCTTTCAGCAGATCGAAATCGACTCCGACCGAGGCCGCGAGATGAATGAATGCCTGCACATCTTTCGGAAAGCAAAAGCCGCCAAATCCTAGTCCTGCGCTGAGGAACTGCCCGCCGATTCTAGGATCCAAGCCCATCGCATGGGTAACCTCTTTGACGTCTGCGCCGATTCTTTCGCAGAGATCGGCGATGACATTGGCATAGCTGATTTTCAGCGCGAGAAAGGAGTTCGACGCGTGCTTGATGAGCTCGGCGCTGTTGATGGTGGTGACCAGGAATGCGGCATCAGGGCTTGCCGGGCAGGTCCCTTTGTGCACTGGACAATGGAATTTGCGCTCAAGAATCGGCCGGTAGATTTCGCGCAAATCGGCCGCGGCGGATTCCTCCTCCACGCCGACCACGATGCGGTCGGGATGAAAGAAATCTCCGACGGCTGTGCCTTCGCGCAGAAACTCGGGATTGGAAGCCACGCGAAAACTGGATTTGCCGCCGCTGCTATAAGCCGCTAGCGCTCTTTGCAGTTCGAGCCCGGTGCGCGCGGGCACGGTGCTCTTCTCGATCACCAACTTAGGTGAACGTGCCTGCTCAGCTATCTGCCGCGCTACCTGATCGATCGCGGAAAGATCCGACTCGCCGCTATCTTTTGGCGGCGTGCCCACGCAAATAAAAATGGCGTCGCCCGCGCGGATCGCTTCGCCGGCATCCGCGGTATAGGAAATGCGCCTCGCCTCGCGTGCCGACCTCAGTATTTCTTCCAGGTGCTCCTCATAGATAGGCACCTCTCCGGCTTGCAGCCGCGTGATACGTTCTGCGTCGATATCCGTGCAAGTCACTTCATGTCCCGCCGCGGCGAGACACGCCCCTGTCACCAACCCCACGTAGCCACATCCAATCACCGAGAGATGCAAGTCTGGTTCTCCTTGGCAGCGCCCTTGCTAACAATCCAACGCTTCCAAAGTTGGGTTGCTAAGACTTCATTTTCACCGATCCGCAATACGGGGAGAAACGCACTATCGCGAGGTGTAGCGCGGCGCGCGCAATCCGTTTTGCGCGCAAACGGTTTTTCTGCGCGCCTAAATCGGTTCGCCTAGCTCTTCAATCCTTTCCCCATCAGCAGTCCGCGCAAACCGAGCAGCACCAGCCGCGGCTGACGGAGCACGACGTTCCAAAGCAGGCGCGTCGATTCATCGCGGTTGATCTCACCGAGAGACTCGCGCGTGGAAGCATCAAGCAGGTCGACTAGCTGCGAATAATCCTTCTGCTGGAAATGATGCAGCGCCCGGCGAATCAACCAGTGCGTCCGCAGTTCGCGTCTCAGTGCGGTCAGTTCCTTGCTCCCGCCCTTCCGCAAGATGGATTGCCCGACGCCAAGCGCTCCGCGCAGTCCCGTCACGATGCCGCCAACGGTAGACACTTTCACTTGCGCGGCCGCATCCCCAACCAGATATACCTCGCCATTTCCAATGCGCCGGCGGACGGGCACCCAGCCTCGATATACGGGAATGCGCGCCCCTTGCCATTCCAGCGGCTCCAACTGTTTTTTTTCAAGAAACCGTGAAAGACACTTCTTGGTGTCTTGGCCGTCTTCGCCAATAATCCCGAGGGCGCCCCGCTCGGAGGATTCGGGAATCAGCCAATAGAAATAGGGCGTATCGTCGGGAACAAACCAAACGCGCGTCGTGTCGGGCGGATGATCCTTCGGCAAGCGCACGATGGCTTGCACCAGGGGGACCGTCTCAATGGGAGGCCACCCGGCGCAGCGTGCCACTCGGCTGGAAGCGCCGTCTGCTCCGACAACGCTCTCCGCGTGTAATTCCTCGCGTTGGCCCGCGGAATCAACTTGCACGCGGAGCCCGCGGCCATTCGCAGCGAGCCCAAGAAAGCGGGTATCAAACGAAAGTTTCGCTCCCGCCTGCTGCGCGCTCCGCGCCAATGCCGGGATTAAACGCGAGCGTTCAATGATGAGATCGGGCCGCGTCAGGGCGACTTGTGCCGAGCGTCCGTCCGTAAATAGCTCGAAGCGCCTGATTTCGTTGACGATGCTTTCGGAAGCGGCGGCACCAAGCTGGCTCCGGAAGTGATCAGTCACGATGAGTGAGCGCGGCGCGGGTTCAAAGCCAGGCCTCGATTCCAGCACGCGCACGCGGCGTCCGCCAGTTGCCAGTGTTGCGGCCGCAAACAGGCCCGCTGCAGAACCTCCCACAACGATGACCTCGCCGCTTTCCCCGTCTGCCCGGGGCCGCTGTTCAGTGCTTGGCACGATTTTGCTTTCCCAAGTCGCGGATACACCCCGGACGCTTAATCACCCGGATATCCGCGCTCAAATTCCCCTGAATATTGACTACTTTCCGCCCAACCCCGAGCGGTATGCACTAAAAATCGGTGAGACTGCAACCCACTAAGTATAGCGAATCCATTTGTGTGGGCAAACCCGGGGAGTCTGGTCTCAGCTTGTAGGAACAGAACATCCAGAATTGGAAGCACTTTAGGAGGAGGCTGCCGGTTTCTGCGACTGGCGCTCATACGGGGCACGTTCGAGAAGCAGCACTCCAGTCAGCACAACGGCAAACGCAACTATTGCTATCAGAACCGCAGAGATCGGTTGTAGGTAACTTACGAGCATGGCAGCCCCGCCGCTCAGTAGTCCCAAAACATACATACTGACAACGGCCCCGCGATGCCCCAGTCCCAGATTTGCCAGGCGGTGAGCGGCATGGTCTTTACCCGGAGTGGCAAAAGGCAGCAGGCCGCGTCGCGAGCGCGAAATCGTGACCAGCGTGGTGTCAAATATCGTGACTCCCAGAATGAGCAGGGGAGCCAGCCAGCCGGAAATGTGGTTGGCCTGCTCTAGCCTCAGCTTCAGCCCCAGTGTGGCCATTAAAAATCCTAGGAACATGGCTCCGCCGTCCCCCATGAAAATCTTGGCCGGCTTAAAATTCCATCGCAAAAATCCTGTCGCTGCTCCCAGGACCGCGGCGGCGAGCGTGGTGACAAGAGTCTGGCCGTTTAAGTAAGCCAGCAGGGCGAAGAAGATGGACGCTGTGGCCGCCACCCCCGCGCAAAGGCCGTCCATGTGGTCCAGAATGCTGAAGGAAGCGGTAATCCCCACGACAAAAAAAACCGTCAGGATGGCGTCTAAAATATAGCCAGTCCGTCCGCCTAAAAAAAGTTCAAAAACCTGAGCGTGAATTCCGGTTGTCAACAAAATGCAAGCGGCAAGCGGCATCGCGAGGAACAATTTCACCTGGTGGTGGAGCCATCCTCGATCGTCCAGAATACCCACAGCTGCGACTACCGTTGCGCCCGTCAAGATTCCAACAATTTGGGCTCGCGCCGGTCCGCTGAACGTAAAAAGAATCGACAAAACCACGGCTCCATACATCGCCAGGCCGCCAAGCAGAGGGATCGGGCTCAGGTGTACTTTGCGCGGTCCAGGGAGATCCACCATCCCCACGCGCAATGCTAATGCGCGCACCGGTACCGTCAGCGTCAGAGACGCAAATAGCGCAATCAGAAACGCCAGCAGACCCGCAGACATGTTGCCTCGTTTTGTTTGAAGGTGCTGACCGGGACGGTGCGGCCAGTGCCTCAATCGTCTTCTGCCGGATGGGGGGTCCGGCACCCAAGAAAATGGCTGCCCCACGCAGCTTTAACACGATACTTCGAAAATTGTTTCGCTTCAATGGGGATTTTTAGCGGGGTAATTAGAAAGTCAGGTGATCGCTACGGAGTAGAGGATAGGAAAGAGCTCAGCGCCACCAGTTTGTTTTGCTCCGGTGATAGGTCCCTATCTTTCGGTGAGCATGCGGCCGAAAGTGCGCTTCACCTCGTCACGATTCTTGGTCGCGTAATACCAGTCGATGGTACGCTTCAATCCATCTTTGAAAAGCACCTTAGGCTCCCACCCGAGCAGTTTCTTGGCGAGGGAATTGTCAGCAACGCGATTGAGCGGGCCTGTCGGCATGTCGGGCCTCAGCTTGATCTCCGCTTTATGCCCCGTGAAATCGCAGACCATTTTCACCGCGTCGATGACCTTTATCCGCTCCATCGTTCCCAGGTTGATGGCGGTGCCGTCGTTGATTTTTTCGCCAGCGAGAATCGTGCCTTCAACAATATCCTCGATGTATGTCCAATTGCGGATTTGCGTTCCGTCGCCCCACACTTCGAAGGGATTCTGCCCAAGGAAAGCCCGCGCAATCATCGCGATTACGGCATGATTCTCCACCCCCCGCGGTCCGTACACAGTGAAGTAGCGGCAAGAGGCTGCGCCCATGCCGTGTTCTTTCGCATAAGCACTCAGCGTAAACTCGCCCATCAACTTGGCCCAGCCGTAAGTGTTGTCGGCGTCGTTCGGTCCTTTTGTAAGATCTTCCGTGAGGTAGAGCTCTTTCTTCACGTCCGACTGCAGAAAATTCGGATAGACGCAGCCGGAGGATGCGAACACCACCTTTTTCACTTTCGCGCGCAGAGCTTCCGCGAAAACAAGTCCGTCCAGGAAAAAATTGGAAGCAGGTCCGGCCTGATGCAGATCGACATAGCCGCGGCCGCCATGATCTGCAGCCAGATGAAAAACGGTGTCCACACCCTGCATCGCCGCGCGGGTGACGCCAGGTTCGCGCAGATCCGCCTGGTTGAATTCGATTTTTCCGCTGGCGACGTGTTCCTTGATATTGTCACGATGCCCGCTGGTCAGATCATCGACGATGCGAATTTTCGCGCCGCGCGCGAGAAGGTGATCTGTAAGCGTTGAGCCGATGAAAGAGGCCCCTCCCGTCACAAGTATGAGTTTTCCACTCCAAAATGTTTCAGAAGTCGTCACGCTTCACGGCCCCCTCGATGATTTTCACAAATTTCTGCAATTCTTTGACTCTATCATAGTCAGGCGCAACCGCCCGGGCCGCGCGCCCCATGTGTTGTACTTTTTCGTTGTCCATCACAAGTAATCGAATTGCTGAAGCAACTTTATCTGCGTCGTCCGGGTCGGCGGAAACCGCGAATCCAAATTTTGCGCCAAGTGAAGCCGCGTCCGTTTCATCCGGTGCAACCGCCAGGATCGGCTTTCCAGAGGCGAGTATCCCGTACATTTTGCTGGGTACGACGACTCCTTCGAGCCCACGCTTCACCGTGATGACGTGCGCGTCGGCGGCAGCCAGAACAGAGGGAATCTGGTTCGCCGGAAAAAATGGAAGAAATCGCACGTTTTGCGTTTCTCTCGCAAGCGCCTCGATGTGTGCGCGCTGCGCCCCCTCGCCTACGAAGACAAGACCCACGCCATCGGCCTGCAAATCGCACACCGCTGTGATTAAAGTCTCCCACGCGCCATAGAAACCAAGATTTCCGGCGTGGAGCAGGACGAATTTGAAGTCTCCACGAATCGCTCGAATGACCTCGCGATCCAACGCCGGCTGCGGCGCATCGGGCGGCGGAATATCCGTGCCATCGCGGGCGATTTCGACGCCTGCAGGATTAATGCCCTTTGCCGCGATGCGTGCGCGCATGTCCTCGCCGAGGACGATCACCCGCGTCGCGCGCCGCAAGGCCCAGCGATGCAATTTTTCCCAAATGCGCGCGAGAAAGGCAGGTTTGACAATCGCGCCGCCTACAGCCATGTCCGGATACATATCGCGAATGTTGTAGACATACGGCTTGCGCTTCAACAGCGCTACGATCGCACCCACAATTCCTTCGAACGGAGGGTCAGTCATCGCCAACACAACATCGCAACGCAAGAAAAGCGCGCGCGGAACAGCAAGCGCAACGTAGCTCAGATAATTCAGCACGCGTCGCTCCATTTGGAAACGCGGGTGGTCTGTCGAACCCACGCGAATGATTCTTGTTTTTCCATCGCACTCGGTTTGCCAGAGCCGCCAAGGCCGCCGTTCCGTTGGATCGTACGAGGGTCGCCCGCAAAGCACCGTAACGTCATGGTGCACGGAGAGCGCCTCGACCACAGTTGCCGCCATCTTCGCCGTCGCCGAAGTGTCCGGCGGATAGTAGAGATTCAGGAGCAGAATTCTCATTCGAACGGTGCTCGGGGCATGTGATTCACGATCGGGTAATCAGGAAGTCGCCGAGGACGAGCGCATCCATTTGCGTGCGCTGAAAACAATCCAACGCTTCTTCTGGGCGGCAGACAATCGGCTCGTTGTCGTTGAAAGAAGTATTCAGCACGACCGGCACTCCCGTCAGCTGGTCGAAGGCTTTGATCAGGCTCCAATAGCGAGGGTTGGCCTCGTGCGTCACCGTTTGCAACCTGCCCGTCCCATCGACGTGCGTAGGCGCTGGAATTTTGCCGCGCTTTTCGAGCCGCACCCCGTATGCCAAGGTCATGAACGGAGAGGGATGCGATTTTTCGAACCACTCTCCCGTCGATTCGGCAAGGATGGATGGCGCGAACGGCCGGAAGATTTCGCGATGCTTGATC
This sequence comes from Candidatus Acidiferrum sp., assembly GCA_036521695.1. Taxonomy (GTDB): domain Bacteria; phylum Acidobacteriota; class Terriglobia; order Acidiferrales; family UBA7541; genus Acidiferrum. The sequence goes on along the minus strand of DATDHE010000252.1, from coordinate 25,025 downwards.
CGCTGGTTCAGTATTTCTTTCATCTCTGGACGCCGCGGGTCGGCGACAATACTTCGGTTGCCGAGGGCACGTGGTCCCCATTCCGCGCGGCCTTGAAACCATCCAAGAATTTTCCCATCGGCCACAATCGCGGCCGTACGTTGCATTAAGTGGTCCTCTGCCAGTTCCTCAACGCGGCAACCGTTCTGGGCCGTTCCCTTCGCATCGATCGCTCGCCGGATTTTCTCGCGCGTATATCCTGGTCCCCAATAGGCGTGCTCCATGACGAACTCTCGCGGCTTGCCGAGAATCTGGTGCCACACATAGTAGGCCGCGCCGACAGCCAGCCCGCCATCGCCTGCCGCCGGATGCACATAAACTTGCTCGAACCCCGTGTTATCAAAGATTTTGCCGTTGGCCACGCAGTTAAACGCGACTCCACCCGCGAGGCACACCGCTTTCAAACCCGTTCGTTCCTCAAGCTTCTTCAGCATGCCAAGATACACTTCCTCAAGCCGCGCTTGCAGAGCCGTAGCCAGATTCTTGTGCCGTTGCTCGAGCGGCTCTTCGGGATTGCGTTTCGGCCCCAGCAGCTTTTCCATTTCTTCCGAAAACAACTTGCCTTGTACAGGCGTCTTGTCTGCCTCCGCCCAGCTCATTTCCGGGCCAGTGCGGTGATGCGTGAAGTAGTCAAGCTCCAATTGAAATCCGTCCCCGTGGGCGTGCACGATTTTCCTAAACGCGTCGAGCTGGTCCGGCACGCCATAGGCTCCCAGGCCCATCACCTTGTACTCATCGCCGAATTTCAGAAAGCCCAGGTACTGCGTGACGGCGCTGTAAAATAGCCCAAGTGAATGCGGAAATGCGATTGCGCCGCCGATCTTCATGCGGCTACCGCTGCCACTTCCCCACATGGTGCTCGCGAAATCCCCAAGACCGTCCGCGGAAAGCAAGGCCGCGCGTTCGAACGGAGAGACGAAGAAGGCGCTGGACAAATGCGCCTGGTGATGTTCCACGCGATGAAACTTTGCGACAGTTTTTGCCGGGTCCGTATCAAAGGCCTGCGCCAGCGCTTCCGGTATTCCCGTGAACTTCGTCAACACTTTGATCCGCTCGCGTGCGAAGGATGGCATGCGCATCGCGTAGAAAAGCTTCGTCCCTAGGCGCGCATAAGGATTCCGGGGAACGGCAACGTGATGGATATCCTTAAGCTCCAGCCCCGCCTCTTTCAAGCAATAATGAATCGCCTGCGCCGGGAATCCCGCGGCGTACTTCACGCGATTGAAGCGCTCTTCTTCCACCGCGGCCACCAGCCGGCCTTCGCAGACAATAGCCGCCGACGCGTTGCCGTGGTAGGCATTGATTCCAAGAATGTTCATAGTGAAGGAATTCAGTCTACCTCAGGAGCGCGAATCATGCCGCGAGGTGATGCCTGCACCACTCGTTGAGGATGTACAACGCCCACGGGCGCGACCACGAAGTCTTGCCCTCGAGAAATGCAGCCCAAACACCGCGGACACCCTCCACGCGCAGGTGCGGCCCTAGCGACGGTGCGATCTCGGCAAAACTTGCTTCCAGTCGCGGGCGCAACGGTCCGCGAAGCCAATCTTCCCATGGCAACGTAAATGTTTTTTTGTGCTCGCCAAGCATTTCTTCAGGCAGCAGCCCAGCCAGAGCTTCCACCAATAGCGCTTTCTGCGTGCCCGCACGGTGGCGCGCGGTGTCGGGAAGGGAACTAACAAATTCCACCAGCGGCGTATCCAGCAGCGGCACCCGCACCTCCAGCGAACGCGCCATACTCACCGAATCGGTATCCCGCAAAAGCGTGCTCGCCATATAGCAGCGCATTTCCATCCAGGCAGTGGCGGCCACAGGCTCCATTTTTGCCGCTTCGCTGGCAGTACGATCCAACCAACCCAGCCAAGTTGGTTCGAGCGTCACGCCGTCGGAGCCCACTGTGCTTGGGCGGAAACGCGGTTCCATTAGCCGCTTGAGTTGGCCCGGTGGAAAAAGCGCGCGCGCATAAAAGTAAGAATGGGGCAGTGTGTCGGGATCGCTCCACGTGGCAACAGCTTTGCCTGCGGCATCGCGCGACAGGCGCGTCTCGAGGATGCTTGCCATCAGCGGCGCAAAGGCGCGCCGCAGCGGCTCAGGAACAAACCAAGCCAGACGAGTGAGCCGCTGTAGCATCGCCGTGTTAGCGAAGCTTGCGTACCCCGCGAAAAGCTCATCGCCTCCCAGCCCGGAGAGCGCCACCTTGAGCCCGACTTCGCGCGCAGCCCAGGAAACGAAGTACGTATTGATGCCGTCCATCGTCGGCTGGTCGAGCCCGGCCACGGCTTCGTCGATGCGCGAGAGCATTGCCGCGCCATCGAGCGGAAGCTCCGTGTGTTCCGTGCCGCATTGTTCAGCAACTTTGCGCGCCAGCAGAGCTTCGTCATAAATAGTTCCCGGAAATGACAGCGTGAAGCTACGGATTCCCGCCTGTGTACGCGCCGCAAGGGCGGCGACGCCTCCGGAATCAAGCCCGCTAGAGAGAAAAAGTCCCACCGGCACGTCCGCGATCAAATGAGCGCGCACAGCATCTTCGAGAAGAAGACGCACCCTCTTAGCAGCAGAATCCAAATCCTTGGGTTTACGCGAGTCGCGCGCCGCGGAACTCGTCTGCGGATCCCACCAAGGCCGCGCTCTAGGCACGCGCCGCCGCTCCGGAACATACAACAACATGCGATGACCGGGCGGAAGGGAAAATACGCCCTCTACAAGGCTCACCGGCTCCGAGGCGCTGCCGAATAGCAGATAAGACGTAAGCGCATCCTGAGAAATCTGCTTCGCTACTATCCCACTTGCCAGCAGGGCACGCACCTCTGACGCAAACACAAAGCCCTCCGCTGTCTGCGTGTAATAGAGAGGCTTGATGCCTAGCGGATCGCGCGCCAAAAAAAGCAAAGGGGCCGTAGCAAATCGCCCGCGCAAATCGAGCAATGCAAATGCAAACATGCCGCGGAGCTCTGTCAAACACTCTTCTCCCCACTCTTCCCAGGCATGCACCAGAATTTCCGTATCGGATCGCGTTGCGAAGCGGTGTCCCAGCAGAGTCAAGCGGTCTCGGAGTTCACGATAGTTATACAGCTCGCCGTTATAGATGACCGCGACATCTCGCGTTTCGTTCCAAACGGGCTGTTGGCCTCCGGCTAGATCAATGATACTCAGCCGCCGCATTCCGAGCGCCAGCCCCGGCGCGCGCGCCTCTCCGATCAGGAATCCTTCTTCATCCGGACCGCGATGCCGCATGGCAGCGGCCATTGCGCGCACGCGCAATTCGGCATCTTTGCTCTGCGATACAAACGCGACACCGCAAATACCGCACACGCTACTGCTTGATCTCCGGAGTTGAAAAGAAGGCCACCCCAGCGCGCAAAGCATGCTCGCGGAGGTGGAAGCGGGGAATTCTCAAGCGGCTGTCGGCGTACCACGCCAGCACTGCGCGCAACAGCAAGAAAAAGAGCATCGCCGCCACGCTCAGCACCAGATAGAAAAAGGACTCCCGCTCGAGGAGCAGGCTCCAATCAATAGCTTCCTCCCAGCCAGGAGCGATTGCGCCTAACATCTTCTTCAGACCAAATCCAACGTATGGCAAACGCGCCAGCCGTACATGGGCAAAATGATCGTACGTATATTCACGCGGATAATTCGGGACCGCGCTGATGGCCTCGCCAAAGACCACGGGATCCTGCAGATCCTTGCGCGTCAGATAGTGGCCCGCTGGATCCTTCATGATCACGCGGTACGTTGGATCGACAATGATCCACCGCCCGCCTATCAAGACTTCGGCTACAACGTGTTTCGTATTGTTATCGGGTGTCAATAGAAGCAGCCGGCGCGCCCGCAAATCGGAGCTTCGCACGAGATTCAAGAAAGCATTGGTGGCGGTACCGCAGACATTTAACAGCTGGCTGTAAGTAAGCGTCATCTCCGGATCGCGCTTGGCCAGTGCGTCTGGATCGGTCGAGGTGGCCCGCGAGGGCTCAGAACGCATCCAGTCCAAAATCGCGTGGAGCTTCTGTTCCTCCGGCATGCCATTGGGAACAATTGCGTCCGAGAAACCGTCGAGATACCGGCGCACCGAGTATTCTCGAACTCCGGCGTAGAGCGAGGACACCAGTACGACCACGAGCAGCAGGTTCACGCCTCGCCACACTATACGAAAGATAAGGTGTCTCATCGTCGGCAATTCAATTACTCCGGTGTCACGAATTTTGCACTGGGGACCGTCTTAATTGCAAGCTTGTTATACAACGCTTCCATTTCGCGAACCGGCTCATCCCACCCCAGCCGCGCCGTAACCACACTACAACCCGCAGCCAGCTCCGCGTGCAATTCCGGGCGGCCGATCACGGCTTTGATTGCGCGAGCCAGCGCTCCGGCGTCGTGCGGCACCACAAGCCCCGCCACGTCCGCCAAAAGCGGAGCGATGCCGCACTGCTCCGTCACCACGACAGGCGTGCCCGCTGCCACCGCCTCTGCCGCGGTGTTTCCGAAGTTCTCATTTTGCGACGGGAGCACAAAGACATCGGCGTCCCGGTACGCGGCCCACTTGGCCTCGCCGAAAATCGCCCCGGTGAACTGCACCTGCGATGCTACTCCCAGTTGTGCGGCCATTTCCGCAAGCCGCGTCTGCATTCCTCCTTCGTCGGGCCCCGCAAACACGAGATCCAGAGCCTCTTTCCCAGTCCCCTTGGAAAGCGAAGCAAACGCTTCTAACAACTTATCAGGGCTCTTTTTCTCCGACAACCGGCCTAGAAAAAGGACGACTTTGGCTTGCTCCGTTATTCCCAGCCCTCTGCGAAAGGTTCCCCGCACCGGCCACGAGCTGGGCGCTTCCACTCCATTGCGGCGCAGCGTGATTTTTTCTCGCGCCACTCCGCCGCGCGCCAGTTCCTCGACCTCTTGCTCGGACGTGGCGACGATTGCGCTCGCTCCTTCAAGCAACCGCTGTCCAAACACGGCGTGATAAATCCGTTTCAGACGCAGGCTCCGCACGATCGGAACATACATCCCGATCGGCTCCAGCACGTACGGGACTCTCCTTTTCAAGCACGCGTCCGCCACTGATGGCCCGAGAAAATCGTACAGCCCGTAAATGTGCCCCAAGTCAAAATTCTGTAATCGGGCCCGGCAGAATCTCTTAACTGCCGGATTCCAACTCAGCGATCGATACCGCAACCATGTCGGCAGGTAAATCGCCGTGACTCCGTTCTCCACCCGTCGCCATCCGAACGGACTCCGCTCCGCAGAGGAGGCCTCTGCCGTGCTCATGCGCGCTTCGAGGCCCCAATCGGCCGTCAGCACCGTCACATCATTCCCACGTTCGGCAAGTCCTCGTGCCAGCGCCCGCACCTTCACGGGCGGTCCCCCAAATTCCAGGAAAGGGGCGTAACTTTCTGTGACGCTCAGGATTCGCATTGTTCGCGAAGGATTTTCCTCAGCGCCTTGGCAAAAACGCTGAACCGGAATTCCCGCTCCACGCGCTGCCGGCCGCGCCCGCCCATTTTTTGCGCCAGGGCCGGATCCGACAGCAGTGTCTCGATAGACGTCGCGAGTTGTGCAGCGTCGCCATGCGGCACCAGGTACCCCGTCACGCCATCCTCAATCACTTCCGGCGCCCCGCCGTGCGCCCCGCCTATCACCGGTTTCCCCCGAGCCATCGCCTCGAGGTAAACGAGCCCGAAGCCTTCTCCACGGCTCGGCAGTGCGAACATCTCGCACGCCTCGTAGCACGAGGAAAGCTCCTGGAAACTCAGACCGCTGAGAAAGTGTACATGGCGGTTCACGCCATTTTTTTCCGCCAATTCTTCCAGCCATACGCGGTCGTCACCATCTCCCACAGCCACCAGCTGTAGCTCCGGCCAGCGCGTCAGAAGCCGCGGCAACGCCGTGATCAGCGTGTCCATCCCCTTGTATCTCTCATTCGCCAGCCAGCGGCCCACGGTAAGTATCACGCGCCCCTCAGGGTACCCGTGCGGCAGTTTTGCCGGCGGCGCATTTGACGAAATGGTTTCAAATTCCGGATCAAGCGCCCACGGCAGAACGCGTATTCGCTCTCGCCGCACGTGCTGTTCAACCACGTGATTCGCCGTGTCCGCACTTGGCGAGAGCACCACATTCGCCCGGCGCAACGCCAGCCGTCGCACCGCTGGAAGCAGCTCCCACACTTCCACGCCGTGCGTACAGATAATAGTTCTGAGCCGCGGCGCCGCGATCTTCATCGCCTGCGCAGCCGGTCCCAAATTCGGATGCCCGGCCAGCACTACCTTTCCGCCGCGCCGCGCAGCCCGTATCGCCGTTGCCGTGAACCGCGCTTTGCCTCTCTCGCACCCCGTAAACACGAATTCCTTGCCGCCCACGGACATACGGTGCAGCTCTCTCGTGTCATTCAAGCTGAGCAGGCGATAGTCCAGGTGCCGGCTTGCCGCGAATTCGCTAAGCACGGCCGCAAGATGCCGGCTCGCCCGCTGCACCCCGCCCGTCCCATTTAATTCTGTAAACAGTCCAATCAGCACGCGCCGAGTCTGCCTTGTGTCGTGACGTAAGGCAAGCACTCCCGAATCGCCAATCGCCCTTGGACAGATGCCATCGCCTACACCGATCTCTCCGCGGGTGGTAATCTTGTGCTTGCGCTGACCGGGCAGCAAATGACATGCGTTTTGGAAGTCCGCGGAATACGGGCTTCGACAGGCACCTCCTCCGCTTCCGCGCCTCAGTGAGTCTCTGCGCGAGACAAGGCTTCGCAGCAATGCTAGGATACGGCGAAGTGAAAACCTTCTTGAAGATGCCTTTCTCTTGCGTCCTATCCATGTCTTTATTGCTGGCCTCGCTCGCCGCGGGCTCGACCGCCGCGCAGACCGCGCAAATCTTCCGTCTCGATGGCGGCAATTCCACATACGCTTTCGGTGTGAACGATCACGGCGAGCTGCAGCCGCTCTATTGGGGCGGCCGCCTCGCTGCGCACGATAACATTCCCCCGGCGCATTCGTTTCCGGAGATGGCTTCGTTTGATTCGCCGTACACGACCACGCCCCAGGAATACGCTGGCTGGGGCGCAGGTTTGTTTACCGAGCCTGCGCTTAAAGTCACCTTCGCCGATGGCAATCGTGATTTGGTCCTTCATTTTGTCCGTGCCACGCAGAGCAATCCCGAAGAGGTCGAGTTGCAACTGAAGGATATTTCTCGCGAGATTTATGTGACGCTGCACTATTCGATCGACCCGCAGAGCGGCATCCTTGCGCGTTCCGCTGACATCGAAAATCGCGAAAAGCAGCCGGTCGTTGTCGAACAAGCGGCTGCCGCGCAATGGACCCTGCCTCCCGCGCGCTACACCTTGAGCTATCTGACGGGTCGCTGGGCTGGAGAGTGGACCCTGAATCAGGAGCCGATTCTTGGTGGTGCGCGCCTCATCGAAAGCCGCCGCGGTACCACCGGCCATCAAGCCAATCCGTGGTTTGCGATTTCTCGCGACGATAGCCAGGCGACCGTTGGCCCCATTTTTGCCAGCGAGGAGCACGGCGAAGTTTGGTTTGGCGCGCTCGCGTGGTCGGGTTCCTGGCGCGTCACTGTGGAGCACACGCAACTGGATGCTGTGCGCGTCACCGGGGGCTTCAACCCATTCGATTTTGGCTACAAACTCAAACCTGGCGAACATCTCGAGACGCCCATTTTTTATGGCGGTTATTCCGATCACGGCTTGGGCGGCGCTTCGCGCTTAATGCATCGTTTCGAGCTCGCTCACATCCTCCCGCAAGCGCCGGACCCCAAGCCCCGTCCCGTAATTTACAACTCGTGGGAAGCCACCGAATTCAGAGTTGACGAAGCCGGACAAATCGCGATCGCGGAGAAGGCTGCCTCCATCGGCGTCGATCGCTTCGTGATGGACGACGGCTGGTTTGGCCAGCGCAAGGACGACCACGCGGGACTCGGCGACTGGTACGTGAACCCTGAGAAATTTCCTCACGGCCTGAAGCCGCTCATCGACAAAGTTCATTCCCTCGGCATGGATTTTGGTTTGTGGGTCGAGCCAGAGATGGTCAATCCGAATTCTGACCTCTATCGAAAACACCCTGACTGGGTTTTGAATTTTCCAGGACGCCCGCGCTCAGAGTCGCGCAATCAGCTCGTACTCAATCTCGCTCGCCCCGATGTCCGCGACTACGTCGAAGGTTTTCTCGACAAGCTGCTCACTGAAAACGACATTGCCTTTCTCAAGTGGGATTACAACCGCAACTGGTCCGAGCCGGGCTGGGATCAGGTTCCCGTCGACGAGCAGAAACGCGTCTACATTGAGTTCATCCGCAATCTCTATTCGATTCTCGCGGACCTGCGCAAAAAACATCCCAAAATCGAAATTGAAAGCTGTTCCGGTGGCGGCGGCCGCGTCGACCTCGGTATTTTGCGATACACCGACGAGGTGTGGCCTTCGGACAACACCGATCCTTTCGACCGCTTATCGATGCAGGATGGCTTCACCTACGCCTACACGCCGCAAATCATGATGGCTTGGGTCACCGATTCGCCGCATTGGCTCAACAACAAGCGCACGACTTCTCTCACCTACCGCATGCTCAGCTCGATGCAAGGCTCGCTGGGTATTGGTGCCAATTTAAATAACTGGACGGCAGAAGACTTTGCCACGGCCAAGCGTTTGATCGCGGCGTATCACTCCGTCCAGCGAACAATCGTCCATGGCGATCTCTATCGCCTTATCAGCCCGCGCGATGGCAGCGAATTCTCCTCGACGCAAACGGTTTCCGCCGACAAAAATCAGTCCGTCGTTTTCGCCTTCGCAAATGCCACGCAAGAAGGCCGCGGCTTTCCCTTGCTGCAACTGCAGGGCCTCGATCCCACCGCCGAATACAAGCTTAGCTGGATCGAAGGCAAAGCCCGGCCCGGTACTCCGGAAAGCGCCTCAGGTGCTTGGTGGATGCGCCACGGTCTGCAGCTCGATCTGCGGGGCGATTTCCAGGCGGCCGCATTTCAGCTGGATGGCCAGCACTAATCCTGCGTCACCGTCGCAACATTTTTTCTGAAAATCTCTAGTGCGAAACGCAGAGCGCCGCTCTCTTCAACCTCATCAACAATTCTTCACACATGTAATAAGCGCCCGAGTCGCGATTTTATTCTAAACAGCGCCCCCCTTTTCGCGCACTACAAACAAATTCAAGAACGCGAATGCACCTGGAATAAGCCACGTACCACTCCGGTCGAGATGAATGCAAGCACGTTCCATGGTGACGCGAACAAGTTCGATACAAAATGCGCCAGCAATCAACGGCGCGCAGAGGCAGTCAAGAGACAAAGGAGAATTGCAATGAAACGGTTGAGTGGATTGTTAGCCCTGGCCTGCGTGCCGGCGGCTCTAGCAGGAAATGATGCACCCCTTCCCAAAGATAACGTGGCCGAATTTGTGGCCGAAAAATTGGATATCACAACGCTTCCCTCTTCCATCCGCCCGAAACCCCAGAAGAGCAAGAAGACCTTCGGTGATTACGGCTACGTTATGCAGCCATTCGACAACAAGCAAGTCCTCATCGAAGCGGCACCCGCAGGCTCGCAAATCAACATCCGCCTCCTCGAACAAAAAGCATCCGCGATGTACGTTTGCGTTCAAGCTCCGGCACAAGATGCCGAAGGCGGCCCCATCCAGCGAGTTCTTCTGCTGAAGCTCAAAAATGCAGACGGCCTTTTGAAGGGCAGGGAGTCCTGGAAGGAATTTAGCGGCTGCCCCGTGCTCGGTGGTGACAGCGCGGATTCTTCAGCAGGCTCCTACGGCGGATAATCAGCGACTCGCCTAAAACGCGCCTGGCGGATCGGCACCTCAGCTTCTGCCACGGACGCTGACTACGCCGGTTCGCGGGGTTTCCCCAGAAAACGGCTTTTAATACTGCAGAAAGTCAAAAGAACGGACAGTCGCCTGTCCTTGACGTGACGCATAGACTGGCTGCCAATCGCAAACTAGCCGGTCCCTAATAGGGTCACAAGTTCGCCAAAATGATCAATATAAAGATCCGCTGGATGTGCGCCGCGATCATGAACGCCAAATCCGTAATTCACAGCGGCAGCCAGCATGCCCGCGTTCCGGGCCGTCTGCACGTCCACTTCGGAGTCGCCGACCAGCAGCGCCTCCCGCGGTTCGGCTCCCAATTCACGCAGGATCCTCCTTGCGCCCAGCGGATCGGGCTTCTTTGTTTCGAAACTATTTCCGCCGTAGATACCTCGAAAATATTTAGAGAGCCCCATCGCATCCAGAATCCGCACGCTGATACGCACCGGCTTGTTGGTCAAAACCGCCATCGGCCTGCTCGCCAGCTTTTCGAGCGTCTCCGCCACGTCCGGGTACGCGCATGTCGTATCCATTTTGTGTAGTTCGTAATAACTCAAGAAAAATTGCAACGCCCGTTGCCGTTCCTCCTCTGTTGATCCATTGCCAAGCGCCCGGGCCACAAGTTGCGGCGCTCCGTGTCCGATATAGCCGGAGATCGTTCCCTCCGCCAATTCTCCGCGCCCCGATTCGCGCAGCATCGCGTTGACCGAATGAATCAAATCCACCTTCGAATCGATCAGCGTGCCATCCAGGTCGAAAATCAGCGCACGCACAGAACCAAAATTGAGGTCAGTCATGAATCTTTCATCTTAATATGCCTGCCGCCTGTTTCGCCGCTCTCGTCGCAATTTTTAACGCATTATGAAAGCTGCATTAAAGAAAACGTTCTATCGTTTATCAGAATCGTCCCCACTTCGCGTAAACTATAGGGCTTGCCGCTCGGCACAATACACGACCGGAGACCCACACGACATGGCGCAGATTCACCCTTTCCAGGCGTTTCGCTACAACCCCCAGCGTGTCCCGTTCGAACGCGTGCTGACTCAGCCTTACGACAAAATTTCCCCGGTGATGCAGGATAAGTACTACGCTGCCGATCCGCATAACCTGATTACCATCGAAAAGGGCCGCGCATTTCCGGACGATTCTCCTCAGAACAATGTCTATACGCGCGCCGCAGTCGCGCTCGACAGCTGGATCCGCGAAAACATTGTCACGCCGGATCCCGTTCCATCGTTCTACGCTTACACGCAGGAATACACCGTCCCCGGAACCGGCGAGCTGCGCACTCGCCGCGGTTTTATCGGCGCTGGCAGACTCGAGGACTATTCAGCCGGTGTGGTCTTCCGCCACGAGCACACACTCTCAGGTCCCAAGGCTGACCGCCTCGAGCTTCTCCGCCATACGCGCATGCATACCGGCCAGCTCTTCATGCTGTATTCCGATCCCCAGCAGCGCGTTGACGCGATTCTGAGAGGCGCCGAATCCGCCCCTCCCGCGACCACGCTACACGATGAATACGGTGTCGTGCATCGCTTGCGTGTCATCGCCGATCCTGATCGCACCGCTGCAATCAAGTCCGCGATGGAAGAGCACAAGCTCGTGATCGCCGACGGCCATCATCGTTATGAAACCGCGTTGACTTATCGTAAAGAACGGCGTCTCACCGCTGGCGGTGTTCATCCCTCCGCTCCGTACGCGCAGGCTCCTTACGATTTCGCGATGATGACGTTCGTCAATACCTGCAGCGAAGGACTCACCATCTTGCCCACGCATCGCCTCGCCGCCAACTTGCACGATTTTTCCTGGAGCGAAGCGCGCCGCTACCTCGAGCCGTGGTTCGAAGCGCAAGCATTTCCGTTTGCGGATGACGGACAAAAAGCGGAAGCCCAAAGCAAATTTCTCGCGCAACTCCAGCAAGCTCGCGGGCAAAGAGCCATCGGCGTCTATCCCGCCGCGGAACACGCGAAGCGTGCCTACTTCGTCCTAACGCTTCGGCGCGGCGCCGACCTCACGCAGCTTCTTCACAGCGTTTCGCCCCTGCAGCGCGAGTTGGATGTTGTCTTGTTGCACGACGGAATTCTCGAGCCCGCGTTCGGCATTACGCTGCAATCCGTCACCGCCGAAAGAAATCTCAGCTACGAGCGCGAAACCTCCGCTGCTCTCGACGCAGTCGATCGCGGTGCAGCGCAGATTGCGTTTCTCCTGAATCCGGTCGATGTCGATCAGGTTATGCGCGTCGCTACCTCTGGAGAAGTAATGCCGCAAAAGTCCACCGACTTTTATCCCAAGCTGCTGAGCGGCATCGCCATGTACCGCGTCGACTGACACAAAAGGGTTCCCATTTCCATTGGTGCTTACTGCTTACCAGATTAGCGGGATAAGCCGCGACCGCGTGTTCTGGCAGTATTCGGAATAGCCTGCCAACTCCTGACGAAGAATTCTTTCCTCATTCACAATTCGCAGAACAATCACGGGAATGATCAACGCAAAAACGGGCAGCGCCCAGTACGAACCCAGCGCCAGCGGCGTGAACAAAATCGAAATGATCCCGCCGAGATACATCGGATGACGAACGATCCGGTACGGTCCGACGGAAATGACTCGCTGATCTTTTTCCACTTGAATGATTCGCGAAGCGTAGCTGTTCGCGCCCATCACCCAATACGTCATCAAGTATCCCGCAAGTGCAATCGCTCCCGATAAGATCATGAGCCAGATCGGTACTCCACCAAAAGTTCTGCGCGACCATCCAAACCGGAAATCAAATCCCGGAATCAGGATAGCGACAAAGAAAATCAGTTTCGCGAATTTCATGATGAGCTTCTGCTCGCCGATTTTCTCTTTGCTCTGCAGCCGGCGTTCCACTAACTGGGGATCATGCGCGGCGAAATAGATGGACGCCGCCACCATCGGAATCATCAGGAGTCCCAGAAATATCCAACCCTGCCAAAATTTCCAGGTGCCCGCGGGAAGAAACAGCATCCCGCCAGCCACGACGGCTGTGAGCATGCATTGAACAATGACTTTTGCTTTGAGACTCATGCGCTCCCAAAGCAAAAGGGCACGCGCGGGCGTGCCCTTTCGCAAAGATCATTCTTTGTCTTACCGGCCCGGCTTGTTTCGCGAACAGCTAGCTTTGCGAAATCCGCGGACGCTCACTTGGCGAAGCTGGCCACTGCTTCCGCTTCGGTGTTGTACACGTCGAAGACCGTGAGCAGCTTGGTAATTTGCAGCACTTCCTGGAACTTGCTGCCGAGGTGCGCGAGTTTCAGTGCCGCACCCTGCGACTTTGCGCTGTGGTGCGCCGCCACCAGCGTGCCCAAGCCCGCGCTGTCGATGAACGTGATGTTCGCCATATTCAGCACGACTTTCGTTTTTCCTTCGGCAATCAAGCTTTTCACTTTTTCGCGCAGCGCGTTACTCTCTTCACCGAGTACGATGCGCCCGTCCAGCGCCACCACGGTTACCCCGTCTACTTCCCGCGTCGTCATCTTCAAAGCCACTGTGTTTTCCTCCTCATCGGATAGCAGTTCCGGCGGCAACCCGGGCCGGGACCACAAAGCTTATCAATAATAGTCCGCGCACGACATGTAATAACCGCAGACCGGGCAAATCAATTTGCAACGCCGCGATTCCAGCCGCTGCGAGCACACCGGACAATAGCGCGAAGCATCTTCCCCCGGGACCCCCACGGACTCATCAACTTTTGCTGGCGAGGTCTGTTGCACAGAGTCCTCATCCGGCTCCCGCTGCACCGGGGCAAATTCCTGTTTCGCGGCACTATCCACGGCCCGTCGTTTATAGCACATCCCCCGCAACAGTGGTAGCGCCGGGCTTTAGCCCTTTAGCCCGGCATCCCCGCCCTTGCCCAGCACACTCATTTTGCTATTCTTTTCTCTGGATCCTCTTCAAATCCCATGCCTTCACTCGCCGCCGAAGTCCTCGGCCTAAACCTCGACCCCCAAACCCGCTGCGCCCATTACCACGGTCCAAGCGACATCATCTCCATCAAAATGAAATGCTGCGGCATCTACTACGCTTGCAAGGATTGTCACGAGGCCCTCGCGGCCATCCTATTGAAGTCTGGCCCGAGACCGATTGGGACCACCAAGCCATTCTTTGCGGCGCCTGCCGCGCCGAGCTAACAATCTCCGCTTACCTTCAATGCAACTCTGTTTGCCCTCACTGCCACGCCGCCTTCAACCCCGGATGCCGCAACCATCAGCACTTCTATTTCGCCGGCCATGCGATCTGACCGTTGCCCCGGTAAGCCATGTTAGCGATCTGCCCGGCGCGGGCCGCGGCAACTCCAGTCTCGACCGGCGCGTTCGGCTCTTTGCGGCTCTTGATGCACTCGAAGAAATTCTGCATGTGGTCGATGGTCCCATCGCGGAAGCTGTCTGCTCTCAGAACCGGATTTTCTCTGCCCAACAAGCCTTCGTGATACACGCCAAACCCGTTCCGGTTTAGCTTCATGGTCGCCTCCGTGCCGCGGAATTCGAGCCCGCCATCGTCGATTGAGGATGCCATCATGCCCTCGTAGACCACATCGAACCCCGGATAACGGAGCGCCGCCTGCACCGTGTCGGGGCATTCCCATTGCTCAAAAATATATTTGTCCCCAAGCATCTGCGCCTCGCGCGGCTGGTCGGATTTCATCGCCCAGTGCGCCACGTCGATCCAGTGCGTGAAGAGATCGGTCATCGCCCCACCGCCAAAATTCCAGAACCACCTCCAGCGGTAAAACTTTTCTTCGCTGAACGCCTGCTCGGGAGCTCCCCCGAGCCACTGCTTCCAATCCAGGGCCTGCGTGTCGATCGCTTTGGGCGCCCCCGCAGCTCGATAGTTCTGCCACCAGTACGTCCTGACTTGCGGCACGCGCCCGAGACTCCCTCCCTGAATCAGCTCGACGGCATCGCGAAAGTGGCTCCAGCTCCTCTGCTGCATCCCGCACTGCAATATCTGCTTGCCGCCGCGCACCGCACGTGTGAGCGCAGCGCCTTGCTCCAAAGTGTGCGTCACCGGCTTCTCAAGATAGACGTCTTTCCCGGCTGCCAAAGCGTCCACCGCCATCCGCACATGCCAATGATCCGGCGAAGCAATCAGGACCGCGTCGATCTGTTGCTGCAGCACTTCGCGATAATCCCCGTGGGTCGTCGCGATGCCCTTGGAGCGTTCTTTAACAGCGTCCCGTCGCGGCCCATAGACGTCACTCACTGCGACGATCTGATACAGGCCGGCCTTGTCGGCGGCATTGAGCAAATCGCCCATGCGCCCGCCCGCTCCAAGAACTCCGATGCGCAAAGTGTCGTTCGCCCCAAGTACTCGCGTTGATGCCAGAGCGGTAAGCCCGCCCGCAATCAAAAAGCTGCGACGATTCGGTGGATATTTCATGCCGCCCATCTTAGCCATTCCCCGTCAACGAGGAAAGGAAAGTGGACGTAAGAAAATGGCTGATTTCTTCGAATCCATTCCCTACTCCAATCACGCTATCACCTCTAACTCCTATAGGATCACATCTTTTGCACACCCCCATCACTTAACTCCAATCGAATCACATCTTTGCAAAAACCCGGGGGAGAGGGGCAGTGAGGGGGACAGGGAGGGGGGCCCACGTTCCACCTTGCGCAGAATTTTTCTTGCACTACTCACCATTCACCATCCACGACTCGCTTCACACCCCTTGAAACCCCGGCTCGGAATGGCGCATCCTTATACATGTACGTGCAAGAAAGGCCCGGCGGCCCGGGAACCCAGGTACTCATCATGCGCCGCTTCCTGATTGCTATTGCTTCTCTCGTGGTACTCCCCGCGATCGCTTCTGCACAACGTGGAGGAATGGGCGCCGGAATGGCTCGCCCGGCAATGGCTGCGCCTGCCTCGCATGTCGCGATGCATGCTTCACCATCCAGTGGAACTCACGTTAGCTCGGGAACGGCAAGCCACGCCTTCGCAGGGTATCCACGTTTCGTGCGAACGCGATCGGGGGCGATAGTCGCTCGGCCGTCAACGCAAATGAATGGGACTATTCGGAATAATGGATCCGTGGGTTCAGGGCGAGCTTTGCTCTCACAGGACCTGGTGCCCGGTTTGGGTTTTGACTACGCGCATGTCGCGGCAGTCCATCCCCATCGAATTCATGACCGAAATCGACCGTTCTTCGGGGCGTTTGTCCCGTTTTTTTACGGCGGCGGATACTACATGCCGCTCTCATCTGATGATTATGTAGACGATGCGCCAGCGGCCGAAGCCCAACAGGCGGATACGGGGCAGCAGGAAACAGTGCGAACGGTTTACAGAGACCGCCCTGTAGGACCTTCGCGTGACAATGCGCCAGCGCCACAGTCAGCCGCCGAGCAGGAAGCGGAACAGTATGTGTTTGTGCGCCGCGATGGTACGGTGTTTTTTGCGGCGGCTTACGCTTGGGAAAACGGCACGCTCCGCTACATCACCAGCGAGGGTTTGCGGCACACTGTGACCACCGACAAGCTGGACCTTGATGCGACGCAACAGTTCAATGAACAGCGCGGCCTGACTTTCCGATCGCCTGCCTGATTTTTTTTCATGCCCGCCCAAAATTCGTTTCTTCACCGGCTCACAAGGCCCGTCGTCTATCGCTTTCCCCGCGACCAAAATTTATTTCTTCACAGGCTCAGGCATCACGTAGCCCGAAACCGCTGGAAGTCCGGCTCTCTCAAGCTGGACGGTGGTGTGATCAATCTTAAATTCCTTCGCTGCCTTTTCTTGAATCGCCCTCAACAACTGCTCGCATTGATCCAAGTGCATGTCCGGAATGCGCGCGTGGAGGCTCAGCGCGTTGTGGCCTCCGCCGAGCGACCAGATGTGCACATCATGAACTTCTTGCACGCCTTTGACAGTTAGGATAGCGCGCGCGACTTCCTCGACGCGCATCTCGCGCGGCCGCCCTTCCAGCAGAATGTGCGACGACTCGCGCAGAATGCCAATGCTGGACCACAGCACGAGAAGTCCGATGGCGATGCCGAGAAGCGGGTCGATCCACAGCGCACCAGTCATTCGAATGGCGATGGCGCCAACAATGATGGCGATATTTGAGAGAGCGTCGCCGAAGTTGTGAACCAATATACTGCGGAGGTTTAGATCCTTGTGGCCGCGGACGAGCGCGAGTGTGATGCCGCCGTTGACGGCGAGTGCGGCGAGCGACGTCCATATCATCCAGCTTTCCACGACGTGGACGGGCGAACGGAAACGTTCGACGGCTTCGTAGCCCAGCCATAGCGACAGCAAGACGAGTAGGAGCGCGTTAGTGAACGCGGCGAGAATGCCAGCGCGGTGATAGCCGTAAGTCTTTTCGCTGTCGGCGGGACGCTCGGCCCAACGCATGGCCAGCCAGGAAATGCCGAGAGCGGGAACGTCGGAGAGATTGTGGACAGCATCATTTAATAGCGCGACGGATCTGCCGAGGACGCCGCCGAAGATTTCCGCGACAACCAAGCCGAGCGTGGCAACCATGGCCCAGCCAAGGACCGACGGCCGCAATGGCGGATGTTCGTGGCCGTGATGGGAGTGCCCGTGCGGATGGTGCACGTGGCCATCATGGTGGCCGTGTTCGGGGTCGTGGTTATGATCGTGGGAGTGGTCGTCCATCCGGTCCATCCGCTCCATTTTACGCGCCTGAGGCAACCCGCGCAGCCTTTGGCCTAACACAAGGACTGCAAACACGACAAGCAGGAATGCCCGTCTTACAAAGCAGCCCTCTCGGGCTTAGTGGGAAGTTTGACACGTCCCCGCCGCGAATTCATTGACGCATTTCCCCGCGGCTGCCAACATCGAACTAGTTTCGCCTTCCGCTTAAAAAGCGGCGGGAATGGCCTACGCACCGGGTGTGCGCTGAGGGACATGACGGCTCCCATTGCAAAACTGAGTTTCTGGGGTGTTCGAGGATCGACGCCGACGGTGGACCCTGCCACGTGGCGTTACGGCGGAAACACCCCGTGTCTCGAACTTTCCGCGCCAGACGGCACGCAATTTATTTTGGATTGCGGGACCGGGCTACGCATGCTGGGCAGCCGCTGGGGAACGCCGAACGGCGGCGGAAATCCCGAGACGCATATTTTTGTGACGCATTATCACTGGGATCACATTCAAGGGATTCCGTTTTTTTCTCCGCTCTATGCGGAGAACAACGAATTTCATTTTTATAGTTTTCGCTCGAAGTTTTTGGGGCGAGACAGTTTGAAGCAAGTGTTCGAAGCGCAGATGGCGCTGCCGTATTTTCCCGTGGACATGTCCGCAATGAACGCGAAGAGGAAGTTCAAGGAAGTGGAAGGCGGGGATACATTTTCGATTCGCGAAAATAAAATTACGGCGCGGTGGCTGAATCATCCGCAGGGATGCCTCGGGTTTCGCATCGAGACGCCGGCAGGAACCGTGGTTTACGCGACGGACAACGAGCCAGGCGATCCGAAACTGGATGAAAATTTGCGAGAACTTGCGGCGGGCGCGGACATACTAATTAATGATGCGCAGTTTACGCCGGAGCAGTTGAAGACGACGCGCAAGGGCTGGGGGCATTCGTCGTGGAAGGAAGGCGTGAAACTGGCGAGGGAAGTTGACGCGAAGACTTTGGTTTTGTTTCACCACGATCCGGACTCGACGGACCGCATGGTGGATTCGATTTTGCGGCAGGCGCGCGAAGAGTTTGATTCCGTGTTTGCGGCGAGCGAAGGCATGGTGATTACGCTAGGGTCGACAGGCGACAACGTGCAAGCGCACATGCCAGGGGCGCGGACGTCCTTGCGGCGAGAGGCACAGTTCCGCGCGAAGGTTACGGGAGTGACAGAGGACGGGAAAGAGTTTCAGGAAGAGACCGTTGTGCGCGACATTTCTTTGCAAGGAGCTTTGATTTCACTGCAAAACATTCCGCAATTGCAGTCGGAATTGCAAGTGACGATGGAGACGCCCGGCAAAGATGGTTTGCAATCCTCGATGCGCCTAAAGGGGTATGTGGTGCGGATCGATGCGGGGGCAGAGAAGGGGCAGATCGCGGTAGGCGTGGTTTTTACGGACTAGGTTTCCTTCATCACAAATCGCTTTCCCACCCGCGGTGGTAGAAAACGTCCCGTCCCGGTTTCCCTAGGAAAGGCTCGCGAGCGGCCGGAAGCCCTGCATTTATGAACATCTCTCAACCACGGCCATTGCGCAGAATTACCGAGGAGATTTGTACCGAGCTACCGAGATCGAATGGCTCACTAGAATGGTCGAATCAAAGGCAGGGTAGTAATGGAGTGGCATCTGGGCTTCAGTTCGGGGCTTGATGTGCAAGCCGGGAATGTCAGATAGACCATTGGTCTGATCGGTTAGCGTTAGGCGCGGAGCATCGGCGAGGCCCACGGCAATGTCCAGTTCAATTCCATCTGCAGGGGGAACAGCATAGTAGAAACCCCAAAGCCGGTCATTCGGCTCAACCGTCTTGGACGGAAGCTTTTTACCGCCGATCGTCGCGCGAAGAACAGTCACCTTCTCAAATGCTACCCACAGCACATCCGCATGCCGCAAAGAAGTCAGCCGCAGGTGTAAAATACGCTCGTTGCCCGATACGGAGTCGTCCAAGGTCACAATCTTCGGTGCCGGCAATTTTAGTGGCGGAGCGTCAGTTTTCAGGACCGACTCTCCTCCCGGCGCACCGAATATGTCGATCTTGTTGCGTTCGATGCCGCCCGTCAGAAACTGCGAAGTCCAACCATCGGGCCTCTCATCCAAACTGATCCATGAACCTTTGCCGGTATCCGCATTCAACCAGTAAGCAATGCTATCCGGCCGAGGATGCAGGGCGTCGTAGCCACTGTGAAAGGCCCCGAACGAAATGAAGCTCAGGCTCAGGACTGTGCAGGCTCCTGGAAGAAGCCATTTGCGGTGTGCCGTCATCACCTCAAGCTGTGGTGCCAACAGTGCAAGCAAGACCACAGTGAAAATCGTGAGGGAGATCATGGTTTGCATTACGCCTGACTCCAAGATAGCCAAATCCCAGATGAGAAGAGTAAACAGAAAAACCGGGATGCCCGCGCAAATTAATTGGACTATCCTTAATAACTTTGAGTCAGGTCGGTCTAATACAAGTCCCATGCCGAGTGGGAGCAAGGCGAAGAAGAGAGGCCACATAAGCAGAAAACTCGTGCCTGGCGCGAAGAAATAGGTAAGAACCAACAGTGCCATGCACAGCAGAAAAGCACTAATGGCCAGGTCCAAGGCGCCCGCCTTGCGGCGGAAGGTCACATATAACGACGATGTGGCTGCGATGGTGAACGCTAGGAAGCCCAGGGCATATGCTGGAGCGTTGTAGGCCGATTCAAAGGAATTGTTCACCAGATGGAGTGCCTGGAGCACCCACCAAAGAAAAGCGACCGCCCCGCTTGCCGCGGCCGCCGCTGTCGGCCAGAGCAGCAAACTCAATCCCAGGCCCCGTCCACTCAGGTACCCTCGTCTGAAAGCGAGTAGCAAGACACCAACAAAAAGTGCGAGCGTGATAATCATCAAGGGTAGAACCCATGCCATCGGGTAGATGATGAGCCGTCCGAAGAATATGAAATAAACGAGGCGGTGCTTCGCCGGAGTGCGCTTGAGATCCAAGTTCGCAAGATCACGTGCGACAGCCAGCGTGTAATTTCCTTCGTCCTGAATACTGCGGGGATCGAGATTCTGGAGATTGTCCATCCTTGTGTGATAGGCAGTTCTGCAGCCGCTATAGCCTCCATCCAGCGTCGGGATAGCGGAATCAAGTTCCGTGGAATCAAGGCCCGCCCATCTGGGGAAGACATCAAGTGAAGCGGTGAGTGGGTGAGGAACTGTCTTGGCGATCTCGTGGACCAACCATTCGTGGAGATGCTTTGTCTCGCTGATTGAAGCCGGTCCGCAGCTGCCGCCAGCATCCAGGTTCAAAGCTACGGATATTTCTTTCGCCCACGGATGCTCGTCCACGAAACCCTGTACTCCCACCGCTCCGAGTTCTTCCCCATCGGTGAACAAAATGATCACATCGTTTCTCGGTGGTGCACCGATAAGCAGAGCGCGAAGAGTTTCGAGCAGCGTCACAACTCCTGAACCGTCGTCAGTGGCGCCTGGAGCAGCAGCGACCGAGTCGTAGTGCGCCATCAAGAGCACAGCGCCTGTAGTGTTGCTTCCCTTCAGGCGGGCCAAGATGTTCTCCACGGTTCCGGCCCCATAGGGGCCTGGAAAGACATCCATTAAGCTGGCGATACCCGTCCTTTGAATTCGCGGTTCTAACCCTTGAAGCCTCAGCTGCTCCACGATGTAATCGCGTACATGCGCGTTGGCAATCGAGCCGGTCGGGTGGGGCTCACGAGCGATGACTTTCAGGTTCTCAATAGCGCGCTCGGCAGAGAACTCTGTCGCAGGAGCAGACGCCGGAACTTCGGCAGGAGGCATGAGCTGGCTGAGGGCGACAATGGCCATGACCAAAACTAAAAGGAAAGTCAGCATGCCTTCCTTAAAGGAGACCGGTTTAGCCGACAGACTCATTGGCACTCCGAATCCTCCTGACCCGACGAGCTCGTTAAGGGTTAGGTGCCCCTTCAATCGGGCAGTCGGTCTCCTTCAGGCTCACGCAGCCAGAAACTCCCGATCAACGACCCAGTGTAAGCGAGGACGGCAAGCGTGCCGGCCGAGTATGCGAGGCCAGCAGCCGCGCTGGCACCGGGCATGATGTTGGCGAGTTGCGTCGTGAGGAGTACGCCCGATGCACCAATCACGCGGGCTCCGACGTTGATTGCGAAACTCTCGCCGGTGCCGCGCAAGTGTGTAGGGTACATCCGCGGCAAATAGTTGCCCCAAAGGCTAAACGGCCCGTTCAACAGCAGTCCGGCAAGAAAGATCCCACATTCAAGCAATCGCAAGCTATGTGTCACGGCAAAAAAATAGACGCAGGAGAAGACTATCAATCCGGGAACCAAGAAAACGCGCAAGAGGCGTCTCTGGGTCGCGATTCGAACTACAAGGAAAACAAACAGCAAGCGGCCAACAATCGTGCCGAGTTCCTGAAACAATTGTACGCCACTCACCGTTTGCTCGACTACGCGAGGTGCGAGGCTCCGTACTTCGGGAAGGCCGGGAACCATGCGGGGTGTCTGCAGAATGACCCCAGAGGCCAGGGCATAACTGCACGCCACCAAAAATGTGGTGACCAACGTGGTCCTCCGCAGCGCGGGCCGGAACAGTTCCGTGAAGCTCGGCCGCTTCAAAGCTCCTTGGGATTTCTTTTCCAACCAAATGGGGGACTCCGGCAGGAGCGGTCGTGCAAGGATGAGCGGGATCGCGGGGAGCAGTCCGGACAATAGGGTATAGCGCCAAGCCTCGTGGCTGCCGTGGATGGCCGGAAACCGTTCGGCGTAGCTGACGGCAATATAATAGGCTCCGGTCACCATGAGTCCTCCAAAACCGGAGGCCGCCTGCGTATAACCCAGTACGGATTCACGCTGCTTGGGATTGGAGAAGAGCTCCGCCACCCACGCTACGCCCGCTACAAACTCGACACACACGCCGATAATGGTGGTGCAACGAAAAAACAAGAGCTGCGGCAATGTAAGTGCAAAGCTGGCGGCACAAGCCGAGAAAGCATACAACAAGATGCTCCACACCAAGACACGCCGGCGCCCTAAAAGGTCGGTGAGGTAGCCCCCCAGGAGCCCAAAGATACCCCCCGAAGCCAGTGGTAAGTAAAATAGCAGTCCCACCCAGAGGTTAGAACCGGGGCTGCCAGGCTTGAAGTTGCCGAGAGCGGCGAGTGCAGGACGGGCAATGAGCGGCAACACTAGAGTCTCGTAAAGATCGAACGCAAAGCCGAGTGCGGCAACTCCACAGATGACCCATTGCCGGGGTGTCAGGCGGGCAAAGGCAGAGCCCAGTTCCCTGTCTTTCAAGCCCTTCGTCAACTCATGCTCTTTTCTGTTAGTTCGCAAGAACCCATTCTCCACTGTCAGGCGATTGGCCGCGGAATCGGCCTGGCCTTATTTCAATTCACGCAGTCTTGTGATACAAGTTCAAATGTTTCAATAATTGTTGATGGTAATTCAACAATGGATTTTACTTCCCGCCAGCTCCGGGCCTTCTTGCTGGTGGCGCAGCATCGAAGCTTTTCGCGCGCCGCGGAAGCCCTCTACATCACCACATCTGGCTTGAGCGTTATGATTCGAGAGCTGGAAACGCAGCTTGGATTCCGCCTGTTTGATCGAACCACTCGCCACGTCGGGCTGACAGCTTACGGCAATGAATTGCTTGGCATTGTCCGGGAGGGTCTGGAAAAGGTTGATAGTTCCGTCTCGCGCATCAGGCGGTCGGCAGCCGAAGCTAGCCACACCTTGTGCGTTGGCGCGCCACCACTGGTCGCGGCCAACATATTGCCGGAAGCCATTAAGGAATTCCGCTCCCACCGGCACGACCTACGAATCCAAGTGTTCGATGTGGCTGGACCGGCCCTCTCGCAGATGGTCGTGGAGGGCAAACTTGATATGAGTGTGGGTGCGTTTTTTGAGCCCGCGCCTGGAATCCGTCGCACTCCATTGTTTCGCTTTTCCTTGATGGTGATTCGCCCCGATGACGATCCGGCATTGCGCCGCACCTCTACCACCTGGTCCGCTCTGAAGGGACAGCCGTTGGTCTCGCTCGTGCCGAGCAGTGTCGTCCAGCAGTTCATCGACAAGCATTTTGCCCTCGCCGGTGTCTTGGTGGTTCATCGGCGTGCCATCTTCAATTACCTCGATACCATGATCGCCATGGTAGAGGCAGGCGAGGGCATTGCCGTCATCCCTTCGTTCGTGTTGCCCGCTTGCCGAAATCGCAAAGTTGTGATGAGCAAGCTGATTAATCCGGTCGTGAACGTGAACTTCTCGCGGATCAGCCTTCGCGGGAAAAAACTGCCGCCGGGCGCGGACGACTTTACCTCTTTCTTGCAGGCCTATATGGCCCGATGGGCCGGCCGCGCCGGCATTCTCTAACCATCGAAAAGCCGTCGCTCATCATAGCTCTCGGATCACGCGGACGGATCATGCCCGAGTGACGTTAGCGCTTGGAAGTAAATCGGCATGCTTGACAAGCGTCGTAACGAGAAACTGACTACCCGGCGAGTTTTTTTGAAAAGAAGCCCGGCGCGCCGCACTGCGCTACAATCTTCACCTTATGTCCACGACTAGTTCGCGAACGGCAAATTTTGTTCCTGCGAGTGTTTTGGATAAGAGACGGCCATCGAAGGTGGCACTGATCCGCGGATTGGTGCGGCAGGCGCCGTTTGTGGCGAAGAATTTTAAGCTTTATTTTCGGAATGGGTGGCGGCGGCACATATTGCACACCAACGTAGTGGCGCCGTATGCGGTGACGTTTTATGTGACGCACAAATGCAATTTGGCTTGCTCGTATTGCACGCAGAAGGAGCCAGACGTTTTCAGCGACGAGTTGTCGACGGGAGAGACCATTCGGTTATTGCGGCGGATCCGCAAAGAGACGGATTCGATTGTGATGACGGGTGGCGAGCCAACTTTGCGGGCGGACATTGAGGAGTTGGTGGAGGCGGCGCGGTTTCATTGCAAGTTTCGGTCGGTGCTTTTGATTACCAATGGAACTTTGCTGGATCGCAAGCCGGGGATTCTGCGCGCGGTGACGGGGTTGGTGGTGAGTTTGGATGCGCTGGCGGCTGATCCGTCGAATGCGCTTTCGAAACCGGCGGCGCTGCCCAAGGTTTTGCAGAATTTGGCGGTGGCGAAGGAAGTTTTGGGAAGTCCGCAGCGGATTACGATCAGCACCGTCATCGAGGAATGGAACATCGCTGAAGTGGAGAAATTGTTGGACTGGTGCGGCGCGGAAGGATTTGTTTTTGCGGCGCAATCGGCGCAGATGGAAAAGATGCCGAATTTGAAGCTGCTGCAGAATCCGAAGTATCAGGCGCTGGTGGATACGATTATCGAGCGGCGGCGCAGCGGGTCGCAGCCTATCAACGGGACGCCGCGGACCATTGAGACCTTGCTGCGATTCCGCGATTTTCAGTGTTATCCGACGATGTTTCCGCGGGTTTATCCGAACGGGGATGTTTTTTATCCTTGCGAGCCGCTGCACAAGGTGGCGGGGAATTTGCTGCGGGATGGTTCGCTGAAGAAGATTTTTTCGCGCGGGAAGAAAATCT
>DATDHE010000251.1:0-4672 GCA_036521695.1 Candidatus Acidiferrum sp. | reverse complement strand
CGCTTCGACTGGGACGAGAGGAAAAATACGGCCAATCGGATGAAGCATGGAGTGTGGTTTGAAGAAGCTCAGAGCGCCTTCCGCGATCCGAATGCGCGCCTCTTCCATGATCCAGAACATTCAGAGGAAGAGGAACGGTTTATCCTCATCGGAGTGAGCTCAACGGCAAGACCTCTGGTCGTCGTTCACTGCTATAGAGAATCCGATTCAGTGATTCGGATCATTTCCGCGCGGAAGGCAACCAAGAAGGAGGTTATATTTTATGAAGAAGGAATATGATTTTTCCAAGATGAAAGAACTCAAGAACCCGTACGCGGGCAAGAAACAAGCCGTGGGAATCAACCTGAGTCCGGAAGTCGTGGACTATTTCAAAGGGCTGGCGGATGAGACAGGACTTCCTTACCAAAAGTTAATCGACCTTTATCTTCTCGACTGTGCGAAAAAGCGCAAGAAACTAACGATGAAGTGGGTGGCGTAGAGTCTTAAGGTGAATTCGTCTTCCGCAGCTGAGAAGCCGCTACACCTGAAAAACGGTGTGTACGAATCGGGCAGGTAGAATTAGCAGACCGGTGCTTTCGGGTTGCCCTTTTGGGCGACGGATGCCGCGAGTCGGATTCCAGGGAGTCCCTTGGAAATCCGGGTTTGTTACTCATGTTACTTTTTTTGGGCACTTTCGATGTCCATTGGTGAGACTGGAGGGCATTGCCGAGACGGATGCGACTGCTGAGACTCGGCCATAAACGACAGAAAAGGCAGGTATTACGAGCGATGTGACAGAAACAAAGAGAGTTACGAAAATTGGAGCAATATAATCCCCCCCCTCTCCGCCAGTATCTTAATAGTAACATAACAAGGGACTTAGACGGTCAGGGTCGTCCGAATATACCCGGCTACGTTTTCGGCTACGTTTTGTAGTCGGGGATAATCCGAATCCTCTCCGCTCATCGGTATTAAGCCTTGAGAGGTTACCGATGAAAGTCTCGCTGTACACGAGGGAGCACGGCTCCCGGCAGTACAAGAAGCACAATCCCAAGGCAAGCTACTCGGCACGCACCATCTGGGTGCTGCGCTACGGATCGACGTGGGAGACGCTCGACGTTGCCAGCTTGAGCGAAGCGACCACGCTCCGCATCCGCCGTCAGGTGGAAATCGAAGGCGGCTTGTTGCCGACGCGCAAGGCTCCCAAGCAGCCGACCGTCCTGATGCTCGACATGGCGAAGGACGACTACCTCACGGAAATCGAGAAGGGACGCAAGCCCAAGACCTAC
This sequence comes from Candidatus Acidiferrum sp., assembly GCA_036521695.1. Lineage (GTDB taxonomy): Bacteria > Acidobacteriota > Terriglobia > Acidiferrales > UBA7541 > Acidiferrum. Next base: position 3,404 of record DATDHE010000251.1, on the reverse strand, counting down.
GCCGCCTACAGCGTCGCGCTCAAATACTTCTACGAGTGCGTCGGCAACAAGCCGATGAAGGACATCACCCGCGCCGACTTACTCGACTTCGCGGTGTTCCTGCGCGAGGAGAAAGACCAAGCGCCGCGTTCCGCGTACAACAAGTTCGAGGCGGTGATGTCGTTCCTCAAGCGACACGACATCACCGGAAAAAGCCTGAAGATCACGGCACACGACTGGCCCCAGTACGTCGAGGAGGAGCCAGAGATTTTCGAGCAGGATTTCCTAGACAAGTTCTTTGCTGCGTGCGACGAGGACGAGCGCACGCTGTTTGAGTTCTTCCTCATGACCGGGATGCGCGATCAGGAAGTCATCTACGCGACAGACCGCTGCCTCGACTTCGAGGCTTGCACGGTCTGCGTGAAGCACAACCCGCAGTACGACTTTTTGCCGAAGGCGTACAAGGAACGCTGCATCCCCGTGCTCGCCTCGCTCATGGCGAAGCTAAAAAAGAAGCTGGTCGGTCGCGGCAGGGGCGGTCTGCTTTTCCCCACGTCGAGCGGTCTCCCGAAGTTCGACTTTCTCGACATGGCGAAGGCTATCGCTCGCCGTGCGGGCCTGCCGGAGGACGAAGTCTGGCTACACAAGTTCCGCGCCACGTTCGCGACCCGCGCCCTGTGGTCTGGCGTTGATCTGCGCACCGTGCAGGATTGGATGGGGCACGACGACTTGGCGAGTACGATGCGCTATCTCAAGCCGCAGCGCGGCGCGAAGATGCAGCAGATGGTCGAGGCTATCTGGGGTTCTGCTTAGGACGCACTTTCAACGGGCGGCGGGAAATCGAATCTGACGATAACCAGCGCAGGCTACTCTTCGAGATGCATACGTGCGGTCGATCCTAAGCATGCCTTCCACCTCCAACTGCTCGCCACGGCTCCATCATCGCCGAGTGTCCATTACCGCAATCAGAACAACTCGAACTCTTCACGCATATCGGTCATGATGCTGCGGCACTTGCGAAGCGCCCAGCGCATGATGCCGCGTTGCCGGATTGTGAACTCTCCCTCCATGATTGCCCGGTTCACGATGTCTTCTATTTTGTCGAGCGCTGACGATCCAGCGGTAGCGTCATAGAGGGGGCGCGTTCGTGCGACGCTGACTACGGGCCGGGGCTGGGTCTGCGTCTCGGGTTCGGGGTCCGATTGGGGCTGGGGCTTGGCGTTCTTACCATGCTTGGTGCATAAATCGCGGTCTTCTCGCGGCAGGTATCCGCACTGGCATTCCTCCCAAGGCACCGGAACGGTACACCAGCGACCCTTAACGCCTCCCTCAACATACGGCACCCACTCCTCCGTCGTAAGATTGCCGAACTCGTCTGTAACTTGCTTACCAGCCATAGACATTTCCCTTCCTTACGGCGCGGCTATCGTGAATCGCGCCGTTTTTCTCTTTCTGATTACTAACTCGAAAGTTCACGAATTTAAGGAATTGCAGATTTGGCGGTATTTGGTTGTTAAGGAAAGAACGAACTATGTACCCAGTATTTGAGGCACCACCGATGACCGAAACCATCAGGAAGAAGGCCCGCAAACAACGCAGAGACGTCAAGCTGACGCACGACAAGCTGGGAACGATCCAGCAGTGCCTACGACTGCACATGAAGCAGGACGACATCTGCGCGATCACGGGGATTCGGGGTCGCATGCTCTGAGTTCTGGGTATGTAGTGAATCGCCCATCTTGAGTTGCGTCTGCCAGCGAGTTGCGGCACCAGAGCACTCCCAGCCGCAGGTCATTGCCCGCGAGCGTGTTGAGCAGCGCGTACTTCCCGAAGTCACCGACGTCGGCGACGTATGAGTCTCTCATCCTACGTTTCCTTAACGATGGCTCGCGGATTCTTGTCATCACGCAGCGCTACAAACTTGGAATGACGAAGCCTATCGGCTCCCGTCCACTCCAAGAATTCCACCAATGGAGGCACTCAGAACCACGTCCGCGCTTTGTATGACTGGTATTCGTCCCCGAACTTGGCGGCGAGCACCTGCTCTTCGTTCCTTGCACGGTAAATCTGCAAAGGAATTATCACCGCCAGCGCCCAGAGAAGTTTCGGCGCACCGATGAATAAGAATATTCCCACGATGACCAAGGCACCGAAAACGTAGATCGGGTTCCGAATCCGCGAATACAAGCCGTGCGTGACGAGCGCCTGCGCCTTGGCAAGCACCGAAAACGACCCGCCTAGCTGGACTCTTGCCACGATCAGGAGCGCAAAGGACGGCAGCCCGATTACTGCGCCCGCGATCCGCATCGGCGTCCACGGCTGGCCCCAGAAATGGGCGACGAGCAAGGGGAGACCCACGAGTACCACCGCCAGCGTAATCAGATTCGTCTTCATGTATCTCCCTATACGAAAACCACGGGATTCATAATCAATCGGCGTTCCCCAGCTTCTTTCATCCTTCGTTGTCGTCCCGCAGGGACGATGGTTTCACTCATAACGCAACGCGACCATGGGATCGACGCGCATGGCGCGACGCACGGGCAGGTAGGCGGCAATCAAACCGACCGCGATCATTATTGCACCGCCAACGACAATCGGAACAGGACTGGCAGATGGCAGATCGGGGGCGCATTCCATCGGCTCGATGAACTCGGCTTTTCTTTTCGGAAGGCTGAGATGACTACCTTTCATTTTTCAACAACCTTCTTAACTGCCCCTTTCGTGTTTCGTCTCGCGCACGTATTTTTCCAGAACACTCAAAAATGCCGGAGTGTATTCGTCGCCCACATGGTTCGTGTTCCACAGCCCAGATTTTCTTATGGTCTCCTGTGGCGAATGCAGACCCAGCCACCGTTCGGAAGGTCTGTCGATTGGTTCCTTCCCAAAATTGCTGACCAAACCCTATACAGTTACGCTCCAAGTAAGCCCTGTCGCTCGCAGCACTGGGCGTGTCGTTGACCTCCAGCCAGAGGAATGGCATCAAGCCGATCACCGTGCTCACATCCCGCTCAAGCGGAAGTGCAGCTAGGCGCGACCGTTCAGGATTGCCAAGCGCTGTTGTCAACTCATTTGTCCGGAATCGTGATTCGAAGATAAGTAAGTTCACCGCCCTTCGGCACGACGGCCCAATGAGGAGTGCTCGCAGGAATATGAATCACATCGCCCGCAGAAATCTCGTGACTCTCGCCTCCAGTTATACCTGTACCAGTCATTTCTTCACCCTGCGCTCCGTTGCCCATCGGTTTGGGGTCTATTAGCTTTCCGCCCACGACCATGGTCCCTTTGCCGCTTTCTACAACCCATACGTCAATCGTGTGTGCGTGAAATTCTGGCGCACCGGTGGCCACACGATGAATCATGCGGATCATGTGATTGCCATATTCGCCCAAGGTTTCACGCGCAGAGTGGTCAGGCTGGATTTTTTG
>DATDHE010000250.1:0-4255 GCA_036521695.1 Candidatus Acidiferrum sp. | reverse complement strand
GATATTAAATCCCGGATAAAAAGGGAGGGCCAGAAGTTGAATCCCGAAGTAGCTGAAGGGAATGCAAATACCAAGTCTTAAGGACGCTGAAACGAAAGAGTGTCTCATGCTTCGCTATACGAAGGCGTAGATTGAGTTGTTGCAAGCAACTTCGAGATTCTGACGAGTGGACAACAGTTCCGTAATGCGTCCCATACGAACTTTACCGGTAACGCGACGAATCGCGCAAGTGGAAGTCAACCGCTAAACAGTTACGCATTTTTGCCGGTAAATCAGATCAACATGCTGGATCTCAACCTTGGAGGACAAATCCATTGCGTGACGTCCGGCGTTCCGCCGACAGTCTCAGCGCGTTGGTTCGCTACTCAGATCCCACCGAAATTCTAGGAGCTCAACCGGCGCGCCGCTATCGAGGATCATCGCCACCGTAACACCTCTAGAAGGCGAATTCGGGGCAGTGAGAATTTCCTTTCCCTCAATCGCGGCCTGGAGGTCGTCTACTTCAAACGCTATGTGAGGGACGGACTTAATCAAGGCGTGCACTGGGCTATCGGGCTCGAAGCGCATCCATTGAATGCCACAAGGACTCGTCTCAAACGCGGAGACGTACATCTTGAATTGTTCCAGATAATATTCGCCGGGTCGTGGAACGTCAGTCGGGATGCCGATGTGGTGATACCGCCAGCCATGTACCGAAGTGGCCGCAGGTTGATCGCACCCCTTCCGCAGAGTATTCGGGCTATCAGACTTGGGTTCTGAAATGCACATGATCTTTTCCCGGCCAAGATACCACGGCACCCTGCTCGGAGCGATGGCGAAGGCAGGTAGTAATTCTCCATAGCGTCGTTCATGTGTCGTGCAGCGTTTACAGATAATTCTCAGAAAGCGAGTTTGCCAGCCATCGGACCCAATTCTGGTAACGCCGTTATCGTACATCAAGTGAAATCGGCCCGATGCTCAAAGTTAGAGATGCCCGGTTATGGCATGTGGAATTGCTTCTGAGTTGCCGAGGCGTGGAAGACCGACCAAATCGGATACGCAGCACATAGAGCAACTCCGGTAAGCAGGACTCCCGATAGCACAAAGGGAGGTCGCGCGGCACGTTCAATCGCGTTGGCGTGTCACAGTGCGGCCGCACCTGCCGCAAACAAAATCGGGACGAGGAATCTCGCTCCCAGTACAAGAGTGCGCCGGGATTCGCGGCTCACCCATGCTTGAATAACGGCTCCAGAAAAGGCCAAGCAAGTGGCAAACAGAGGCATACGAACAAGTATCTCCGACGATGCTTCCAGAATATTCTTCACCCGGAAGCCCGCTCGATCGATCATGCCGCTAGCGGCAAAAGCCTCGCGCAATTGCCAGTCCACACGTGCCGCAAAAAGGAGATTAAAGGAAATGGCAAAGCAGAGTGTGATGAGCGTCGCGACAATGGCACAGCAAACTCCGCCGATAACCGCCAGAGTCAGAGATCCGGTTCGCTCCCACGCCGCCGCACCTGCCATGCCTAACAACGCGAGCGTCAACAACACGGGGCTGATAACGAGAACAAATGGCCTTGCCGGGACAAAGGCTTCAATCAGGTGATTCGCGAGTCTTCGATTTGATTGGAGGAATGACACCCGCCACAGGCTGCACAGAATTTTCGGGAGGGATAGTCGCCGTTCGTTTGCGATGAAGTTGACTCTAAACCCGCACAAGCAAAACCGGCGTATGCGGCACCCAGACTATCTATCGTCTGTGCCAGCCCAAGGGTTTTCTGAATGCCGCAAAGTGTCGCGCCTACGGCACTCGCGATTCTTTTTGCTAGCTTTCTCGCCCTTACGGGCGGGGCAAGCTCCGCCCCTAAAATACTTCCCGAATCGAGGGTTAGTCTCCGAGCCGCGTTGGAACGACTCGAGAATCATCCAGCACCTGGGGGTGCGAGGCTGCTAATTTGTTTCGCATTTCGCGGGACTCGAGGGGGGAGAAAAGGAGGCGGCCCTGGCTGGCGTTGGCTAGGTTGGTGGGTTGCCAGCGGGCGCACATGATGCCGGTGGGGGCGTGGGAGTTGGTGCCGAGGAGGAGGTGGCCGAGGATGATTGCTACGTTGATTTGACTGGTTTCGTGGATCTGCTGGGCGCGATTGCAGAGTCAGCGACGACCTCTACGGCTCCGGATCGCGCTACGTATCCCGGCAGCGGCTCGAGGCCATGCTGGACCACGAATGGAGCCAGCTTCTGACGCAATTAAGGAAAACCAGCGGGCCGCAAACTCGCTTCTTCTCCTTTGTGGACACCGTGTCCGCGCGCAACTTCGCCGGAACCAACGAGCCCCACGGCTGGATGGGCCTGCGGTTTCAACTGCAACCCGGGGGCCCTCTCAACGACGTGCTGCTGCACATCAATCTGCTCGATCCTTCCAATCTTCTCCAACAGGAAGCCATCGGGATTCTGGGCGTCAATCTCATTTGCGCCGCGTTCCACGAATTGCAAACCAGGGAATCATTTCTGGAAGGTCTGGCACAAGACGTCGTCAAGGAGCGAATCGAGATCTACTACGTGGATCTTCGCGGGCCAGCGTTCGAGAGCTGGGATCGCCGCACCTTGCTCGCCCATTTGGTGTACGCGGGACTCGCCGAGACTGTATTTTTCCCCTCGAAGGGCCCCAGCGTTGCACCGACCGAGACTCTCTACAAGAAGGCTGTCGTGCTTGCGCCGGGAACCTTTTAGCCACGTGGATGCAGCTCACGCGCAAGTTCACGCGCGATTGCTGGCTTCGGCGTTTCAGGAACTTCGGAAGGAGCAGGGAGAAACAGAGGCGGCGCCCGCAGGCTTTTTTGCCTGACGGCTGATTCGCTAACGCCGAACGAACCGGCTCCGGAGATCCCCGACTTACTTCATCGCATCGATGCCCTTCTCGTCGCCGGCGGCGACGATCTTCTAGGCAGCAACTTTATTATCCTATGCAAGTGCCCGCGGCCCTAAGAGCCGACACATGACCACGTGAAAGACTCGCGCCGCACCGCTCTCTTCATGCACTTGCACTCCCGCTGATCAGTGTTCATAAGTCGGTTAGTAAGAAGTGATTTTTTGGCGGCGATTGGCGGCGTGATTTCCTGGATCACATCATCGCAGTTGACGAACGCCACCTGAAACGCCAGTTCTGAGTCACTACCACCACGAGGTCCGCACACAACTCGGATTAAGGAAGGGAACCTATCCTTAATATGAATATGTGCAAATATATGCAGGTATACCGCTCGGAGTTTCGCGTGAAGGGATAAGCTGAATGGGACAGTGGTCGCGGAGCTATTTTCAGTGCGCATAGAATTTGGCGAAGGCATCGCAACTCGGGCGCTAAATAATGAGGAGAAGTGAAATCGATTTGGTTAGAATGCGACCTACATGCTTTCCGCGTAAACGATTGAAATGACCGGAGATATGGTCGAAACACAATGGCAGGCCAGCGTTCTAACCAACTGAACTACGTCCCGCTGAAGGGTGAATCGTCACAGGAGCTGCAATACCAGACGCTACAAATGGTGGGCACTGTCCGATTTGAACGGACGACCTTTCGGGTGTAAACCGAACGCTCTAACCGCTGAGCTAAGCGCCCTTACTCAAGTAATCGTACAGGAAGCATCCCGCAGCGTCAACGCACTCCGCGACCTGCTTATTGGCCGCGGTTCGCGCTGCGATGAATTGTTCTTCCGTGGCGCAGCAAAGATTTGCGTCGAAATCTTTGCCCGGCTTGATGCTATAATTCTCGCATTCGCGGGAGTCTGAGCTCGAATGCTCTTTTGTTGAGTGAGTTGTTTGGCTCCTCCTATTGGCTCCCTGCAACAGGGGCGCGGTCGCCAAGTGGCAAGGCAAAGGTCTGCAAAACCTTTAAAACAGGGAAGCGATATATGGTTTCAATAGTTTACAGCGGTTTGATTGGGTGTAAATAGGGTGTAATTGGGCTGTTTGGGTACAGTTTTGGGTACAACGCGGGTATAAGGCGGGGTCGCCAAGTGGTAAGGCAATGGTCTGCAAAACCATTATCGGCGGTTCGATTCCGCCTCGCGCCTCCAAAATCTTTCGCTCTCCATCAGGGGCCGCGCCAGTGACGATGCCATTCGCTTCCTAGTCATCAGTTACAAACTTCTTGGCACCCGCGAATTCTTCGTCATTCATCATACCGATTGCGGCATGGAATTCTTCACTAGCGACGTCATGCGCGGATTGCTGGCCTCCAGCCTCGAAACCGCCGCGCTCACCCCTGAGGGTTTCAAAGA
>DATDHE010000249.1:0-2224 GCA_036521695.1 Candidatus Acidiferrum sp. | reverse complement strand
TAGTGGATGTTGCGCTCAACTCTTCTTCAGAAAGCCTACGCTACTCGGCTTCGGTGTTGCCGCTGGCGCAGGCGGCGTTGTCCTTCAAGTCCTCGGGATACATCACCGAGATCAAACAGGTCATGGGCGCAGATGGGAGACGCCGTGAGATTGGAGCAGGCGACTATGTTGCTCGCGGCTCATTGCTGGCACAGATTCGCCACCAGGATTTAAAAAACCAGCTTGACCAGGCCGCAGCGGCCGTAACGCAGGCCGAGGCGCAACATCTCCAAGCGTCTCAGGATTACGACCGCGCTAAGGCGCTTTACTCCACGCACAGCCTGACGAAGCCGGAGTTTGACCAAACTCAAGCGCGATTCGATTCAAGCCGAGGTGCTGTAGACCAGGCGAAGGCCAGCTTGCGACAGTCGCAATTGGCTTTGGCCGACGCGGATTTGGGCGCGCCCTTTTCCGGCTTCATCCTGGCTCGCAATATCGAACTCGGAAATCTGGCGTCGCCCGGAACTGTCGCGTTCACCATCGCTGACACTAGCGCGGTCAAAGTGAGTTTCGGTGTTCCAGAGTACGCCGTGAAGCAACTCCGCTTGGGCCAGGAATTTAACATTCACTTGCAAGATGACCCGAAACAGTACAAAGGCAAGGTGACAAGTATTGCCGCGGGCGCTGACGAGAAAAATCGTGTTTTCGCAGTCGAAGTGACCGTGCCCAATCCCAAGAGTTATCTGAAGCCGGGAATGATTGCTTCGCTCACTCTCTCTGGCGTTGAAAAGGCTCCGGCACCTTCCGTGCCTTTGGCAGCTGTTGTCGCTGACCCGTCCGCAGCTGGGCGCTATGGCGTTTTCGTCGCCAGCGAAGTGAACGGCAAATGGACCGCACATTTGCGAGCCGTGACGTTAGGTGAGACCCACGAGAGTGACGTGGCAGTGGAAGGTGTGAAACCAGGGGAAAAGATCGTCGTAGTTGGAGTCGCCGATTTGAAGGATGGCGATTTAGTTCAAGTTCTCCGATAAAGGAATCGAAAAATGGCACACGAAAACAATCAAGACATCAGCAATCGGCGCAATATCACTCGGTTCTTTGTTGAGCATCCACACATTTCCTGGATGATGCTCGTTGGGGTGCTCGTTTGGGGCTGGTTCGGTTACACATCCATGCCGCAGCGGAAAGACCCGGAAATCCCCGTGCGCGTCGCCGTGGCGGCTTGTCCTTGGCCCGGAGCGACAGCCGAGCAGGTCGAGCAGTTCGTCACCCGGCGCATTGAAGACGTTGCCGCTGAGAACAAAACGATTCATCCCGGAACGGACGCAGACTATGGCGTCAAATCCATCTCTCTCCCCGGCTATTCGTTTGTGTACCTACAGCTGGATGAGAGTGTGAAGGATACGAAGCGCCAATTCAGCGACATCAATCTCAAGCTGAATGCGCTTAATGCTCAATTACCGCAAGGCGCGGGCCCTATCGTTTTCCAAAGTGATTTCGGAGACACCGCCGCGTTGATGCTAACGGTTGCAAGCCCGAAAGCGGACGACATTGAAATAGCAGCCCGCGCCAATTCCGTTGAAGCGGCGCTTCGCAAAGTCCGTAGCGCAAAACAGCAGAATCGAACGGGCCAGCACGTCACGATCGTGGATTCTTTTCCACAATCTATTTCGGCGCGCGAAGTTCTAGACGCCGGATATTTGTTTCAACAGGAAGCCCAGAGTGCTGGGATTATTCGAGATTCGGAAATCGTTCAGGGTAGTGGTTTTATCGGTTTAGATGGAATTTCCGAAGCCGATGACAGTGCGATTCGGGCCTTCATCCAACGTTTTTTGTCGGACCGCCTGAAACGCTCCGAACTGCATCCGGATGCATGGGAGCTCGCGATCATCCGCGATCCCAGCCAAACAAGAGAGAAACTGGCCAGCGGTGCCGGCGACAAATACAGTTACGCCGACCTCGATGACTTTTCCGACTTGATCGGCCGTACGCTTCAGGGCGCTACCGAAGTCTCGAAAGTCGAGACCCGGGGCGTTTTGCCGCAAGCCGTCTATTTAGACTATTCGCAGGATCGGCTTGCAGCGTATGGATTGCGCCCCGCCGATCTATCCAAAGTACTATCCGCCCGGAACATTATTTCGCCTGGTGGAAATATAGAAACGGCCGACCGCAAAGTCGCGCTTATCCCTTCGGGAAAATTCGATACGGCGAAGAGCATTGGTGATCTCGCGGTTTCGACTACATC
>DATDHE010000248.1:0-2903 GCA_036521695.1 Candidatus Acidiferrum sp. | reverse complement strand
CTGGCGGTGGGGTTAGCTTTTGCGGGATTAGTCCTGACAAATCAATGCCTTATGTCTCTTCATTGCCTGAAGCATGAACTTGTCGGTATAGGGATGCCTGGGGCGGTAGAAGTCAACACGTTATATGTCTTATATTGCCGGAATCTGATGCTCCGCTCACGCGGGAAGATCTCGCCGACCGGCGTCGTGTCCTCTCGATGCTCTCCGAGTACCATGTCCGCGATGCCTATCGCGAAGCCTATGAGCGATGCCGGATGGACGGCGACGGCCTGCCCCGCGCCAGCGCGATTCAGGAACTCGTGACTGTGTGGAAGCTGCTGTGGTCGTGGAGACGTCGCCGAGCGCCAGGGAAACGTGAGCCGAGAGGACCTACTCGACGGTCTTATAGACAGGCGGCCCTGCATCGCCAGAGGACAGAAGTGCGGGTTGCCAAGAACGCAAGATGTCAGCCTAACGCGAGATATGCGTTCAGAGCGGCCTCATACCGCTGGGCCGCTTTCTTGAACGTTTGATACGCGGATTGGATGACCATTAGTGCTTCACGATTCGGCTTCGGTATTTGTCGGATGCGAACATCCGCCTGAGTCAGTTCTTTTCGTGCCCGGTGGTAGGCGGCTCGCGCCGCTCTCAACTCTACGTCGGATTCGCTGAGTTCATGGTGTTCGTGATAACTGGCATTCGCCGCAACGGGCGCGTCGTCCTTGTGGATAGTGTTCCCCTCCCATGATGGACTCGAATCGCAAGTCCGTACTGGCAACCCTCCGTCAAAGGGATAAAAACGATGGTGGACTGGATTTGGCGGCGCGGAGTTCTGCATGCTCCGTGGCCAAAACACCGCCAAAGATAATATTAAATCCTACGAACTCCGGTAATGCGTGTATAATTACGGGGCAATAAAAGTCAATATACGGGCTTTAAGCGAAATGAGGAAACGGAACCGACTGCCCGCGTGTCCTGTTAAATATGGAAATCCTAAAGACGCTTTCGAAGTTGAGGGAGGAGCAAAGGTTAATTGAAGAAGCAATTGCAACGCTTGAACGATTGGCGCGGGGTCACGGCAAGCGGCGCGGCAGGCCCCCGGCGTGGATGTCGGCGCTCAAGCAGGACGGACCCAAAGGAAGGGGGAGACCGCCTGGAAGCAGAAACAAAGCGAACGGCGGCGAGATACAAAAGACCCAAACAGAAATAGCTTGCTGAGACCCTTTTTACCAGCGATACCAATTGCGCTCTCGGCGGGCAGCGTTCCCATAGCCTTGCGCTGGCTCTAGAGGGAAGGAGAAGATCGTGGGCCCCACCGAAGACGCCTCCGGTCCTGCGACGAGGACTCCTGGTCCTGGCTTTCCCTGCTGTGCCGTCGCTTCCGGTCATCGTGACGCAAAATAAATCCCAGCGTCAAAACGGAGAGTGAAAACATAATGAGGGGGAGGGCATAAATGAAGAGCACGCCATATTAGTGCTCTCATGGTGCCGAATCTCTCAGGGAAAGGAAGATTGGCATGTCACAAGTGTTTGTAGGGCTTCTGCTCATGGACAGGGCACTCACCGAGGCCGAGTCGCCCAGCGATTCGGAGTGCCTGCTTGAGAGGTTCCCGATGGCCACGTTCCTGATGAATCAGGCAGAGCCCGACCTGGGTACCCCGTAATACGGATTGAGACGCGATTTCGATCATCGCCTTCCTCCTTTGGTGCATCCTTCTGGTGCTTGTGGCTTCTCATGCTGCCGTTCCGTTTGGTGGGAATCGCGGTAGGAAGGCGTCGCTAGCCCTGGTCTGGGCGATTGTAACGCTGCCGTTTCGGGTGGTGCGGCGTGCGCTAGCGCAACGCAGGCGAAGCCGACAAGCGCCGAGAGGTAGTCCGTGACGAACTGGCTGCGCCGCGAGGCCAGCGACGGGTCGGATTCGTCAGGTAGGGACTTAGTTGCCTTGATCGTGCGGCACGGTCACCACCGTGGAGCACGAGCCGAGGTTGCCTATCGAGTCTCTCGCTCCGACCACGATGGTATAGGTTCGACCGTCCTTGTCATCTCCGTTCCGCGCTGCGATTAACGAAATGCCAAAAGAGTAGCTGCCTCCCGTCCCCAGAGTGACTGTGCCGCTGGGCTGGACTTGATCATATTCATCGGTGACGGCATACGCAGCGATCCCAGAGGGAATGGGCTGCGAGCCCGGCGTAACGGTACCTGATACGGTTACCACAACCGGCTTGCCGTTGGGAGGCCAGAGGGTGTGTGGATTCGCGCTACAGGTTACGCTCGGCGGCGTCTGTGGAACATCGTTAATACTAGTAATCGTTACGCCGCCAGTGCCGCTGCCCGGGTCGGGCGTATAAATGCTAGATGAAGAGGCACCGAAGATACCGCCGTTGCCGCACGGCGGCAGGGATGGGCAGGGCGACCCGTTCCAATCGGAGAGCCATTGCCACTGAAAGAGCGGAGCGGTTGGCATAAATCCCTGAGAATTGCATCCCGGCGATGACGGTGCGCAAGAGAGATAACCAACCAACTGAGTCGTAAATGACATGAAAGGTGGTTCTGCTTGTTGTAGTCCTACGCTGCAATATGCTGCGTTGTGCGCATCCGGACCGCCGGGAAGACAAGAGTCTGATGGAGCATCGTAAAAGTTGAGCGTGCTGCTATCGCTCATCATAGGTACTGCGCAGGAATCCTGTGGAGTGAGACGCGCGCATTTGCCGGAATTGATGTCAAATGGACTGTAGTAGAACATCCGCGTCCAAATTAGCTGCTTGAGCAATTTCGCCACACGGAAAACGTTGGGCAAAACCCACCTCTGAGCCTGGACGCACCTCTGCGCTCCGACCCAGGCCGAAGTAAGTGCTTCACGCGGTCTTGCCACGCTGCTGTCCGAATTAGCGAATCACTTGCGTCCTGAAATCAGTGTTGCGTC
>DATDHE010000247.1:0-15495 GCA_036521695.1 Candidatus Acidiferrum sp. | reverse complement strand
GAGGCATCAGCTACCTCCATCCCAGAATTTCACCTTGTCTCCCCAACGGCCCACGTTGTGAACCGTATCGTGGCAACCGCTCGAAATGCACGACAATGTGTTCGCCTTTATCGCCGGCAGCGTAGCCGGGTCCGCATTGTGAGTGGCTCCTTGCTCGAACGAACGCGCGCCGAGATGACAGTGGAGGCATTCGCGATTGTTAAACGGCTCGTGGAGCTTGATGTCCTGCGGCAATGGCTGCGTTCTCAGATAATAAACGTAAAGATGATGCAAACCGCCAAGCTTCGCCTTAAACGTCCCAAACATCGCGTAGTTCGTGTGGCACGTGTAGCAGGCTTCGTCCGCGGGAACGCGATGATTCTGATAATGCGCCGCGGCGAGATACGTAGGGTCATCGATATGTAAGCTCTTTCCGTATGGCTCCATGATGTGGCAGGACAAGCAGAACGCCGTGCTCTTCGAGCGTTCCATTTCATTGTCCATGCCAGCCACCAGCGAAAACAACGGAAGAAAGAAAAGTACGCCGAACGCAAGAATCTTCCCGGCGCGGCTCGCAGGACGCACCACAACAACGCCCGCGAGCACGGCGGTGAATAGAACCAGAATTACGACGGCGATGGTCGGCATCGGTCCGTAGGCCTCACCCAGCTTCTCACTTCTTCAAGGTACGTATGTAAGCGACGAGATCCTTGATCTGATCAGGTTTCAGGCTCTTGCCGTAAGCCGGCATTTTCCCTTTGCCGTTGCTGATGATTCCGGCAATCGCATCGTCACTTTGCGTTTGCACATCCGCGGAACCGAGATCCCGAACGTTGTTCGCTTTTCCGACGGTCGTTTGGCCCTTTCCGTCCGCGCCATGACAGCCCGCACATTTTGCTTTGTACAGTGCCTCCCCGCCGCTTTGCGCCTGCGCGGGCACACTCAAAAGAACAAACCCCGCCAAGGCCACAACGGTGGTGATGGTTGCGATCCAGTTCGTCGTCTTCTTCATGTATTCCTCCTGATTCTCGTCCGGCATAGGCTGAATAAAACCCATCCGATTCCGCTCGTCACGGAAACTCTTCTTGGTTCTGGCTTTAAAACACGTGCCAGCAACCCGATTCTTCTTTTGCCACCCGCCTGCTTCTCAGCCTTTCGCAGGACTGCTTTCCACCTGCCGGATGTACAAAAACAGGCCAACGAGCGTAATCCCGATGAAGAGTACTGCAATTCCAAGTCCCCTTCTGCGGTAGTCCCGCTCGGAGAGTGCATCTTTCCCCGCCTGCAAATCCTTCGCGGCTATTTTCAGCCCGGTTTGAATGTCCTGGTTGACAAGCTGTGGCTGAAAGCTATGGATCGTCACACGCGCTTTTGTCAGCGAGTCGCGCGCCAGATCCTGCTGCAGGCGGGCCTCGCTCACTTCCATTCCCGAAAACTCTGCAACCCCCAACAAGTGATCCGCGCTTTTTATGGACTCATCCAATTGCGTCAGGCTGGCGAGCATGCCCGCCCTGGCTCGGTCGCAATCATCACCAGGCGCATGACATTGCATACATACTCCTTCCGGTCCTGTGCCCAGCTTCGCGTCGGTAGGGTGCGTGATCTCATGATTGCTATGGCAGACGACGCATCCCGGCAGCCCTGCAGACTGAAAGACCATCTTATGCGAGCTTTTTTCGTACATCTGTGACTGGAATACGTGGCAATTGGAACAAACATTTTTGACGGAATCAACGCCGGGAGGAGCCGCTCCATGATTTCCATGACATGTAGTGCAAGTGGGAGCACTTCGATCGCCGCGTGCGGCCATAGCTTCGTGGTGCACGCTTGTGCTGTACTTCGCAAACTGGTCCGTAGGTATCCCATAGGATTTCATGTACGCGGCGTCGGCGTGGCAGCGTGAACAGGTTTTCGCGATGTTGAGCGGGTAGACCTCGGAGCGCAAATCGCTTGCGGGCCGCAAATCATGCACACCGTGGCAATCGATGCAGACAGCCACCTTCGTATCGCCCTTGGCCAGCAGTTTTCCGTGTACGCTGGTTTGATACTGGCTGAACTGTTCGGTGCGCAATCCCGGATTGTACTGCTTCATTAGGGCCGCATCGGAATGGCAGCGTCCGCACAGCCCCGGAATCTGGCGGCGTTCAATCTTTCCCCGGAATCCAGCGGCTTTGCTCATAGCGTCCATGTCAGCCTTCGTCGGATCGCCGCCGTGGCAGCTCGCGCACGTCAATCCTTTTTGCGAATGAATGTCTTGGGCGAACTGTGCCGCGGTCACCTGGAGTGGCGGATCGAGCGCGCTGTGGCATTCCACGCACGTGTTAGCCGTCTGCCCGCGGCTCCCCGGTGCCCACGCGCATAGCGCCAAAGCTAACAACACGAAGCGCCAGAGTCCGCTATTTTGCCATGTAGCCATAGATGGTCATCGCTACGATGTAACACAGAGCAAAAACGCCGGCCCCTCTGATCAACGCACCCCCACGCTTCTCTCGCCGCCCTTCGAAAAATGGGAGTAGGACCCAGATGGCCCCTGCCAGTCCAAACGCCATGATCCCTAGCAGTTCGCCATCGATGCGCCAGATCTTCGACGGAATCAGCTTCAAACTCTGAAACATGAAAATGAAATACCACTCCGGGCGAATTCCCGCGGGAGCGGCGCCGAACGGATCCGCTTTAGTTCCCAGTTCCCACGGCAACCACGCAGCCAGCGCACCCAGCACGCCTAGCGCGACGTACCACGCCATCACTTCCCTTAGCAAAAAATTCGGCAGGAACTTCATCTCTTTCACTACGGCAGGATTGACCTTTGCCGTTGCCTCCACCCCGGGAGGCAGGCTCATGCCAAACTTTTGGACCAATGCCAGATGAATCAGAATCAAAAACGCCGTGAGCCCCGGCAGGACCGCGACGTGAACTCCGAAGAATCGCGTCAGCGTAGCGCCTGTCACCTCTTCCCCGCCCCTCATCAGAACCGTCATCGTGTGGCCGATCACCGGCACTTGCCCGGTGATTTCCGTTCCCACCTTGGTCGCAAAAAACGCCAGCGTATTCCACGGTAGCAAGTAGCCGCTGAAACCGAATCCCAAAACCAGAAATAGAAGGATCATGCCGCTGACCCACGTCAGCTCACGCGGCTTCCGGTAGGCGCGCAGGAAGAGGACGCTGAACATGTGCATGAAGGCGGTGAAAATCATCAGATTGGCAGCCCAGGAGTGGATGGATCGAATGAGCCATCCGAACTGCACGCGCGTCATGATGTACTGCACGCTCTCGAAAGCTTCGTTGGCGCTGGGCCGGTAGTACAAAAGCAGGAGCAGCCCCGTGCAAACTTGGATCCCGAAGAGAAAAAGCGTGATGCCGCCTAGGAAGTACCAGTAGGAGAGCTTGTGAATAGGAACGGTTTTGTGGCGCAGGGGTTCAGTGAGTTTTGCCCAATCGAAGCGAGCATCGACCCAGCTGCGGACGTGCGTGATGATCTGCACCTCAGGCGCTCCGCTTCCGGGTGATCACAATCTCGCTTCCGCGAACATTTATTTGAAACGCTTCGAGAGGCCGCGGAGGAGGGCCCGAAATGTTTCGTCCGTCGAGCCCATATGTGCCATTGTGGCAAGCACACCAGATCTCCACCAGGTCGCTGCGGTACTGAACCGTACAGCCCAGATGCGTGCAGACGGCGGACACGCAGCGGTATTCGCCCTCAGCGGTAAGAAGCAATAACGCCGGCCGGCTGCCAAAGCGGAAGACCTTCGAGCCATTCGGTTTGAGATCGCCAACCTTGCCTGCGACTACCTCATCCTCGCCCAGGTCAGGAACAGCAGGAGGCACAAGATACTTCAGCACCGGATAAAAGAAGGAGACGACGGACGCGAACATACCCCCGCCGAGAAGGACCTCGACCAGACGGCGCCGTGCAGGCCGAATCTGTTGGGAGTCATCCATTGCCATTGGTTAGCTAATTTCCGTGGTCGAACGCCCTAGCCTTCCGCGGAGAATCAGTGCTTCTTTGCCAGGTCGCGGATGAAACCGACCAGTTGCGTGATCTGTTCCTTGCTCAGCTTTTCCTCATACGCTGGCATCTTGTTTTTGCCCTTGGTGACAATCTGGGTGAGCTCTGCATCGCTCAGTTTTTGAACCTCTGGGGAATGCAAGTCGGGGATTTTCAGCGCCTGCCCCATGGTCGTCTTGCCCGCGCCATCGGGCCCGTGACACATCGCGCATTTAGCCTTGAAAAGGCTTTCGCCCGTTTCTTGCGCTCTTCCAGGCAAGCAAAGAAACAAGACCAATCCAATTGCCCCGACACCCAGCACAATTATTTTCCCGTGGTTTCTGATCACCATAGCCTCCGGTGCGATTGCTTCCTGAATCTTGTCGCGGGATTCCCCGCGGCACCTTGCCGGCTTCAAAACGCGTATTTCACGGAAAGCGTGTACAAGTTTCCTCTGAAATTTCTTGGCGCGTAGATGTCTTGGACAGCTTCGGCACCTGTGATTCCATAGGTCGGGTCTTCGTGGTAGCCGTAATAATCCCAGAAAGCTTTGGCGGTCCAATTCTTCAAGAACTTGTACTCCAATCCGCCGTAAGGATGCAGCCATTTGGAGTTCAGCGGGCCAGTCACCTGATTGGGAATCAGCTCCTGCGGATCGAGGCGCAGGTCGGAACCGCTGGTGCCTGTAAGGTTGGCGCCCAAGTGCACGGTCAATTTGTGAATTGTCCTGTAAGTGAGGTCAAAAAAGCCGTAGTTAGAATTGTTCGTATACGTGGAGAGTTGCTGCACCAGGCCCGGCACGTTCGGGCACGCTTGTATGCCTGGGCCCGGTTGACCCGCGGCCACGCTGATGTAGCAAATCAGGATTTGCGAATAAACATCGTTGTAGTCATATCCAATTTCCATCCCAAACTTGTCGTTGGGTTGGAGCATCGCGGAGATGCCGTATGAGCGATTGTGCTGCGAGTCATCTTGCTGGAACTCGTTGTTGCGGGATTCCCAAATAAGAATGTTTCCGTCCAGGCTCAGCCAGTTGTTGACGACATATTTTGAACGGACGCGGTATTCCTGCGATTCCTTCGGGCTGATGCGCGTAAACGTTCCATCCGCACTGAACAGCTCCATGTCAAAACTGATTTTCCACTTCTGGTTAGGCCGAGCCCAGAGACCCAATAGGCCGGAGTATTCGTTGATCGGAGGCACGGATGCGCTGGCGGGGGCGAAAGGGGGGACAGAGACAAAACCGATGGAGTTGTCTGCGTTCAATGTGCAGCCCGCGGGGAGGTTGGCTTGCGAAACGGGGCCGGGATTCACTACAGCGCAAGAGCCGCGGGCGGCCAAAGCGGCGGTTGGGCCCGGATAAAAGACTTGGTCCAAAGCTTCATAGAAATTGTCGGCAATATAGCGGTGCCGGTAGCGGAATCCGATTCGTGCTCCGTACTTTTCGGAAAAGCGGTAGTCGAATTCGGCCAGATTTGTTTCCTGTTCCTGTTTCAGGAAATTGCTGTCCAAGACATTCGAGAGGTCCGGGTACGAGCTCGAAGTATGAGCCACAATTCCGGGCACTACGCCAGTGGGCGGGACGCAGGTGAGCGGAAGCGGAGCGCTGGGAGTAAAGAAATTCGCGGCGGTGTTCAGGTTGGGGCTAAAGAATGAGCAACTCGAAAGGGCGAATTGAGCCGGATCGTGCCAATTCGAGTAATGAAATGTCTCGTTGAAGCTCAGCTTGTTGGTGATGTGCCAGGTCGCACCGAAATCCGCAACGGCCGCCACACGCCTCCCTTGCACGGGCCCGGCGTTGATCTGGTTGCTTAGGTTGGTGCGCGATTCTCTGCCCACGATGGTCTGCTCGTAGCCGGACACGCTAGTGTCTCCGCTCGAGTAACTAACCCGCGCGGTAAGGTCCCAGTTCTTCCAGTAATTCGATTGGACGGTTAGTTGTTCGGTCGGCGTGTTCGTGCGTGTGCGGCCGTGGTCCAGGTAGCCATTGGCGTAGGCGCTGCAAGTCGGATTCACAAAACCAGAAGCAAGAAACGTGCCAGCGCATGGCTGACTGGCCCCTGCATTGAAAGAAACCCCCAAGTCCACATTCAGGGTGGGGCTCACTGGGAAAGGCTGAGCATAGTCCCCGATTCCAGTGTCGCCTTTGTAGTAGGTCCAGATCTGGTCGTAGCTGATATTCGTTTGCGGGAGAATCTTGAAATCTATGCCTAAACGATAGGTATTGACGGTGGTTTTGACATCCGCCAGAAGGAACTGCTCGGTACCTTGGTGAATGGTGGTGAACGCCGGGCCCTCATTGATATTGCTAGAGTAGCCCATCCGGAAGCGCACCGAGGATTCCGGACGAATGATCAGGTTGTAATTGCCCATCTTCCGCCGCGTGTCCAAGTTATGGGGCGAGAGGGCAATGATGCATGTCGTACAAACCGTGCCGCCGTAACCCGCAGGTCCGTTGGCAAACGGCGTTGTCGGGTTCAGCGGATTTGCTAGGAGTGAATAATCCCAGGTGTTTTCGTCCTTGCGGAACAGGGCGTCAAACTTGTACCACGTGTTCTTGGACACCCGGAGCCGCGACACGACGTTGGGATCGCCGCCATAACCAAAATTGCTGGCCGAAAAGTGGTCAAACAGGGTTCCATGATGATCGAGAGAATTCATCTCTGTGTTGAATCCCAGCAGGCGCGCTCCTTGCTGTAAATTCACAAAGGTGTCGTAAGTCTGCGTATTGCCGGAGATGCTTGTGAATCTGCCGCCGAACTCAATCGACTGCTTCACATTGTAATTTCCCTGGTCGATACCCTTCTGCTCGTCGTCCTGCTGCGCACTCACCTGGGGCACTCCTTCGGAGAGCAAAGCGCCAATCAGCAGCAAGCCAATGCCTATCATCCGATGCTTCCTGTTGATTCTGCAGAGCTGATGGACTCCTGGCATAGCGGCTCTCCCTCACGGGGTAAAGAAAAACTGATTGCTGTTCGAACCATGAATGGCCGTGTGGCACATGGTGCAGGCTTGGTACTTTTGCGCCTGGTTGTGGAATGTAGGTGTCGCTTGGGGGCCGCCGGCATCGGCTGAGAAAGCGTGGCATTCCAGGCACATGAGGTTTACCTGAGCACGTATCAGCAGGCGTGGATTGGAAGAGCCATGAGGTGTATGGCATGCCGCACAACCTTCGACCTTGACTACTTCATGTTCATACACATACGGTCCCGCTTTGTCCGTGTGGCAGGTGAAGCAGACCAGGTCTTGCGATGCCGTGGCCCGCAATTGACGCGACTGGAATCCGCCATGTTGATTGTGGCAATCCGTGCACTTCACCAAACCTTCGTTCACGCGATGATGGAAGGGCCGGTTGAACTGCTGCTTCTTGTCCAGGTGGCAGCCGTAGCACAAATCAGGCTGTTTCGCTTTCAGCAGAAACTGGCTTTCTTTTGCGTGGTGCGGGTCGTGGCAATCGGTACAACCCACGCTGTTCTGGAGGTGGACGGAGCGCGCGAAATTGCTGTGCTCCTCTCCATATTGGTGGCAGTCAAGGCACCGGGCGCTGATCTCCTGCGCCGAAACACCCTTGAAGGTAAAAATCTTGGTCTTGTCGCCGCCGCCGTCCACATGGGCCCTCCCCGGACCATGGCACGCTTCGCAGCCATGCCATTCCGGGCCTTTCTTCTTGTCCAACATGGTCACGTAGTGCGGGGAATCTTCGTAGCTCTTGAAAAACCCTTTGGCCGGCATGTCTTCGTGGCAGGTTTTGCACGTCTCGGAGCCGACATAGAGCGCGGGATCCGTCTGGCGCACATAGCGCTTTTGATCCGTCTGATTTGCTGGAGCTTGCCCTCGTAACTGTCCGCCAAACGAGAGCACGGCAGCAACAAAAACGAACCCCAGACCGAAGGAAAAAACTATTCTCGGCTTCTTCCCGTGAACACCCATCACCACCCCTCCGTTTGCACACCTCAGCCTTAGACCTCGGAGTCTTGCAAAACTAATGCAAGGCTAATTCCAAGTCTGTGACTGCCGTCACACAGCCGCGTGATAGTGGAAACACCCAAGTTTTTTGTCGGGTTCACAGCAGGAATGCTCTGCGGATACTATTTTGACACCAACGTAATGATTCCAGTCCAGAGTGGAATCGGGGGTGACCATGGCGCATTCCCCTACTGGAGAGCGTGGTTGATGCTGCACGCGGAGGAATAGCCAGGAGAGAACAAGCCGTTTGCGCTATCCATATGCGGCAGCATTATTGTTCGGAGGTCACTGTTCGTCTGTGCAATACAGCACACTCCTGTATTAGCAGGGTTACAGAAACTGGAGGTCGAATGGCCCAGGCTGAGAATGGCCTGGCATGCGATCTGCCTAAGGACGCTAGGAGAAATGTCGGATGATGGTTGGTGGACGTGACAGGGATCGAACCTGCGACCTCATGCTTGCAAAGCACGCGCTCTCCCAGCTGAGCTACACGCCCATCTCTGCAACTGTAATAGTTTAAGACAATTTCGGCGACAGTGCATCTCCGATCGCTTTTCGCTGTGCCTGAAATTGCGCCAGAACTTATCTTTTATTTCATGTCTATTTATCGTCGGGCTTGCAACTTGGCGTTAGTCGCTATAATGTTAGCGCGACTATCGAAATGCAGGCCGCACAGCCCGGAGCGGCGCCCCATCCAGGAGGAAACATTTGATGCGCCGCGCGAAAGTTGGCGTAAGACGACCGGCCTCGCAAACACCTGGGAGGGCGAACGAGAGCAGGGCTACGGAAAAAAAGCGCAGTCACGCAGCTTCCGGGAGGAAGCCCGTCGCCGGCCTTCGCGAACGCAAGAAAGCGCGGCTCCGCCAGCAGATCATCGAAACAGCTTTGCATCTTTTTCGCCAGCGCGGCTACGAGAAGACGCGCATCGACGATATCGTACACACTTTGGAAATCAGCCAGCCCACGTTTTTCCGTTATTTCCCCAGCAAAGATGCGGTATTGCGCGAAGTGGGACGCCGCGCGTTTGCGCGCCAGGCCGAGAGTCTCAAGTCCGAGCTATCCATTAAAGCGACGACCGAGCAGCGCTTGCGTCGATTCTACGAAACGCTGGGAAACACGACCGAAGTGGGGCGGCCGCTTTGGCAGGCCGTCATCCTGGCCGGCGCGATGGATCCGGTGCGCTCGCCGGAGTTGCGCGGAGCCGAGGCGGCGACGGTGAGTCTTTTGCGCGAAATCATCGCGGAGGGGCAAAAGAACGGCGAGATCACGCGTGATTTTCCGGTGGTGCACTTGGCGGAATTCATGGAGGGGCTTTTCAATACGGTCGTGCGGCAGTGGGCCGTCGATCTTACCGGACCTCACAAACTCACCGAGCGAGTGCGCAATGCCGTCGAATTTTTCTTGCGCGGCGCGAAGCCTTAGGACAGAGCGACAGATTCCCTGCAGATGACGCCAAAGGAGTTGCCATCGCTTGTGCGAAAACTGTGAGTCACGCATCCCCAAACCGTTGAAGCGGTCACAATGAAAGCGGCCATACTTCGCGAGTTCAAAGCCCCACTTAGCATCGAAGACGTTGCGCAGCCATGTCCCGACGCCCATGAAGTGCTGATAGAAGTCGAGGCGTGCGGCGTGTGCCATTCGGATCTGCACGTGGCCGACGGCGATTGGCCGCAGCTCGTTCCCATCACCAAAAGACCTTTGATCCTGGGCCATGAAATCGCCGGCCGCGTCGTGGAAAAAGGTGCGTCCGTCGATCATTTGAAAGTCGGAGACCGTGTCGGCGTTCCCTGGGTGTACTGGACTTGCGGGGAATGCGATTTCTGCCGCGAGGGCAACGAGAATCTCTGCGTCAAACAAAAAATTACCGGCGTGACCGTGGATGGCGGATACGCGGAGTTCGTAAAAGTTTCTGCGAGCCATGCTACGAAAATTCCCGACGAGCTTTCTGCTATCGACGTGGCGCCGCTTTTCTGCGCGGGAGTGACCGTTTATCGCTCCCTGAAACACGCCAAAATCCAGCCAGGACAGCGTTTGGCGGTGTTTGGTGTGGGCGGCCTCGGCCACTTGGCCGTGCAAGTGGGCGTGGGTTTGGGAGCGATCGTGACGGCGGTGGATGTGTCCGAAGAAAAGCTTGCACAGGCGAAAAGCCTGGGTGCGTCCGCTACGCTGAACGCAGAAAGCGTAAACGTAGTTAAAGAATTGCGGCGCGCGGGCGGCGCTCATGTTGCGCTCGTGACCTCCGCTGCAAAAAAGGCGTACGATACGGCGTTTCCATGCATCAGGCCAACTGGGACGCTCCTCGTGGTTGGCTTGCCTTCCGAGTCACTCTGCTTCCCGCCAATCATGATGGCGGCAACGGAAGTGCGTATCCAGGCTTCTTCTGTCGGCACCCGGGAGGACTTGCAGGAAGTCCTGGCCCTGGGCGCGGCGGGAAAAGTCCGATGCCAGACGGCCAGCCGGCCGCTGGCCGAAGTGAATGATGTCATGGAGCAACTGCGGCTCGGACGAGTCTCCGGCCGGATGGTACTCGTGCCCCGCTAAACGGAGTTCTGTTGGTCGGCGCTTTCGGTGGCTGGCCACAGGGTCTTTGCCTTTCAAGCCCAGGCACCCGCCATACATCCAGAACGCCGAACGGCGCGCAGGCCAAAGGACGGAGTATCCGCCCTTGGCAGGCCCCCCATGGTTTCAACTTGACGTTAGTCAATATTATGTGATACGGACAATCATAATTTTGGATAGTACGTCGGGGCATGGGGTCTTCGAATTCCTGGGATTGGGTAAGAGTCTCTCGTGGTGACTCCATAAATATTGGCGTAGCTGGCGCAAAGCGACGCGCGGGTGGGCGGTGGCATGAGAGTCCGGCTAGCCGGAGACTAACGGTGCGAAGCAGGCTTACGTGGGTAATTTCAGCAAGAGTTCTGTGATGTATTCGCTGAATCAGGAGGACTTATGAAGCCAGTTTTTCTTGCTGCCGCATTGCTGTCCTTTGCATGCTTGCTCCCGGCAAACCGCGTTGCGCGAGCTCAAGGCGGCGGTACATCAGGCGAGATCCGCGGGACGATAACGGATCCCACCGGAGCAACCGTTCCAAAGGCCACGGTGACCGTTGAGGATTCCGAGAAAGGAATCCGGCGCACCGCGGTGACGGAGACCGACGGCGAATATGGTGTGACGGGACTCCCGCCAGCTTCCTACACCGTAACCATCGAGACCTCCGGCTTCCAGACCGAGATACGCAAGGGCGTAGTCCTCAACGTGGGCGAGACGCTCATTCTCGATTTTCATTTGCAAGTGGCTTCAGCGACGGCGCACGTGGAAGTAACAGCGGAATTGCCGGTAGTGGAAACGGCCCGAGGCAGCCAGGCGGACACCCTGGTGCAGCAATACATCGCCGAATTACCGATTAGCCGCCGAGACTACCTCACGTTCACACTGTTGGTGCCGGGTGTCAGCAACTCGAACACGATTACGGACAATGCCGACTTTCGCGTAAAGCAAACGCCCCAGAGCGGTCTTTCCTTCTATGGGAGCAACGGCCGGGGCAACAGCGTGACGGTGGACGGTGGAGAAGCCAACGACGACGCTGGCGGGGTGCGCCTCAACCTGGGCCAGGATGCCGTCCAGGAATTCCAGATCAACCGCGGCGATTACGGCGCTGACCTAGGCGGCGCGAGCGGTGCCGTGATCAATATCGTCTCGAAGTCTGGCACCAACGAGTTGCACGGCAGCCTGTTCGGTTTTTTCCGCGACAGCGCCATGGACGCGCGCAACCCGTTTGCTTTCACGCAAGCGTTGCAGCCCGGCGATCCCTTCTCGCTCGATGCCCAGGGCACGCCGGTCAAGGACAGCCTCACTCGCCAGCAATACGGAGGCAGTGTGGGCTTCCCGATTCGGAAGGATAAGACGTTTCTGTTCGCTGCCTACGAAGGATTGAACTCCAATGCACAGGACTCTGTGCCGCTGCTGACGAATAGCAACATTTTTGCTCCTACAAACACGCAACAGGCAATTATTGGAAATCTGGCGGCGCAACCAGCCACCAATCTGGTTCCGTGCATTACGACAAATACGGCGAATCCGCTGCAAAATCCTATTATTCTGCCCGCGCCAACTTGCGCATTTGCGCTTCAGAGCATTTTGTCGATAAATCCGCCCCAAGAGCCTGGTAACCCCTTTGTTCCAGCGATCAAATCCGCGCTGGATCCTTACATCGTGAATCAATTCGAAACAAACGGCGGGTTGTTCCCATTTCCCACACGCTCGAACGCTTTTTCCACGCGTCTTGATCAACGCTTCAGCGACAGCAATCAGGCGTTTCTGCGTTATAGCTTCGTGCACCTCACCGAATCGGACCCTGACTTACAGGCATTGACAGGTTTTTCTCGCGGCACATCCGAACTCGCCTGGGACAGTACTGTGCAGGGTTCCTGGTTCCGTCAATTCAGTGCCAACACACAAAACGAGGCTTTCGCCCAATGGAATTGGTATCAATTTAATGTGAACACCAATGACCTCGGCGGGCCCGGCCTCGACGTCGAAGGGTATGGTTTCTTTGGCCGTGGCATTTTTCTTCCAAGTCACTCCACGGGACGCCGCTATGAATTCGGAGACAACCTGACTCTCGTTCGGGGACACCATACGATCAGAACGGGATTCGAGGAGTTAATCCGCGGCAACAACACCACTTCGCAAACATTCTTCGCCGGCCGTTTTGAATTTCTCGAACTTCCTGGCGCCTTGGTCAGTCTTTGCTTGGAAGTCCCGGCGGCCTGCGGAGCCACTACGGCGGCGCCATCGAGCATAAGCACGCTCCAATCGTGGAGCCTGGGATTGCCCGCATTCTACGAACAAGGCTTCGGCAATCCGAAATACGTGCAAACCCGGCCGTTCACGGCGGGCTATGTCCAGGACACCTGGCAGCTCCGGCCCAACCTCACGGTGCACTACGGCCTGCGATACGAGTTGGATTCGCAGTATGGCCCCTTGCATACTCCCAAGAAAAATTTCGCACCGCGCGTGTCCATTGCATGGGATCCCTTCAACGATCACAAGACGGTCGTCCGCGCCGGGTACGGCATCTTCTATTCTCCAATTTACGCGCAGATTCCCGGCGTCGTGAGTGTGCTCGGTAACGTCAACGGCACACGCACCATCGCGAATACTCTCGTTTCCATTCTCGGCGCGGCCACCGGCAATCCGGCGATTCCCGTGACCAGCTCGGCGGTGATTTTCCAGACGCTCTATGCTGAGGGACTCACTGCAAATCCGGTCCAGAACAACATCATTGGTTGCGGCACTCCGGCTACTGGACAATATGCCTGCATCACTCCGGCGGACTTGACGCAGTTTGGCCTCACGGTCGCAAATACCGGCCCGCTGCCGCCGGGCACTGTGCTTTTTGCAGGCCAACCGGGTTATGCGAGTCCTATGGCGCAGCAGGCCTCCCTGAGCATCGAGCGGCAGATAGGAGCGGGATTCTCCCTCTCCGCAAGCTATATCTTCGTTCACACCACGCATCTTCCCGTGGCGCTGGACTCAAACCTCTTGCCAGGTGCACCCATTTGCCCAACCGCCGGCGTTGCAGCCTGCGGACCTCCAGGACTGGGCGCCAACGGGCTCCCTACCAATGGTCTTCCTTTCCAGGACTGGGGAGCGCCGGAGTGCTCAGCCAATCCCGGCCTTTGCTTTGCCGATCCCACCCACACGATTCTCCAGAACAACGTGTACAGTTCGGCGGCGGCCGCGCTCTATCAGGGCGGTATTCTCGAACTCAAGAAGCGTTTCTCGAATCATTTCACAGTGCTGGCGAACTACACCTACAGCAAAGCTTTGGACAATTCCACGGACTTCAACAGCGACTATTCACCGTTTAATGCCACGTGTCTGCGTTGTGATTGGTCTGTCTCTGACTTTGACCAGCGCAACAAGGTGGTCATCGCGGGCGTATTTGAGAGTCCGTGGGAACATTCCCGCATCCTTGGCGGCTTCCAGCTTTCGCCCGTCTTCAACTTCAACAGCGGCCATCCGTTTAACCTGCTCGCCGGCGCGGACATCAATGGGGACGGGCACTTCACCAATGACCGACCGCCTGGTGACGGACGAAATACCGGTATTGGCCCCAATTTCTACGACTTCGACCTGCGCCTCAGCCGCTCCTTCAAGCTGTATGAGAAGGCAACTCTTCAATTCACCGCGGAAGCCTTTAACCTGGCCAACCGCACCAACTACGCCAGCGTGAACAATATCGTGGGCGCCGCGCTTGCGCCGCCGTTCAACGTGCACGGCTTGAAACCAGGCACGGTCCTCAGCGATGGAACGGTGGTCGGGCCCAGCACTCCACTTGGCTTTACAGCCGCCTTTCCCAAGCGCGAAATCCAGCTCGGGGTGCGGCTAACCTTCTAGCACCACGGCGCCCGGTCACGACAGCATCCGCAAGAATGCAGCCGGCGAAGCGGTGCGGTTGAGCAAAGGCCGTCGCTCGGATTTTTCGCGCGGCTTGGGGGCACTTGAGATTCCCAATTTTGCATACAGGAGGAAACGGATATGTGGCACATGGCGAAGCGGTTGATTCTTTCTTCGATCTCCGTCGCAGTACTTCTCTTTTCGGTTGCGGGCAGCGCCCGCGCCCAAGCCGGTGTCACAATGCACCCCGGAACCCTTCCGGACGGCGCCACTTACTTGATTGAGGTTCCGGCAAACTGGAACGGCACTTTGTTTCTTTACAGTCACGGCTATGTGGTGCCGGGAAGCGCGAACCCTGCACAAGATGTCGGCGATCCCTTCACACGATTTTTTATGCTCTCGAGCGGCTACGCTTTGGCTGGATCCTCCTACGCCACCACCGGGTGGGCCATCCACGAAGCCCTGCTAGACCAGATCGCCGTTCTTGATGTGTTCAAGCGGGTCTTCGGGCATCCGAAACGCACCATCGCCTGGGGACACTCGCTCGGCGGAATCATCACCGCGGGCCTGCTCCAACGTGACCCGGAGCGCTTTGATGCCGCTCTGCCCATGTGTGGAGTGCTCTCCGGCGGCGTGGCCACCTGGAACACCGCGCTGGATTCCGAGTTTGCCTTCAAAACGCTGCTCGCGCCGGGGACAGGCTTGCAGCTCGTCAATATTGCTAACCCCGTCGCAAATCTCGATATCGCGGAAGTTGCGCTTGCGGAAGCCCAGGCCACAGCGCAAGGCCAAGCGCGAATAGCCCTCGTTGGTGCTCTCAGCGATACCCCCGGCTGGTTCACGCCCCTATCGCCGGAACTGGCGCCAACGGATTTTGCCGGGCAGGAAGCAAATCAGTTTCTATGGGACGAACTGGTGGACTTTCCATTTGTCTTCGCGTTTCGCGCGGAGCTTGAAGCTCGGGCGCAGGGCAACGTCTCGTGGAACACCGGAGTCGATTACAGAAGGCAGTTGGATCGCTCGATCGGCCGTGACCAGGTTCGCGCGCTCTACCAGCAGGCTGGCCTCGATCTCGACGCCGATCTTAAGACGCTGAATGATGCCGCGCGAATCAGCGCCGATCCCGAGGCCGTTCATTACCTGGAGAGAAATATTATCTTTGA